>NZ_JBHXSA010000017.1:0-177355 GCF_042716475.1 Streptomyces sp. NPDC058671 | reverse complement strand
TGTTCAACAACCCCCTCAAAAACCCCCCCCGTGGGGGTCGGTGGGTTTTACCGCCCCAATGGTGGTTGTTCTTGCCAAACCGCGGGGGGCCCCCCCCCGGGGCCCCCCCCCCTCGGCGTCTTCACGTGGCTAGACCCACGTGTCCAGCCACATCCGCCCCCGCCACTCGTCTATCGGGATAGGCGTCCCCGTGTAGATCGGCCAGAAGTAGATGAAGTTCCAGACGATCAGCAGGACCAGGCAGCCCGCCGCCACCGCGCCGAACGTGCGGCGTCTCTCCGTCGAGCCCGCCCTGCCGAGCATCGCGCCCAGCATCATCGCCACCGCCAGGCACAGGAAGGGCACGAAGACGACCGCGTAGAAGAGGAAGATCGTGCGTTCCTGGTAGAGGAACCAGGGCACCCAGCCGGCCGCGATGCCGCAGGCGATCGCGCCCGCGCGCCAGTCACGGCGGAAGGCCCAGCGCCACAGGACGTACAGGATGGCGAAGCAGGCGGCCCACCACAGGAGCGGGGTGCCGAGGGCGAGGACCTCCTGGGCGCACTTCTCCTTCGTGGTGGCAGGGCAGCCCGCGGTGCCGGGGGCGGGGGACTCGTAGAAGTAGGAGACGGGGCGGCCGAGGACGATCCACGACCAGGGGTTCGACTCGTAGGTGTGCGGCGAGGTCAGGCCGACGTGGAAGGTGTAGACCTCGGTCTCGTAGTGCCAGAGGCTGCGCAGCCAGTCCGGCAGCCAGCTCCAGGTCCCGCCGCCGTCGAGCCTGTCCTGCTTCGCGGCCCAGTCGCGGAAGTACCCCTTGTCGCTGACGATCCAGCCCGTCCACGTCACCAGGTACGTGACGATCGCCACCGGCACCACCGACACGAACGCCGGGACGAGGTCCTTCCTGATCACCGCGAGGTAGGGGCGGACCGCGCCCGCCGTGCGGCGGGCGCCGACGTCCCACAGGACCGTCATCAGGCCGAAGCCGACCATGACGTACAGGCCGTTCCACTTGGTCGCCGCCGCCAGGCCCAGCATCACGCCGGCCGCGATCCGCCACGGCCGCCACCCCTGGCGCAGCGACTCCGCGATCTCCGCGTCGGGCCGCAGGACCCCCTCCTCGTCCTCCGGGAGCGCCCCGGCGAGCCGTTTCCGGGTCCGGTCGCGGTCGAGGACGAGGCAGCCGAAGGCGGCGAGGACGAAGAACATCAGCACCTGGTCGAGGAGCGCGGTGCGGCTCATCACGAAGTGCAGCCCGTCGACGGCGAGCAGCAGGCCCGCGAGGCAGCCGAGGAACGTCGAGCGGAAGAGACGCCGGCCGATCCGGCACAGCATGAGGACGGACAGGGTGCCGAGCAGTGCCACCATGAAGCGCCAGCCGAACGGCTCGAAGCCGAACATCTTCTCGCCGAGGCCGATCACCCACTTGCCCATCGGCGGATGGACGACATAGCCGGGGTCCGTCGGCACGAGCACCGAGCCGGGGTCCGCGAGGACGGTCTTGTCGATGTCCTTCGGCCACGACCCCTCGTACCCCTGGTTGATCAGGGCCCAGGAGTCCTTGGCGTAGTACGTCTCGTCGAATATCACCGCGTTCGGCTTGCCCAGGTTCCAGAACCTCAGCAGCCCGGCGACCGCCGTCACCAGGAGCGGACCGCCCCAGGCCGTCAGCCGCCACAGCCTCTCGGCGCGGTCTGCGCCGATGCCGAGGAGCGAGAGGACACGCTCGGAGGGACGGGTGTACGGGGGGACGAGCCGCTCCCGCAGCCCGATGGGTGCGGCGCTTCCGGCGGGCGGCACATAGCCGAAACGCCGCAGCCGGTGTTGCCACGAAGAGGGCTCTGCCACGGCGTGCCGGCCCTCCAGGGTCTCGGGTGCGGTACTGGTCACCGCGCCATCGTAGGGAACGCGCCTGTGCGCGTCGCCCGTCCGGGCTGGGAGGATGGTCCGTGTGACAGGAACGCTGGTACTCGCAGGGACCCCCATCGGTGACATCGCGGACGCTCCGCCCCGACTCGCCACCGAACTGGAGAACGCGGACATCGTGGCCGCCGAGGACACCCGGAGGCTGCGGGGTCTGACCCGTGCGCTGGGCATCCACACCACGGGCCGGGTCGTCTCCTACTTCGAGGGCAACGAGTCCGCGCGTACGCCGGAGCTGGTCGAGGCGCTGGCCGGCGGCGCCCGTGTGCTCCTCGTGACCGACGCGGGCATGCCGTCCGTCTCGGACCCCGGTTACCGGCTCGTCGCCGCCGCCGTCGAGCAGGACATCAAGGTCACGGCCGTTCCCGGCCCGTCCGCCGTGCTCACCGCGCTGGCCCTGTCCGGGCTTCCGGTGGACCGTTTCTGCTTCGAGGGCTTCCTGCCGAGGAAGGCCGGCGAGCGCCTCGGGAAGCTGCGCGAGGTCGCGGACGAGCGCCGCACCCTCGTCTACTTCGAGGCCCCGCACCGGCTCGACGACACGCTCGCCGCGATGGCCGAGGTCTTCGGCGCCGAGCGCAGGGCCGCCGTCTGCCGCGAGCTGACCAAGACGTACGAGGAGGTCAAGCGCGGGCCGCTGGCCGAGCTCGCGGCCTGGGCCGCCGAGGGCGTACGCGGCGAGATCACCGTCGTCGTCGAGGGCGCCCCCGAGACCGGACCGGCCGAGCTCGACGCCGAGGAGCTGGTGCGCAGGGTGCAGGTGCGCGAGGAGGCGGGGGAGCGGCGCAAGGAGGCGATCGCCGCCGTCGCCGCCGACGCGGGACTGCCCAAGCGGGAGGTGTTCGATGCCGTCGTCGCGGCAAAGAACGCGGCTGGAAAAGGCTCCGGAAACGGCAAAGAGCTAATCTGAAAGGCAAAGCCGAACCCGGCGCCGGGACCTTTCCTTGGGCGCTCGGCAAGGGAAGAGCCAAGAGCCTTCCATGGTTCGCCCCGCGCTGATGCGCTCCGGCCCGAAAAGGCGTCCACTGATCAGTGGAGAGGAGCTGGCATGAGCGAGATCACCGGCACCGGCATATCCGTCGCCCACGAGGCGTACGCCTTCGCCTGCATGCGCTGCGGATACGGCTGGGAGCAGGCGTACGACATCGAGCACCACGTCGACGCCGCCGGCCACGAGTTCGTCGTCTACAAGGCCGAGGGGGAGCGGGTCCCGTCCCCGCTGTCCAGCCCCACCTGCATGAACTGCGGCGGTCATGTCGTCCGCATCATGCGCGCGGGGCAGGTGTCGTCCGTGCTCGACCTGATCGCGGCGACCGAGAAGCACGGGCAGGGGGCGCGGGCGACGAAGCCGGTCTCGCCGTCCGGGCCCATCGGGCAGGAACTCACCGAGGACACCCCCGGGAGCCCCCCGGTGCCGCACCACTGGCACCTCTCGGACCTCCTGCACCCCTTCCGGAGCCGCCGGTGAACGGCTCCCGGCGGGGAGGGTAACCCCGCACGCGGGCACTCACCGCCCTCGTACGATCGGGGCATGAGTGCCAAGGACACCCCGCCGCCGCTGCCCGAACCCCTCCTCGTGGAGGTCGCGGACTCGCACACCCATCTGGACCTGCAGTCCGGGACCGTCGAGGAGGCCCTGGTGAAGGCCGCGGCCGTCGGGGTGACCACGGTCGTGCAGGTCGGCTGCGACGTGAAGGGCTCGCAGTGGGCCGCGGAGACCGCCGCCGCCCACGAACACGTGCACGCGGCGGTCGCGCTGCACCCCAACGAGGCGCCCCGGATCGTCCTCGGGGACCCCGAAGGCCGGTCCCGGCAGGGTGCCCGCGAGGGCGGCGGCGACGCGGCCCTCGACGACGCGCTCGGCGAGATCGACCGCCTCGCCGCCCTCCCGTACGTCCGCGGGGTCGGCGAGACCGGACTCGACTTCTTCCGCACGGGCCCCGAGGGCATCGCCGCGCAGGAGCGTTCCTTCCGCGCGCACATCGAGATCGCCAAGCGGCACGACAAGGCGCTCGTCATCCACGACCGCGAGGCCCACGCCGACGTGCTGCGCGTCCTCGACGAGGAGGGCGCCCCCGAGCGGACCGTCTTCCACTGCTACTCCGGTGACGCCGCCATGGCCGAGATCTGCGCCGCCAAGGGCTACTACATGTCCTTCGCGGGCAACGTCACCTTCAAGAACGCCCAGCACCTGCGGGACGCGCTCGCCGTCGCCCCGCTGGAGCTCGTCCTCGTCGAGACGGACGCGCCCTTCCTCACCCCCGCGCCCTACCGCGGCCGCCCGAACGCCCCCTACCTGATCCCGGTCACCCTGCGGGCGATGGCGGAGGTACGGGGCATCGGGGAGAACGAGATGGCCGAGGCGATCGCCGTGAACACCGCCCGCGCCTTCGACTACTGAGACCGGGGGAGCACGCACCGCCGCTCCATAACGATTACGTTTCGTGGTCGGGTCGTCCGGCTGGGTGACCGGGGTCGGGGCTAGGGTCCCGGCCTCGTGAGCACTTCCCAGGGCAGTCACCGAGCCGGACGGCGAGGCGCGGGCGCGACGCTGCCCGTGCACGAGCAGCCGACGCTGGCAGCACCCCTCGTGCCGCCCGTCGCACCCGCCGTCCCCGGGCAGGGCTCCCGCGCCGCGACCCGGCGCGCCGCCCGCCGCCGCAAGGCCTCGGGGCCCGCGGGGGAGGGCCTGCGGCGGCTCGTCCCGCAGGCCCTCGTCGTGGCCTTCCTCGCCGGCGGCACCAGCGCCTTCGTCGCCGACGACAAGGCCGTCCGGCTCTCCGTCGACGGCGTCCCCCGCACCTTCCACACCTTCGCCGACGACGTCGACGAGCTCCTCGCCGACCAGGGTCTCGCCGTCGGTGCCCACGACATCGTCGCGCCCGCCCCCGGCGAGGCCCTGACCAGCGGCGACGAGGTCGTCGTCCGGTACGGGCGGCCCGTCGCCCTCACGCTCGACGGGCAGCGCCGCCAGGTGTGGACGACCGCCCGCACCGTGGAGGGAGCCCTGCGTCAGCTCGGGGTCCGCGCCGAGGGCGCGTACCTGTCGGTCTCCCGGGGCGCCCCCATCTCGCGCCGGGGCCTCGCCCTCGACGTCCGCACCGAGCGGACCATCACCTTCCTCGCCGACGGGCGCGAGCGGACCGTCCGTACGAACGCCGCCACCGTCCGCGAAGCCCTCGCCGAGGCCGGGATCACCCTCTCCGGCCAGGACGCCACCTCCGTCACCCCCGACTCCTTCCCCCGCGACGGCCAGACCGTCGCGGTGCTGCGGATCACCGGCTCCCGGCAGGTTCGGGAGGAGGCCGTCCCGTACGCCGTCGAGAGGACCCGCGACCCCGACCTGTTCGCCGGCACCGAGGTCGTCGAACGGCAGGGCGTCACCGGCGTCCGCCGCGTCACGTACAGCATCCGCACCGTCAACGGAGTCCGGCAGAAGCCCCGGCGCACCGCCGAGGAGATCGTCCGCGAGCCGGTCAACCGCAAGGTGCGGGTCGGCACCCGCCGACTGCCCGCCTCCGTCGCGGGCGCCGACGGCCTCGACTGGGACGCGCTCGCCGCCTGCGAGTCCGGGGGCCGGCCGGGCGCCGTCGACCCGTCGGGGACGTACGGCGGGCTGTACCAGTTCGACCCCGGCACCTGGCGCTCCCTCGGCGGCAGCGGCGTCGCCCAGAACGCGCCCGCCGCCGAACAGACCTTCCGGGCCAAGAAGCTCTACGTGCAGCGGGGGGCGAGCCCGTGGCCCCACTGCGGCCGGCGGCTGTACCGATGAGCACCACGGGCGGCCGTAGGCTGTACCGGTGAGCACCACCACCGGCCCCGAAAGCCCCGACGCCCTCCTCGGCCCCGCCGACATCCGTGAGCTGGCCGCCGTCCTCGGCGTGCGCCCCACGAAGCAGAAGGGCCAGAACTTCGTCATCGACGCCAACACCGTCCGGCGGATCGTCCGCACGGCCGGGGTACGGCCCGACGACGTGGTCGTGGAGGTGGGGCCGGGACTCGGCTCCCTCACCCTGGCCCTCCTGGAGGCCGCGGACCGCGTGACGGCCGTCGAGATCGACGACGTCCTCGCCGCCGCGCTGCCCGCCACGATCACCGCCCGCATGCCGGCCCGCGCCGACCGCTTCGCGCTCGTCCACGCCGACGCCATGCAGGTCCAGGAGCTGCCGGGCCCGGCGCCGACCGCGCTCGTCGCCAACCTGCCGTACAACGTGGCCGTGCCGGTCCTGCTCCACATGCTGGAGCGGTTCCCGACCATCGAGCGGACCCTCGTCATGGTCCAGGCCGAGGTCGCCGACCGGCTGGCCGCCAAGCCGGGCAACAAGGTGTACGGCGTGCCGTCGGTGAAGGCGAACTGGTACGCGGAGGTCAAGCGGGCCGGGTCCATCGGCCGCAACGTCTTCTGGCCCGCGCCGAACGTCGACTCCGGCCTCGTCTCCCTGGTCCGCCGCACCGAGCCCCTCGTGACCACCGCCACCCGGCAGGAGGTCTTCGCGGTCGTCGACGCGGCCTTCGCGCAGCGCCGCAAGACCCTGCGCGCGGCCCTCGCGACCTGGGCGGGCTCTCCGGCGGCGGCCGAGGAGGCCCTGGTGAAGGCCGGGATCTCGCCGCAGGCGCGGGGCGAGGCCCTGACGGTGGAGGAGTTCGCGCGGATCGCGGAGGCGAAGGCGTGAGCACCCCCCGCCCGGTCACCGTCCGCGTCCCCGCCAAGGTCAACGTGCAGCTCGCGGTGGGCGCGGCCCGCCCCGACGGCTTCCACGACCTGGCCAACGTCTTCCTCGCGGTGTCGTTGCACGACGAGGTGACCGCCACGCCCGCCGCCGGGCTGACCGTCACGTGCGAGGGCCCGGACGCCGACAAGGTGCCGCTGGACCGCACGAACCTGGCCGCGCGGGCCGCCGAACTGCTCGCCGCGCGGCACGGCATCTCCCCGGACGTGCACCTGCACATCGCCAAGGACATCCCGGTCGCCGGCGGCATGGCGGGCGGCAGCGCGGACGGCGCGGGCGCCCTGCTCGCCTGCGACGCGCTGTGGGGCCTGGACTCGACCCGGGACGAGCTCCTGGAGATCTGCGCGGAGCTCGGCTCGGACGTGCCGTTCAGCCTGGTCGGCGGGGCGGCGCTCGGCACGGGGCGCGGTGAGCGGCTGACGGAGCTGCCGGTCGGCGGGACCTTCCACTGGGTGTTCGCCGTCGCGGACGGCGGGCTGTCGACGCCGACGGTGTTCGGCGAGTTCGACCGCCTCACCGAGGGCGTCGAGATCCCCGAGCCGGCCGCCTCCCCGGCCCTCCTGGACGCCCTGCGCACCGGCGACACCGCCGCGCTCGCGGGGGCCCTGGACAACGACCTCCAGGCCCCGGCGCTCTCCCTGCGCCCGTCCCTGGCCGCGACCCTGACGGCCGGCACCGAGGCGGGCGCGCTGGCCGCGCTGGTCTCCGGCTCGGGCCCGACGACGGCGTTCCTGGTGAAGGACGCGGAGACGGCGAAGACGGTGGCCGCCGCGCTGACGGCCTCGGGCACGTGCCGGACGGCCCGGGCGGCGACGTCCCCGGTGCCCGGCGCGGTCGTCCTGACGGCCTGACACCCACCCGGCGCGTTCGTCCGTCCGCGCCCCGGGCCCGGTCTTCGACGGGTGCCGCCCGTCCGGCGGGGGAGCGCGGCGACGTACCCTGGGATGTCGATCGATCCCCCGTACAGGAGTCAACGTGGCCGTCAACCTCGTCAATGTCGAGGCCGTCAGCAAGGTGTACGGCACCCGTGCCCTCCTCGACGGGGTCTCGCTCGGTGTCTCCGAAGGGGACCGGATCGGGGTCGTGGGCCGCAACGGCGACGGGAAGACCACCCTCATCCGGATGCTCGCCAAGCTGGAGGAGGCCGACACCGGCCGGGTCACCCACAGCGGGGGGCTGCGTCTCGGGGTGCTCACCCAGCACGACTCGCTCGACCCGAAGGCCACCATCCGGCACGAGGTCATCGGTGTCATGGCGGACCACGAGTGGGCCGGCAGCGCCAAGATCCGGGACGTGCTGACCGGGCTCTTCGGCGGGCTCGACCTGGCCGGCTTCGAGCACGGGCTCGACACCGTCATCGGCCCGCTCTCCGGCGGTGAGCGGCGGCGCATCGCGCTCGCCAAGCTCCTCATCGAGGACCAGGACCTGATCGTCCTCGACGAGCCCACCAACCACCTCGACGTCGAGGGCATCTCCTGGCTCGCCCAGCACCTCCAGAGCCGCCGCTCCGCGCTCGTCTGCGTCACCCACGACCGCTGGTTCCTCGACCAGGTCTGCACCCGCATGTGGGACGTGCAGCGCGGGGACGTCCACGAGTACGAGGGCGGCTACTCCGACTACGTCTTCGCGCGTGCCGAGCGCGAGCGCATCGCCGCCACCGAGGAGACGAAGCGGCAGAACCTGATGCGCAAGGAGCTGGCCTGGCTGCGGCGCGGCGCCCCCGCCCGTACGTCCAAGCCGCGCTACCGCATCGAGGCAGCCAACGAGCTGATCGCCGACGTGCCGCCGCCGCGCGACACCTCCGAGCTGATGAAGTTCGCCAACGCCCGCCTCGGCAAGACGGTCTTCGACCTGGAGGACGTGACCGTCACCGCCGGTCCCAAGACGCTGCTCACGCACCTCACCTGGCAGCTCGGACCCGGCGACCGCATCGGTCTCGTCGGCGTCAACGGCGCGGGCAAGACCTCACTCCTGCGGGCCCTCGCGGACGCCGCCGTCAGCCAGGGCGAGATCCAGCCCGCCGCCGGCTCCGTCACCGTCGGCAAGACCGTCCGGCTCGCCTACCTCTCCCAGGACGTCACCGAACTGCCCCCCGCCCTGCGGGTCCTGGAGGCCGTCCAGCAGATCCGCGACCGGGTCGACCTCGGCAAGGGCCGCGAGATGACGGCCGGTCAGCTCTGTGAGCAGTTCGGCTTCACCAAGGAGAAGCAGTGGACGCCCGTCGGCGACCTCTCCGGTGGTGAGCGCCGCCGCCTCCAGCTGCTCCGCCTGCTGATGGACGAGCCGAACGTCCTCTTCCTCGACGAGCCGACCAACGACCTCGACATCGAGACCCTGACCCAGCTGGAGGACCTCCTCGACGGCTGGCCCGGCTCCATGGTCGTCATCTCCCACGACCGGTTCTTCATCGAGCGGACCACCGACAAGACGCTCGCGCTGCTCGGCGACCAGACGCTGCGGATGCTGCCGCGCGGCATCGACGAGTACCTGGAGCGGCGCCGGAAGATGATCGAGGCGGCCGTCCCGACGCCCGCCGCCGCGCCCGCGCAGGCGAAGCCCGGGGTCTCCGCCGCGGACTCGCGCGCCGCCAAGAAGGAGCTGCAGAAGGTCGAGCGGCAGCTCGACAAGGTCTCCCAGAAGGAGGCCAGGCTGCACGCCCAGATCGCCGACGACGCCACCGACTTCGAGAAGGTGGCGAAGCTCGACGCGGAGCTGCGGGCACTCGTCGGTGAGCGCGAGGAACTGGAGATGCGCTGGCTCGAATTGGCCGAGGACGCATAACGAGGGCATCACAGGCCGGTCCTCCCTTGGGTACAAGGGGCGGACCGGTCGCTTTTGCGCCAGGGCGTGAGTGGTAGAAAGAAAACCCGTTCACGTCAAGGGGGAAACCGCTGATGACCCAGCCGCCCAGCAACCAGCCGCCGGGGGGCTTCGGAGCCCCTCAGGACCCGCACCAGGGCCCGCCGCACCACGGACCGAACCACGGTCAGGGCACGCCGCCCGTCCCGCCCGTCCCGCCGCAGGCACCGCAGAACCCGCCGCCCGCCGCGCCGCCGGCCGCGCCCGGCCCGTACGGCCAGCAGCCGCAGCCCGGTTACGGGTACCCGCAGCAGGCCCCGGGGCCGTACGGGCAGCAGCCGCCGCAGCAGCCGTACGGCTACCCCCAGCAGGGCCAGCCCGGCTATCCGCAGCAGCCGGGCCCGTACGGGCAGCAGCAGAACCCGTACGGCGGCTACCCCAGCCAGCCGGGATACCCGGGCGCCCCGACCCCGCCGCCGTCCGGCGGCGGCCTCAAGGGCCGGACCGGTGTCATCGCGGCCGTGGCCGCCGGGGCCGTCCTGGTGGCCGCCGTCACCACCTGGGCCGTCGTCGGCGGAGGCGACGAGAAGGACCCGGTCGCCGGTCCGACCGCCACCGCCACGTCCTCCTCCGGAGCCCCCGCGCCCACCGAGTCGGTGGACAAGGGCGACGGCTCGGGAGACGGGTCCAACGGCGAGGAGGACCTCAACGCCGGTCGCCAGGACGGCGAAGCCAAGATCAACTGGCTGCTCAAGAACAACATCGACCTGCCCCGCAACGGCGCCGACGTCTACGGCCCGTGGATCGTCGGCGACACCGTCGTCAAGGCCATGTACAAGAGCGTCTCCGGCTACAGCCTGAGCGACGGCTCCACCAAGTGGAACGTCGACCTGCCGTTCGAGCTGTGCGCGGCGCCGGCGAACCCGTCCGCGAACGGCGTCATGGTCTTCGGTTACGCCGAGAGCGCCAAGGACGGCGCCAAGTGCAACCAGCTGCAGATGCTGGACCTGAAGACCGGCAAGGCGGGCTGGAAGAAGGCCGTGCCCAAGCCCAAGGGCCTGTTCGCCTTCTCCGACAACACCCTGTCCATCAGCGGCAACACGGTGACCGTCGCCGGCACCAGCAGCGCCTACGGGTTCTCGCTGGCCGACGGCAAGCAGCTGTTCACCGGCCCCACCACCGGCTGCAAGCCGTTCGCGTACGCGGGTGGCAGCAAGCTGATCGCGGCCATGGACTGCCCCTCCGGCAGCACCTCCAAGAAGGTCCAGGCGGTCGGCCAGGTCGACCCGGCCACCGGCAAGCCCCTCTACACCTTCCAGCTGGAGGCGAACTGGGAGGTCGACAGGGTCTACTCGGTCGACCCGCTGGTCGTCTCCGCCACCCAGCGCGAGCAGAAGAAGTGGACCGTCTTCGCGCTCGACGCCAAGGGCAAGCTGCGCTCGCAGATCCAGGGCGGCAAGGACAAGTTCGCCCCGTCGTGCGGCGGCGGCTTCGTCATCTTCGGCCGCAACCTGGAGGGCTGCACCGGTGTCGCGGCCGACGCGAACACCTTCTACATGGCCACCGAGACCTCGTACGGCACGCCCAACGAGGTCGTCGCCTTCGACCTGCGGACCGGCAAGGCCAAGTGGCGCTCCAAGGCGCCGGGCGAGCAGTCGATGCTCCCGCTGCGCATGGAGGGCGGCCAGGTCCTGGTCTACGTCGACCCGTCGTACGACAAGGGCGGCGCCGTCGCGGCCATCGCCCCGACCGGCGGAGCGCCGAAGATCCTGCTCCAGCACCCGGCGTCCACGGCCCAGATCGAGAACAGCTTCTACAGCCCGGGCTACGCCTACGGCCAGGGGACGTTCGTGGTGGGGGCCGGGCGTGTGTCGGCCACCAACGACACGGCCGAGAAGCAGGTCAAGACCATGATGGCCTTCAGCAAGTGAGGTACACGGACCGATGACGCAGCCACCCCCGCCCCCGCCGAACCAGCCCCCGGACCCGCAGGGTGGCTTCGGCGCGCCGACGCCCTCGCCGCAGCAGCCCGAGCCGGGCTACGGCTACCCGCAGCAGCAGCCCGGTTACGGCTACCCGCAGCAGCCGGACCAGGGTTACGGCTATCCGCAGCAGCCGCCGGCGCCTCCGCAGCAGCCGTACGGCTACCCGACCGCGCCGCAGCAGCAGCCCTACGGCGGCCACCAGCAGCCGGCGCAGCCCCCGTACGGCTATCCGACCCAGCCCCAGCAGCCCGCCTACGGCGGTTACCAGCAGCCGGTTCCGGCCCCGGGGTCCGGCGGCGGGAAGCTGTCGGCGCAGCTCCAGATCATCATCGCGGCGGTCGTCGCCGTCGTCCTGATCGTCGGCGCCGGCATCTGGTACGCCAACTCCGGGAGCGGTGACGGCCCGGGTGAAGAGGCCAAGGGCACGGCCGGCACCTCGCAGGGCACCGGCGGCGGGTCCGCCGGCGGGTCCGGCGGCTCGAACGGTCTGGGCGGCGGCGGCAAGGAGAAGGCGCCGGCGGACACGCAGGCGAAGAAGACCTTCTCGGTCGACCCGCCGAAGGTCCCGGACCTCACCGACGTCTCCGGCTCCTGGATCACCGACAAGGCGTACGTGAAGACCGGGGTCACCTCGATCGTCGCCTACGACCTGGACAAGGGCACGGTCCTGTGGACCCTGCCGCTGACCGGTCAGGTCTGCGGCACCTCGCGGCACATGACCGCCGACCACAAGGTGCCGATCCTCTTCGAGGCGAAGAAGCGGGTGGCACCGCGCTACTACCAGACCTGCACCGAGGTCGGCATGGTCGACCTGAACGCCGGCAAGCTGCTCTGGTCCACCTCGGTCACCGGCGGCAGCGCGGGTGACGAGAAGGCCCGGTTCAGCGAGGTCACGCTCAGCGGGAAGACGGTCGCGGCCGGCGGCACCGACGGAGGCGCCGCCTTCGACATCGCCAACGGCAACCCGCGCTGGAAGCCGCAGCCCGACAAGCAGAGCTGCTACGACCTGGGGTACGGCGGCGGCGAGGGACTCGTCGCGGTCCGCAAGTGCGGTTCGTACAACAGCCAGTACGTGATGATCCAGAACCTCGACCCGATGACGGGCGCCCCGGTCTCGCAGTTCAAGATGCCGACCGGGGTGCAGTACGCGTCGGTGATCTCCACCAGGCCCCTGGTCGTCGCGGCCGACGTCGGCGACAGCGCCGGTGACGGCAGCGGCATCTCGGACTTCTTCTCGATCGACGAGAAGACCGGGAAACTGAAGGCGAAGATCACGGCGGACGCCGACCAGTACGCGGCCCGCTGCCGCTCGACCAGGGTCGAGTCCTGCTCGCAGGCCCTCGTCGGCAACGGCCGCCTCTACGTGCCGACCGAGGAGCACGAGGGCACGAGCGGCGAGTACGGCGAGGAGACGAACGAGATCATCGCGTTCGACCTCGCCACCGGGAAGACGGTGCCCGAGAAGGCGGACGCGGGCGACAAGTACACGCTGGTCCCGCTGCGCATGGACGGCGGCGATCTCATCGCGTACAAGGCGCCGCCGTACGACAAGGGCGGCCGGATCGTGTCGATCAACGGCGGCACGATGAAGGAGACGCTGCTCCTGGAGAACCCGGGCGACCGCTCGATCCGGGACGCCGAGACCAGCTTCAGCCTGAACGGCTCCGAACTCCTCTACGCCGACGGCCGCTTCTTCCTCTCGGCGACCATGGTGAGCAAGCAGGAGTCGACGTCCAGCTACAAGAGGTACCTGATCGTGTCCTTCGGCGTCGGGCGCTGACGGTCGGCAGGTGAAGGGGCCCCTCCGGAGACGACCGGAGGGGCCCCCTTCTTTTCGGGCCCTGAGCGGGGGACAGTTCGTCACCGGGAAGAGGGAATTCGGCGGCGAGGGCGGCCACCCGTCCCCGGTTCGGGCGATACCGGCCGGGGGAGCGTGTACCTTGCCGGGTCAGGCGTGCCGGGGGACGGCGGGCGCGGAGGATGGGGGATGACCGGGATGGGCGTACGCCTCGTGGTGGTGGACGAGCACCGCCTGCTCGCGGAGGCGCTGGCCTCGGCGCTGAAGCTGCGCGGGCACCGGGTGCTCGCGGCGGCCGCGCCGGTGGCCGGTGCGGCGGAGCTCGTGGTGAGCCGGGCGCCGGAGGTCTGTCTCCTGGGCACGGCCGCGCCCGCCGAGCCGGGGGCCTTCGACGTGGTGGCGCGGATCAAGCGGGAGCGGCCGCAGGTGGCGGTGGTGGTGCTGGGTCCCGTGCCCTCACCGCGTGGCATCGCGGCGGCGTTCGCGGCCGGGGCCTCGGGCTACGTCCGGCACGACGAGCGCATCGAGGGCGTCGAGCGGGCGCTCGTGAAGGCGAGGGCGGGGGAGTCGGCGGTGGCCCCGCAGCTGCTGAGGGCGGCGTTCGCGGAGCTGCTGCATCCCTCGGCGCAGCCGGACGACGAGGGGCTGCGGCTGCTGCGGCTGCTGACGCAGCGGGAGGTGGAGGTCCTCGTCCGGGTCGCGGAGGGGGAGGACACCCGGCTGATCGCCGCGGGGATGGGGATCGCGTCGAGCACGGCGCGGACGCATGTGCAGCGGGTCCTGATGAAGCTGGGGGTGGGGTCGCGCCTCGAAGCGGCGGCGCTCGCCGCCCGTACGGGGCTGCTCGACCGCGCGGTGCCGGGGCCGCGGAAGCCCTTCTGAGGTGAGGTGGTGCGACGTCCGGTCCGCCAGGGGGGCGGACCGGCGCCCGACCGTTGACGGAGGTGTTGGAATATGATTCCTTGTGCGTGGTTCTGTTTGATCCCGCCCGAAGGGCAACGCCGTGAAGAAGACCGTCACCACACTCGCCGACGGGCGCGAGCTGATCTACTACGACGCGCACGCCGACACCGTCCGCGCCGCCGTCGACACCCGCCCCCTCACCGCCGTCGTCTCCCGCTCCGAGATCCGGTACGACGCCCTCACCGGCGACCCCGTCGCCGTCGCCTCGCACCGGCAGGCCCGCACCTACCACCCGCCGGCCGACGCCTGCCCCCTCTGCCCCGCCCGCGACGGACACGAGAGCGAGATCCCCGAGGAGAGCTACGAGGTCGCGGTCTTCGAGAACCGCTTCCCCTCCCTCTCCGGCGGTGTCGGCCGCTGCGAGGTCGTCTGCTTCACCGACGACCACACGGCGTCCTTCGCCGACCTCACCGAGGAGCGGGTCGGCCTCGTCCTCGACGCCTGGACCGACCGCACCTCGGCGCTCGCCACGCTCCCCGGCGTCGAGCAGGTCTACTGCTTCGAGAACCGGGGCGCGGAGATCGGCGTCACCCTGCCCCACGCGCACGGCCAGATCTACGCCTTCCCCTACGTGTCCCCCCGTACGGCCGCCATGCGCCGCCGTCTCGACGAGCACCGCGCCGAGACCGGACGGAACCTCTTCGACGACGTCGTCGAGCGCGAGCGCGCCGACGGGGAGCGGATCGTCCTGGAGACCGAGCACTGGACCGCCTTCGTCCCGTACGCCGCCCACTGGCCGTACGAGGTGCACCTCCACCCCAGGCGCCGGGTGCCCGATCTCCTCGCCCTCGACGGCGCGGCGCGCACAGAGTGCGCACAGGTCTATCGGGAACTCTTGAGGCGCTTCGACCGGATCTTCGGCCCGGACGAGCCGCCGACCCCCTACATCGCCGCCTGGCACCAGGCGCCGTTCACGGACGCGCGGCGGGAGGACTTCGGACTGCACCTCGAGCTCTTCACCGTCCGGCGGGCCTCCGGCAAGCTGAAGTACCTCGCGGGCACCGAGTCCGGCATGGGCGCGTTCATGAACGACGTACGGCCGGAGGACGCGGCCCGACGACTGCGAGAGGTGGCGACCGGAGCATGAGCACGGACACGAAGAAGTACCTGGTGACGGGCGGGGCCGGATACGTGGGCAGCGTCGTCGCCGCCCACCTCCTGGAGCGGGGCCACCGCGTCACCGTCCTCGACGACCTCTCCACCGGCTTCGCCGACGCCGTCCCCGAGGGCGCCGAGTTCATCGAGGGCCGCATCCAGGACGCGGCCGGGTGGCTGGACGACGGTTACGACGGCGTCCTGCACTTCGCCGCCTTCTCCCAGGTCGGCGAATCCGTCGCCAAGCCCGAGAAGTACTGGGAGAACAACGTCGGCGGCACCCTGGCCCTGCTCGCCGCCATGCGCGCCGCGGACGTCCGCAAGCTGGTCTTCTCCTCCACCGCCGCCACCTACGGCGAGCCGGCGACCGTGCCGATCACCGAGTCCGCGCCGACCGCCCCCACCAGCCCCTACGGGGCGAGCAAGCTGGCCGTCGACCACATGATCGGCGCGGAGTGCGCCGCCCACGGACTCGCCGCCGTCTCGCTGCGCTACTTCAACGTGGCCGGGGCGTACGGCTCGCTCGGCGAGCGGCACGAACCCGAGTCGCACCTGATCCCGCTCGTCCTCCAGGTCGCCCTCGGCCGCCGCGAGGCGATCTCCGTGTACGGCGAGGACTACCCGACCCCGGACGGCACCTGCGTCCGCGACTACATCCACGTCGCCGACCTCGCCGAGGCCCACCTCCTCGCCCTCGACGCCATGACCACCGGCGAACACCTCGTCTGCAACCTGGGCAACGGCAACGGCTTCTCCGTCCGTGAGGTCGTCGAGACCGTACGGAAGGTCACGGGACACCCCGTCCCCGAGATCACCGCGCCGCGCCGCCCCGGCGACCCCGCGGTCCTCGTCGCCTCCGCCGAGACCGCCCGCGAGCGCCTCGGCTGGACGCCGTCCCGGCCCGACCTGGCGGCGGTCGTCGCCGACGCCTGGGCGTTCGCCCAGCAGCGGGAAGGAGCGCGGCCGTGAGCGTCGCCGCCGACTTCGAGGCGCTGTACGGCGCCGCCCCCGACGGTGTCTGGGCCGCCCCCGGGCGGGTCAACCTCATCGGTGAGTACACCGACTTCAACGACGGCTTCGTGCTGCCGCTCGCGCTGCCGCACACCACCGTCGCCGCCGTCTCCACCCGCGACGACGGCGTGCTGCGGCTGCACTCCGCCGACATCGACGGCGGCATCGTCCAGTTGGAGGTCGACGCACTCGAACCGCTCTCCGGCGGCGGCTGGGCGGCCTACCCGGCCGGGGTCGTCTGGGCCCTGCGGGAGGCCGGACACCCGGTGACGGGCGCGGACGTCCACCTCACCTCGACCGTGCCGACCGGCGCCGGACTGTCCTCGTCGGCGGCCCTGGAGGTCGTCACCGCGCTCGCCCTGAACGACCTGTTCGAGCTCGGCCTCTCCCGGCCCGAGCTGGCCCGGCTCGCCCAGCGCGCCGAGAACGGCTTCGTCGGCGTCCCCTGCGGGGTCATGGACCAGATGGCCTCCGCCTGCGCCGAGGAGGGCCACGCCCTCCATCTGGACACCAGGGACCTCTCGTACCGCCAGGTCCCCTTCGACCTGGCCCGCGAGGGCCTGCGGCTGCTCGTCGTCGACACCCGCGTGAAGCACGCGCTCGGGGACGGCGCGTACGCAGAGCGGCGCGCCGGTTGTGAAGCGGGTGCGCGGGCGCTCGGAGTGAAGGTCCTGCGCGACGTGAGCGCCGCGCAACTCCCCGAGGCGCTCGCGCGGCTCAGCGACGAGACGACCCTGCGGTACGTCCGGCACGTTGTCACCGACAACGCGCGCGTGGAGCGGACGATCGCGCTCCTCGACGCCGGGGACGCCCGGGCCGTCGGGCCCGTCCTCACCGAGGGCCACGCCTCCCTCCGGGACGACCTGCGCGTCTCCTGCCCCGAACTGGACCTCGTCGTCGAAGCGGCGAACGACGCCGGGGCGCTCGGCGCCCGGATGACCGGCGGCGGCTTCGGCGGCTCGGCCCTCGTCCTCGTCGACACCGACCGCGCCGAGGCGATCGCCGCCGCCGTCGTGGAGGCCTTCGCCGCGGCCGGACACGCGGCCCCCGGCGTCTTCCCCGCCGTGCCGTCGGCGGGTGCGCGCAGGCTCTGACCACCCCCCAGCTCCGGACGACTTCGGACAGTTCCGCGAATCGGCCCCCACCACGACGCCCCGCCCCTACTCTGAGGGGCAGCGCCGGTGGGGGCCGGTGCTGTTCAGGGGGCGAGACCCGGTCGGGTACGGCGCAGGAGAAGCGGGGTAACTGTCATCGCACGGCGGCGGCCGCGCGAGCGACGGACCCGCCCCCGGCGCCGTGCCCGCGTCGGTCCGTTCCTCGACCCTTGGGGGTGTCCGTGGCACGTATCCGTGTCCTGGTGGTGGACGACCACCGCGTCTTCGCCGAATCGCTTGCCGCCGCGCTCGCGGCGGAGCCCGACGTCGACGTCGCCGCCGCGGGAAGCGGCCCGGCCGCCCTGCGCTGCCTGGAGCGGGGTGCCGCGGAAGGGCGCAGGTTCGACGTGCTGCTCGTCGACGCCGAGCTGGGCGCGGGGCCCTCGGGGGCGCCCGTGGCCCGGGTGGTGCCGGACGACGCCGAGGGCGCCGTCGACGGGATCTCCCTGGTGGCAGGGGTGCGCCAGGTCCAGCCCTCGGTCCGTACCGTCGTCCTCGCCGAGAAGGACGACCCGCGCCGGGCCGCGCTCGCCCTCCAGGCGGGCGCTTCCGGCTGGGTGGCGAAGGACTGCTCGCTCCAGCGGCTCCTCGCCGTGGTCCGGGGCGTGCTCCGGGACGAGACCCACCTGCCGCCGGCGCTGCTCACCGGCGTGCTCCGGGAGCTGACGGCGGCCCGCAAGCACCGGACGGACAGCGAGCGGCTCGTGGAGTCGCTGACCCCGCGCGAGCGGGAGGTGCTGTGCTGCATGGTGGCGGGTCTCGGCCGCAAGGCGGTCGCCGAGCGCCTGTTCCTGTCGCCGCACACGGTCCGTACGCACATGCAGAACGTGCTGGGGAAGCTGGGCGTGCACTCGACCCTGGCGGCGGTGGCCCTCGCCCGTCGGGCCGGTGTGGGCCCGGCGCAGCTCGGCGAGGTCCCGCTAGCCCGGAATGTTGTCGAACGGGGCGGTCAGCCGGCGTAGCAGCGCGGCCAGTTCGCCGCGCTGGGCGCGGGAGAGCTGGGCCAGGATGGCGCGCTCCTGGGCGAGGAGCCCGGCGAGCGCCTCGTCGGCGCGGTCACGGCCCTCGGGGGTGAGGCGGACGAGGACGCCGCGGCGGTCGCTGGGGTCGGGGAGCCGCTCGACGAGGCCCTTCTTGGTGAGCCGGTCGATGCGGTTGGTCATGGTGCCGGAGGTGACCAGGGTCTGCGTCAGGAGCTGGCCGGGGGAGAGCTGGTAGGGCGCTCCGGCCCGGCGCAGGGAGGTGAGGACGTCGAACTCCCAGGGCTCCAGCTGGTGCTCGGAGAAGGCGAGCCGACGGGCACGGTCGAGGTGCCGGGCGAGACGGGAGACGCGGCTGAGCACCTCGAGCGGTTCCACGTCGAGGTCGGGGCGCTCGCGGCGCCATGCTGCGACCAGTCGGTCGACCTCGTCCTCCATGACGATCAGTGTAGAGGGTCTGTTGACATAAAGTCTCTTGTGGTCGAGTTTATCGATGTCAAGTATCTTGATGTCAAGAAATAGTCCGCTGGACTATGGGGAAGGGACCCGGCCGGAACGCCGTTCCATTTCGGCCACTCGCTCCAGCAAGGGGGCTTCGAACATGCATGCCGTCGCATCCACCGCACCCACGTGGGACCCGCAGCAGTACCTCCGTCACTCCGGCCACCGCACCCGTCCCTTCCTCGACCTGCTCGCCCGAATACCGGACCTGCCCGCCCACGACCGGCCCGCCCGGATCGCCGACCTGGGCTGCGGTCCCGGCAATGTGACGGCCCTCCTCGCCGAGCGGTGGCCCGACGCCCACATCACCGGCTTCGACCTCTCGCCCGAGATGCTGGAGCGGGCCGAGAAGGACTGGTCCGGTACCACCCGGGGCGGCGGCTGGCTCGATTTCAGGCCCGCCGACGCCGCCCACTGGACCCCCACCGAGCCCTACGACCTGATCGTCTCCAACGCGGCCCTCCAGTGGGTGCCCAACCACCCCGAGTCCTTCGCCCGATGGATCGCCGGACTGCGCCCCGGCGGCACCCTCGCCTTCCAGGTCCCCGGCAACTTCACCTCGCCCAGCCACGCCCTGCTCGGCGAACTCTGCGAGACCCCCGAGTGGCGCGGCCGGGTCGGCGACCAGGGCCGCCGCTTCGTCCACATCCTCGACGCCGCCGACTACCTCACCCGCCTCACCGACCTCGGCTGCGAGACGGACGTCTGGGAGACCACGTACTGCCAGCTGCTCCAGGGCGAGGACCCCGTCCTCGACTGGGTCAAGGGCACCGCCCTGCGGCCCGTCCTCACCGCGCTGGGCGACGACCAGGAGGCGGTCGACGCCTTCCTCGGCCAGTACCGCGCCCTCCTGCGCGAGGCCTACCCGCCGGGCCCCCACGGCACGGTCTTCCCCTTCCGCCGCGTCTTCGCCCTCGCCCGCACCCGCCCGTGAACGCGGGAACGCCCCGCACCGGAGGACCGGTGCGGGGCGTTCGCGGTGATGCGTGACGTGTGACGCGCGGTGCGACTAGTACAGGCCGTTGTAGGTCTGGTAGCCGGTGCCGATCGACACGCGGGACTTCAACGGCGTGCCCGCCTCACCGGTGCCCGAGTAGCGGAAGAGCTCGCCGCCCGCGTTCACCGCGAGCAGGTCCGCCTTGCCGTCACCGGTGATGTCACCGGGGGCGGCCAGCTTCGGGTACGCGTTCCAGCCGCCGCCGATCCTCACGCGGGGCTTGAACGCGTAGCCGCCCTGGCCCGCGCCCTGGTGCAGGTACAGGGTGCCGTCCTTGGCGCGGGCCACCAGGTCGTTCAGACCGTCGCCGCTGAAGTCGCCCGAGCCCACGATCCGGTCGTACGCGCCCCAGCCGGAGCCGACCTTGACGCGTGCGTGGAGCGCCGTGCCGTCGTAGTTGCTCCGGTACAGCCACAGGACGCCCGAGCGGTCACGGGCCACGAAGTCGGCGGTGCCGTCGCCGTTCAGGTCACCCGGTCCCGCGATGAGGTCGATGGCGCCCCAGCCGCCGCCGAAGTCGGTCTCGCCGCCGTACAGGCGCCCGTCGTAGATCTCCAGGGTGTCGGAGATCCCGTCCCGGCCCAGGGAGTTGACCTCGAAGATCGTGGAGCCGGCCCAGCCGCCGTCGCTGCTGACCTGGGAGCGGGGGAACAGCTTGCCCGTCCCCGTCGGGTTGTACCAGAAGAGCGTGCCCGCCTTGTCGCGGGCCAGCAGGCCCTCCTTGCCGTGCGCCGGGACGTTGCCCGCGCCGCCCAGCTGGGCCGCGCCCGCCCAGGCGCCACCGGTGCTCGCCTGGTGACGGGCCGTGAAGTGGCCGCCGCCGGTGCCGTAGTACACCCAGAGCGTGCCGTCGGAACCGCGCGCGATGACATCGCCGATGCCGTTGCCGTTGTCGTCGTCGATGCCGACGATCTGGTTGTAGACGCCCCAGCCGTGGCCGACCTGCTTGGCCGGCTTCATCGTGGCGGGGTTGCCGGTGCTGCCGTAGTAGAAGAGGGCCCCGGACGGCGTGCGGGCGAGGAGGTCACCCAGGCCGTCGCCGTCGCTGTCGCCCAGACCGATCAGCTGGTCGTAGACGTGCCAGCCCTTACCGATCTTCTTGGGGGCGTGGAACGGGGCGTGGTACGTGCCGGTCGACGCGTACACGTACAGCTCGCCGGCGGGCGTACGGGCCAGCACGTCCGCGCGGCCGTCACCGCTGATGTCGCCGGGCGAGAAGATCTTGTTGTAGATCTGCCAGCCGGCGCCGCTCCAGCGGTAGCTGCCGTAGGACGGCGTGGCGTCCCCGTACAGGCGCACCGTGCCGAACTTCGACAGCGTCAGGACCTCGGGGCCGCTGCCGTTCCCGTCCTGGTCACCGATCGGAATGACGTCCTTGACGAACTCGCCGGTCGAGGAGAACTCCGCGGGCTCGGCCGTGGTCGACACCGAGAACACCGAACCGTCGCCGGTCCGGTAGAGGACATCGCTGTGGCCGTCGCCGTCGAGGTCCGAGCGCGACGGGAGGCTTGCCGCCGTGGCACCTGCGGCACCGGCGGACCGGGAGCCGTCCTGCGGCAGGAACCGCTTCGACGGAGCCGCGGGGGCCGGAGCGGGCTTCTCGACCGCGGGACGCGGCGACGGCGAGTCGGCGGACGCCGGACCCGCGAGGAGCATGCCCGCGGAGAGAGCGAGAGCGGTGCAGGTGGCGACACGACGCGCACGCTTGGAGTGCAGGAAGAACAAAAAGATCCCCCCCAGGGAATCAGAGGTTCAAAGGGAACCAAGCGGGAGGGTTCGTACAGGCGTCGAACGGCGTCAGCGCATGACGGAAGCCACGCGGAGACGACCTCGTAGGACGGTCGGACACCCCCCCGGATGTTGAACACGAGTCTACTCACGGGGAAGCCGCACGCCAGAGGTTTACGCCGCGAATCCGACCGTCCGGTCAGTTCTCGCGGAGCCCTCAGCTCTTCCGGTGCCCTATCAACCGCGGCTTCGGCTCAAGACCGTCCAGACCGTGCCACGCCAGGTTCACCAGATGCGCCGCGACCTCCGCCTTCTTCGGCTTGCGGACGTCCAGCCACCACTGGCCCGTCAGCGCCACACTGCCCACCAGGGCCTGCGCGTACAGCGGTGCCAGCTTCGGGTCGAAACCGCGGGCCTTGAACTCCAGGCCCAGGATGTCCTCCACCTGCGTGGCGATGTCACTGATCAGCGACGCGAACGTACCCGTCGACTGCGCCACCGGAGAATCCCGGACGAGGATCCGGAAGCCGTCCGTGTAGTTCTCGATGTAGTCCAGCAGCGCGAACGCCGCCTGCTCCAGGAGCTCCCGGGGATGCCCGGCCGTCAGCGCGCCCGTCACCCCGTCGAGGAGCTGGCGCATCTCCCGGTCGACCACGACCGCGTACAGCCCCTCCTTCCCCCCGAAGTGCTCGTACACCACCGGCTTGGAGACCCCGGCCTTCGCCGCGATCTCCTCCACCGACGTGCCCTCGAAGCCCTTCTCGGCGAACAGCGTGCGGCCGATGTCGAGCAGCTGCTCGCGGCGCTCCGCGCCCGTCATCCGCACCCGGCGACCGCGCCGGGGCTTCTGCTCGCCGCTGCCGGTGCCACTGGTCCTGCCGTCGATCGCCACGTCTTCCATCATGCCGCGTCTGCGGACGCGGTCCGGCGGCGGGCGTCGACGCGGTCCTTCGCCGGCCAGCGCACGTCGTACGCCCAGCCCGCCTTCTCGAACCAGCGGATCAGCCGGGCGCTGGAGTCGACCTGGCCGCGCAGCACCCCGTGGCGGGCCGACGTCGGGTCCGCGTGGTGCAGGTTGTGCCAGGACTCGCCGCACGACAGCACCGCGAGCCACCACACGTTGCCCGAACGGTCCCGCGACTTGAACGGACGCTTGCCCACCGCGTGACAGATCGAGTTGATCGACCACGTCACATGGTGCAGCAGCGCGACCCGCACCAGGGAGCCCCAGAAGAACGCGGTGAACGCACCCCACCACGACATCGTCACCAGACCTCCCACCAGCGGCGGGATCGCGAGCGACAGGATCGTGAAGGAGAGGAAGTGGCGCGAGATCCCCCGGATCGCCGGGTCCCTGATCAGATCGGGCGCGTACTTGTGCTGCGGCGTCCGCTCCTCGTCGAACATCCAGCCGATGTGCGCCCACCACAGGCCCTTCATCAGCGCCGGGACCGTCTCGCCGTACCGCCACGGCGAGTGCGGGTCACCCTCGGCGTCCGAGAACTTGTGGTGCTTGCGGTGATCCGCCACCCAGCGCACCAGCGGCCCCTCCACGGCCAGCGACCCCATGACCGCGAGCGCGATCCGCAGCGGCCGCTTCGCCTTGAACGAACCATGCGTGAAGTACCGGTGGAAACCGATCGTGATCCCGTGACAGCCGATGTAGTACATCGCCACCATCAGCCCCAGATCCAGCCAGCTCACCCCCCAGCCCCAGGCCAGCGGCACCGCCCCGAGCAGCGCCACGAACGGCACCGCGATGAAGAGGAGCAGGGTGGCCTGCTCGATCGAACCCTTGCTGTCGCCGCCGAGCGTGGCCGAGGGCAGCGCCCCGGCCGCGTCCGGCGACTCCGACGGAGTGGTCACCTCTGGGCTTGTCGTCATGGGTGTCCCTTGGGGGTGAGGGGGAGGGAAAAGGGAAGAAAGTCCCGCTGAACGGGACCGGGGCTACGCCTCCGTAACCTACGGCGTCGTAAGTATGGCAGCGACGGGGCGCGCGGCAAGAGGGGCGAGGCCGCCGCCGAGAAGAGGGACACCTATCCTGGGTGCGTCGGACAGCGCGGTCCGCAAGCCTCCAGTACCCCTCCAGACGTGCTCAAACACTGCAAGGAGCCGCACCTGTGAGCAGTGCCGACCAGACCCCCACCGCCAGCACCGAGCTGCGCGCCGACATCCGCCGACTGGGCGATCTCCTCGGCGAGACCCTCGTCCGCCAGGAGGGCCACGAACTCCTCGACCTCGTCGAGCGGGTCCGCAGCCTCACCCGCGAGGACGGCGAGGCCGCCGCCGAGCTGCTCCGAGGCGTCGAACTGGAGACGGCCGCCAAGCTCGTGCGCGCCTTCTCCACCTACTTCCACCTCGCCAACGTCACCGAGCAGGTCCACCGCGGCCGCGAGATGCGCGAGAAGCGCGCCGCCGAGGGCAGCCTCCTCGCCCGCACCGTCGACATGCTCAAGGACGGCGACCCCGAGCACGTCCGCGAGACGGTCAAGAACCTCAACGTCCGGCCCGTCTTCACCGCGCACCCCACGGAAGCCGCCCGCCGCTCCGTCCTCAACAAGCTCCGCCGGATCGCCGCCCTCCTGGAGACCCCGGTCATCGAGGCCGACCGGCGCCGCCACGACCTGCGGCTCGCCGAGAACATCGACCTCATCTGGCAGACCGACGAACTCCGGGTCGTCCGCCCCGAGCCCGCCGACGAGGCCCGCAACGCCATCTACTACCTCGACGAGCTGCACGCGGGCGCCGTCGGCGACGTCCTGGAGGACCTCGCGGCCGAGCTGGAGCGCGTCGGCGTCGAACTGCCCTCCGGCACCCGCCCGCTCACCTTCGGCACCTGGATCGGCGGCGACCGCGACGGCAACCCCAACGTCACCCCGCAGGTGACCAGGGACATCCTGATCCTCCAGCACGAGCACGGCATCACCGACGCCCTCGAACTCGTCGACTACCTCCGCGGACTGCTCTCCAACTCCATCCGCTACGCCGGGGCCACCCAGGAACTCCTGGACTCCCTCCAGCGCGACCTGGACCTCCTCCCGGAGATCAGCCCCCGCTACAAGCGCCTCAACGCCGAGGAGCCCTACCGGCTCAAGGCCACCTGCATCCGGCAGAAGCTCGTCAACACCCGCGAGCGCCTCGCCGCCGGCACCCCCCACCAGGACGGCCGCGACTACCTCGGCACCGCCGAACTCGTCCACGACCTCACCCTGATCCAGACCTCGCTGCGCGAGCACCGCGGCGGCCTCTTCGCCGACGGCCGGATGGACCGCACCATCCGCACCCTGTCGGCCTTCGGCCTCCAGCTCGCCACCATGGACGTCCGCGAGCACGCCGACGCCCACCACCACGCGCTCGGCCAGCTCTTCGACCGCCTCGGCGAGGAGTCCTGGCGGTACGCCGACATGCCGCGCGACTACCGGCAGAAGCTCCTCGCCAAGGAGCTGCGCTCGCGCCGCCCGCTCGCCCCCACCCCGGCCCCGCTGGACGCCGCCGGCGAGAAGACCCTCGGTGTCTTCCACACCATCAAGGAAGCCTTCGAGCGCTTCGGCCCCGAGGTCATCGAGTCGTACATCATCTCGATGTGCCAGGGCGCCGACGACGTCTTCGCCGCCGCCGTCCTCGCCCGCGAGGCCGGCCTCATCGACCTGCACGGCGGCTGGGCCAAGATCGGCATCGTGCCGCTCCTGGAGACCACCGACGAGCTCAAGGCCGCCGACGTCATCCTCGACGGCATGCTGGCCGACCCCTCCTACCGGCGCCTCGTCTCGCTCCGCGGCGACGTCCAGGAGGTCATGCTCGGCTACTCGGACTCCTCCAAGTTCGGCGGCATCACGACGAGCCAGTGGGAGATCCACCGGGCGCAGCGCCGCCTCCGCGACGTCGCCCACCGCTACGGCGTACGGCTCCGCCTCTTCCACGGCCGCGGCGGCACCGTCGGCCGCGGCGGCGGCCCCTCGCACGACGCGATCCTCGCCCAGCCCTGGGGCACCCTGGAGGGCGAGATCAAGGTGACCGAGCAGGGCGAGGTCATCTCCGACAAGTACCTGATCCCGTCGCTCGCCCGCGAGAACCTCGAACTGACCGTCGCCGCCACGCTGCAGGCATCCGCCCTGCACACCGCGCCGCGCCAGTCCGACGAGGCGCTCGCCCGCTGGGACGCGGCCATGGACACCGTCTCCGACGCCGCCCACACCGCGTACCGCAAGCTCGTCGAGGACCCGGACCTGCCGACGTACTTCCTCGCCTCGACCCCGGTCGACCAGCTCGCCGACCTGCACCTGGGCTCCCGGCCCTCCCGCCGCCCCGGCTCGGGCGTCTCGCTCGACGGACTCCGCGCCATCCCGTGGGTGTTCGGCTGGACCCAGTCCCGGCAGATCGTCCCCGGCTGGTTCGGCGTCGGCTCCGGCCTCAAGGCGCTGCGCGAGGCCGGGCTCGACCCGGTCCTCGGCGAGATGTACGAGCACTGGCACTTCTTCCGCAACTTCCTCGCCAACGTCGAGATGACGCTCGCGAAGACGGACCTGCGGATCGCCCGCCACTACGTCGACACCCTGGTCCCCGACGACCTCAAGCACGTCTTCGCCACCATCGAGGCCGAGCACGCGCTGACCGTCGCCGAGGTCCTCAAGGTCACCGGCGGCGAGGAGCTCCTGGACTCCAACCCGGTCCTCCAGCAGACCTTCGCCATCCGCGACGCCTACCTGGACCCGATCTCCTACCTCCAGGTCGCCCTGCTCGACCGCCAGCGCGGCGCCGCGGAGCGGGGCGAGGACCCGGACCCGCTGCTCGCGCGGGCCCTGCTCCTCACCGTGAACGGCGTGGCGGCGGGCCTGCGCAACACCGGCTGACGCCCGCCCGCCGACATGACGGTGCCCCCGTGGAGGTTCTCCACGGGGGCACCGTCATGACGGGGTGCGTCAGCCCTGCTGGGCGGCCTTGCGGCGGCGGGTCACCAGGAACGCGCCGGCGCCCGCGAGGGCCACGGCCGCGGCGGCGAGAACGCCGACGGGCGCGCTCGAACCGGTCTCGGCCAGGTCACCACCGGTACCGCCGGTGCCACCGGTCCCACCCGCGGGGGCGGTCGCGGACGGCGACTCGGTACCACCGGGGGTCTCCGAGGCGCCGGGGGTCCCGGAGGGGGACACGGACGCACTCGGCGTACCCGAGGGGGTGCCGGACGGGGTGCCCGAGGTGGTCTCGGACGGCGTCCCGGACGGGGTGCCGGACGGCGTCCCCGAGGGGGTGCCGGAGGGGGTGCCGGTCGGGGTCGAGGTGCTCGCCGCGCAGGTGTGCGACAGGTTGAACCAGCCCTGCTTGACCTCGCCGGAGACCTCGGCCGAGGCCGAGACCAGCTTCGCGCCCGGCTCCGAGATCGCGTACGCGTGCTTGTCGCTCGGCGGACCGAACGTCGTGATGGTCTGGGTACCACCCGGCTCGAACTCCACCGTCAGCTTGGTGAAGACGGCGTCGTCACCCTTGCCGCTGCCGGGCAGCACGAAGTGCCAGCCGTCCTTGTCGCTGGGGACCGGCGGGCAGTCGCCGTCGCCGCCGAACTCCTCGGCGGTCAGCGGAAGGTCCTCGACCTGGTGCAGGGGAAGCGGCTTGGGACCCACCGAGGCGGAGGCCACGGGCGCCAGGACGAGGGAGCCCGCCATGGCCGCGACGAGCGCGGCGGCGGGGAGGAGGGAGCGTCGCATGTGCAGTCGTCCATCTGTAAATGAGGGATGCCGTGGGGGGTGGCAGGAGGGCAGCCTATCCGTCGCCTTAAGTCACCTTTAAGCCAGAGCTCATAACGATCGGGCCCTACCGGCGCGGAACCTCTCAGAGCGCGAAGAACGCCGCCACCAGCAGCGCACCGCCCAACCCCGCCGCCGACCACGCCACCCTCGGCAGCCGCATCCCGCCACCGATCAGCGGCGCCGCGAGCAACAGCGCCCCGCCGAGCGGCAGCCACGCGTGCAGACCGCCGCCCCAGCCCGTCCGTACGCCCTCGTCCGTCCCCGGCTTCACCACCACCGGGATCGTCGACCCCTGCTCCGCCGCGACCGACCGCGCGATCGTCAGCGACCGGCGGGGCGAGGCCGGGTCCTCGGGGGCGTACCGGCCGCTGCACGTCTCCTCGCCGCAGCCGGTGACCGTCATCGTCCCGTGCTCCCGCCCCTTGGAGAGCAGGACGTGCTGGGCCGAGTCCCAGGACGCCCAGGCGCCCGCGACGAGCAGCAGAAGGGCGACGATGACCATGGCGGCGTTACGGACGTGCGTCATGACCCGCGATCGTACAGTCGTACGGGCCCGGGGCCGGGGGCCCTACGCGTTGTACGCCGACTGGGCCCGTTCCAGGCCCTCCGCCACCAGGCACTCCACCGAGTCCGCCGCCCGGTCCACGAACCAGTCGAGATCCTTGCGCTCCGCCGACGAGAAGTCCTTCAGGACGAAGTCCGCGACCTGCATCCGGCCCGGCGGACGCCCGATCCCGCACCGCACCCGGTGGTACTCGGCGCCCATGGCCTTCGTCATCGACTTCAGACCGTTGTGCCCGTTGTCGCCGCCGCCGATCTTCAGCCGCAGCACCCCGTAGTCGACGTCCAGCTCGTCATGGACCGCCACCACACGCGCCGTCGGCACCTTGTAGAAGTCGCGCAGCGCCGTCACCGGACCGCCCGACAGGTTCATGTACGACATCGGCTTCACGAGGACCACCCGGCGGCTGTCCGGCCCGGGAGGACCCATCCGGCCCTCCACGACCTGCGCCTGCGCCTTCTGCGCCCGCTTGAACGAGCCGCGCATCCGGTCGGCGAGCAGGTCCACCACCATGAAGCCGATGTTGTGGCGGTTGGCCGCGTACTCCGGTCCCGGGTTGCCGAGGCCGACGATCAGCCAGGGGGCGTTCACGTCGTCGTCCGTCATGTGACTCAGATCTCCTCGTATCCGTCCGTACAAGAGAAACGGGGTGACGGGCCGTACGGCCCGTCACCCCGTCACGCCAGGCAGAAGCCTGTCAGGCAGAGCCGAAGGCTCAGGCCTCGGCACCCTCGGTCTCGGTGCCCTCGGCGGCCGGCTCCTCGGCCTGGGCGGCCAGGATCTGGATGACGACGGCGTCGGGGTCGGTCACCAGGGTGGTGCCGGAGGGCAGCTCGATGTCCTTGGCGAGGATGGAGTTACCGGCCTCCAGGCCCTCGATGGAGACGGTGACCGAGGTCGGGATGTGCGTGGCCTCGGTCTCGACGGAGAGCGTGTTCAGCACGTTCTCGACCAGGAAGCTGCCCGGGGCCAGGTCGCCCTCGGTCTCCACGACGACCTCGACCGTGACCTTCTCGCCACGACGCACGAGGAGCAGGTCGACGTGGACGAGGAAGCCCTTGATGGCGTCACGCTGGACGGCCTTCGGGATCGCGAGCTCGGACTTGCCGTCGACGTCCAGGGCGAGCAGGACGTTCGGCGTACGCAGCGCCAGGGCGAGGTCGTGGGCCGGAAGGGTCACGTGCGCCGGCTCGGCACCGTGGCCGTAGACGACGGCGGGGACGCGGCCGTCGCGGCGGACCGCACGGGCGGCGCCCTTGCCGAACTCGGTACGGACGGCAGCGGCGAGCTTGATCTCGGACATGGTGCGCTCCTCGTAGGAAGGTGACGAAAAAGGTGGTCACCCGGCCACGACTGGCGATGGCCTGCTACGAAGAGCGCGTCGATAACGGACCGCCGTGACCCTGTACGTCCGTACGGGTACGGCCTCCCTCGCCGAGCAACTTCGGCAGTCTACCGGCCGTCCCCCCTACCACCCAATTCGATCACCGAAACGCGGCGGAGGGCCGCTCCCCCGAACGGGGAAACGGCCCTCACGCGCACTGCCGGGGGAGTCGGTGCTCCTCGGCTCAGTGCTCCTCGAAGAGGCTCGTCACCGAGCCGTCCTCGAACACCTCGCGCACCGCGCGCGCGATCGTCGGCGCGATCGACAGCACCGTGATCTTGTCGAGTTCGAGCCCGCCCGGCACCGGCAGCGTGTCCGTGAACACGAACTCGCTCACCTTCGAGTTCTTCAGCCGGTCCGCGGCCGGGCCCGACAGGATGCCGTGCGTGGCCGTGACGATGACGTCCTCCGCGCCGTGCGCGAACAGCGCGTCCGCCGCGGCGCAGATGGTGCCGCCCGTGTCGACCATGTCGTCCACCAGGACACAGACACGGCCCTTCACGTCACCGACGACCTCGTGCACGGTCACCTGGTTGGCGACGTCCTTGTCGCGACGCTTGTGCACGATCGCGAGGGGAGCGTCCAGACGGTCGCACCAGCGGTCGGCGACCCGCACGCGGCCCGCGTCCGGGGAGACGATCGTCAGCTTCGCCCGGTCGACCTTCGCACCCACGTAGTCCGCGAGCACCGGCAGCGCCGACAGGTGGTCCACCGGGCCGTCGAAGAAGCCCTGGATCTGGTCCGTGTGCAGGTCCACGGTCAGGATCCGGTCCGCGCCCGCCGTCTCCAGCAGGTCCGCCACCAGACGCGCCGAGATCGGCTCGCGGCCGCGGTGCTTCTTGTCCTGACGGGCGTAGCCGTACGAGGGGATGATCACCGTGATGCTCCGGGCCGAAGCCCGCTTCAGGGCATCGACCATGATCAACTGCTCCATGATCCACTTGTTGATCGGAGCCGTGTGGCTCTGGATCAGGAAGCAGTCCGCACCGCGGGCCGACTCCTGGAAGCGGACGTAGATCTCACCGTTGGCGAAGTCGAACGCCTTGGTGGGAACGAGGCCGACACCCAGCTGGTGCGCGACCTCCTCGGCCAGCTCGGGGTGGGCGCGGCCGGAGAAGAGCATCAGCTTCTTCTCGCCGGTCGTCTTGATCCCGGTCACAGCACTGTCTCCTCAGACGTGTTGTCTGGTCGCGTTCCACGAGCTGTCGTGCGCGTGTGCGAGCCAGCCGAATTTGTGTGCACGTATCACGGTACGCCGAGTTCGACGCACCCGTTTCCGGTCAGCTTTCGCCGGCGGAGTCCTCGGCCGCGGCCTGAGCGGCCTGCGCGGCAGCGCTGCCGGGCCGCTTCCGAGCCACCCAGCCCTCGATATTCCGCTGCTGGCCCCGGGCGACGGCGAGCGACCCGGCCGGCACGTCCTTCGTGATCACGGACCCGGCCGCGGTGTAGGCCCCGTCCCCGATCGTGATGGGAGCCACAAACATGTTGTCCGAGCCGGTCCGGCAGTGCGAGCCGATCGTGGTGTGGTGCTTCGTCTCGCCGTCGTAGTTCACGAAGACGCTGGCCGCGCCGATGTTCGTGTACTCGCCGATCGTGGCGTCGCCCACGTACGACAGGTGCGGGACCTTGGTGCCCTCGCCGACCGTCGCGTTCTTCATCTCGACGTACGAACCGGCCTTGGACCTCGCGCCCAGGTTCGTGCCCGGACGCAGGTACGCGTAGGGCCCCACGGAGGCGCCGGCACCGATGACGGCCGAGTCCGCCACCGTGTTGTCCACCCGGGCGCCCCGGCCGACGGTGGTGTCCTTCAGGCGTGTGTTCGGCCCGACCTCGGCGTCCTCGCCGATGTGCGTGGCACCCAGCAGCTGCGTACCCGGCAGGATCACCGCGTCCGGCTCGAAGGTCACGGTCACGTCGACGAACACCGACGCGGGGTCGACGACGGTCACACCGGCCAGCATGGCGCGCTCGACCAGCCGCCGGTTCAGCAGGGAACGGGCCTCCGCGAGCTGCACCCGGTTGTTGATCCCGAGGATCTCGCGGTGGTCACCCGCGACCGACGCGCCGACCCGGTGGCCGGCCTCGCGCAGGATCGACAGCACGTCGGTGAGGTACTCCTCGCCCTGGCTGTTGTCCGTCCGCACCTTGCCGAGAGCGTCCGCGAGCAGCTGCCCGTCGAACGCGAACACGCCGGAGTTGATCTCGCGGATCGCGAGCTGCTCGGCGGAGGCGTCCTTGTGCTCGACGATCTCCGTCACGGCGCCGGACGCGTCCCGCACGATCCGGCCGTAGCCGGTCGAGTCCGGAACCTCGGCGCTCAGCACGGTGACCGCGTTGCCGTCGGCCGCGTGGGTGTCCGCCAGCGCCCGCAGGGTCTCCCCGGACAGCAGCGGAGTGTCACCGCAGACCACGACCACGGTCCCCTCGGGCGCCCCCCCGAGCTCCTCCAGGGCCATCCGCACCGCGTGTCCGGTGCCGTTCTGCTCCTCCTGGACGGCGGTGCGGGTCCCGGCGTACAGCTCGTCCAGGTGCCCCTTCACCTGCTCCCGGGCGTGCCCGACGACCACGACGAGGTGCTCGGGCTCCAACTCCCGGGCGGCGGACACGACATGCCCGACGAGCGACCGCCCGGCGATCTCGTGCAGGACCTTGGGGGTCTTCGACTTCATGCGGGTGCCCTCGCCCGCCGCGAGGACGACGACGGCTGCCAAGGGGGTCCCCCCTGTTCGAGCGAAGCCGAGAACTTGGGGGAGATTGGCGCTCACGGGAATGCCCTTCGGCTTTGGGTGGTGGACGCACGAAGGATACCGGGGGGCCGGGGGCCGGACATGAGCGCGGGTCCTGACCGTGATGGTCAGGACCCGGATGAAGAAGCTCCCCCGCCAGGACTCGAACCCGGACATAAGGCACCAAAAGCCTCAGTGCTGCCAATTACACCACAGGGGATGGCGTTTAGGGCTAATGCGGACATGTTGTCAGTCGTGTGCCCCGGCGGCCTCCACTATGCCGTACCAGGCACCTTCCACGCGACGGTACAGCGCCGCTCCGTCGTCGTCGCGGCTCGGCTTTAGGGTGGTGGCATGACCACAACGGGGGCGGAGCGGGGCGCCGGGGGCGTCGGGGGCTGGTGGTGGTGGGGGAGACGCAGGAGCGTCGTCCTCGACGGGGGGCTCGCGGCCGTGTCCGCGCTGGAGTGCGCGGTCGAGGGCGTGGCGTTCGCCGAGGAGGCCGCGCTGCCCGTGCCCGTGGGGGTGCTGTTCGGGCTGGTCGTCGGGTCCGTGCTGCTCGTGCGGCGCCGGTGGCCCGTCGGCGTCGTCCTCGTCTCCATCGCCGTCGCGCCCGCCGAGATGGGCTTCCTCATGGGGATCGTCGGGCTGTACACGCTCGCCGCCTCCGAGGTGCCCCGCCGGATCACCGCCGTACTGGCCGGGATGTCGACGGTCGCCGTGTTCGTCGTGACCGGGGTCCGGCTGCGGCAGGACATGGAGCCGAGTGGCTGGTACGTGCCGGTCGTCTCGCTCTTCATGACCCTCGGCCTCAACGCCCCGCCCGTGCTCCTCGGCCTCTACACAGGGGCCCGCCGCCGGCTCATGGAGAGTCTCCGGGAGCGGGCCGACAGCCTGGAGCAGGAACTGTCGCTGCTCGCGGACCGGGCGGAGCAGCGGGCGCAGTGGGCGCGGCAGGAGGAGCGGACGCGGATCGCGCGGGAGATGCACGACGTGGTGGCGCACCGGGTGTCGCTGATGGTGGTGCACGCGGCGGCGTTGCAGGCGGTGGCGTTGAAGGATCCGCAGAAGGCCGTGAAGAACGCGGCGCTCGTGGGGGACATGGGACGCCAGGCGTTGACCGAGCTGCGGGAGATGCTGGGAGTACTGCGGGAGGGCGCCGCTCCGGCTGCCCCTGCCGTGGTGCCGTTGGCCGCCGTCGGGCGGGCCGCCGCCGCCGCGGCCGAGGCGGCGGCCGAGGGGGACGGGCCGTGCCTGGACGCTCTGGAGGCGCTGTGCGAGCAGTCGCGGATGGCGGGGGCGACGGTGGAGTTCGTGGTGCTCGGGGAGGTGCGGGCGTATCCGCCGGAGGTGGAGCGGACGGCGTACCGGGTGGTGCAGGAGGCGCTGACCAACGTCCACAAGCACGCGGCGGGTGCGAAGGTCGTGGTCCGTCTGGCGCACCGGGAGGCCGAGATCGCCATGCAGGTGGAGAACGGCCCGTGTCCTTCGGACGCCGGTGTCGCGGACGTACGGCTGCCGAGCGGCGGGAACGGGCTCGTGGGGATGCGGGAGCGGGTGTCGCGGCTCGGGGGCGTGTTCGTGTCGGGGGCGACGGAGGCGGGCGGCTTCAAGGTGTCGGCGGTGCTGCCCGTCGGGGGTTAGTCCGGCGGGCCGGTCGTGCTGCCTGCCCGTCGGGGGCTGGTCCGGCGGGCCGGTCGTCGCGCGCCGGGGCTCGGTCCGGCCGGGGTGGTCGTGTTCTCGTCCGTCCGGGACGCGGTCGTGCGGTTCGGGTGGTCAGCCGGTCGTCAGGCGGGGGGGTTGGGCGCCCGTGACCAGGGTCGAGAGTGCCGCGTCGATGTCCTTGCCGAGGTACCAGTCGCCCGCGTGGTCGAGGCTGTAGACCCGGCCTTCCATGTCCATGGCGAGGATCGCCTGGTGGTCGCCCTCCTCGCCGAGCGGGGCGAGTTCCGTGTCCAGGGCGCGGCCGAGGTCGGCGAGGGTGCGGGAGAGGTGGAGTCCGGCGAGGGGGTCGAAGCGTACGGCGGCGGGCGCTATCTGCCGGCCGTGTCCGGGCGCGGTGATCCGCAGGCCGCCGAACTCCGCCCAGGCCTCGACGACGGCGGGGAAGACGCTGTGCCGGTGGCCGGCGGGGGAGACGTGGCCGCGGAGGGCGTCGGCCCACTCCTCGGCGAGCTTGATGTCCCAGCGGCCGGGCTGCCAGCCGGCCTCGCGGAGGGCGGCGTCGACGTTGACGGGGAAGCGCGTGGTGCTGAGGTGGTCGGGCATGGGTGTGCGGTCAGCCGTTCTCGACAGGCGTGGTGGGGTCGACGGTGCGGACGCCGAAGTGGGCGAGCATCGCCGTACAGGAGCGGCAGGGGGCGGCGTAGCTTCCGTGCAGCGGGTCGCCGTCCTCGCGGATGCGCCGCGCGGTGAGCTTGGCGTGTTTGAGGGAGCGGCGGGCCTCGCCGTGGGTGAGCGGTTTGCGCTGGGCCCGCTTGGAGCGCCCGTTCTCGGTGGCGGTGAGGTGGCGGGAGAGCAGGATCGCCTCGGGGCAGCGGCCGGTGAAGCGCTCCCGCTGGCTGCTGGTGAGGGTGTCCAGGAAGTCCTGGACGAGGGCGTGCAGGACGGGCGGCCGGTCGCCTCGGCCGGCCGTGCACGTGAGGGTCTCGCCGCGTACGGAGAGCGCGGCCCCGACGGTGGGGAGGATCCCGTCGCGGCGGTGCAGCAGTAAGGGCGCACGGGTGGCGTCCGCGCTGCTGCTCCAGTTGAGGCGTGGGTCACCCTGTGTGGGTGTCGGTGCTGCGTGCATGGTGCTGGTCTTCCCCTCCTGCAATCCCCCGAGTTGCGTGGACAGCCTGCCAAATAGGGAGCCATATGGGGAAGCTGGGGCGGCGAAACGTGGCTTCGGTGTGTCGGAATCATGGTGCACCTGTCATGGCGTCGTGACACGTCGTGACCGTCGGATCGGGCCGGTTCGGGCTCTTGTGGCAGCGCATAGGCTGTGCGGCATCAGTCAGCAGCAGCCAGCGGCTGCGGGTAGTAGCAGGCAGCGACGCCAGTGCAGGGGGCAACCGCCATGACGACAGGTCGGCTCGGGCAGGACACCGCGCCACCGAACGCGGCCTACGCCGGGCAGGTCGTGCACTTCCCGGATCCGGTCCGCGCCTCCCGTCACCCGAGAGGGGTGCGGGTGGACGAGTACGGTCACCCGGACTTCTCGCCGTACGCGCGTGCGGCGGCGGAGATCGCCGACCCCCCGGAGGGTTTCGGGGTGGACGAGCTGCGGCTCACGGACTACGTGTCGGCGAACGCGGCGATGGCGGCGACCGGCCATGAGCTGTGGGACACGATCCCGGCGGTGGCGACGCCGCACGGCTGGACGTGGCACCACGTGGCGCGCAGTCGCCGGATGGAGCTGGTCCCGGTCGAGGTGAAGGCCCTGCTGCGGCATCACGGCGGGGTGGCGACGGCCGCCGTGGACCATGCGAAGCGGGGCACGCGGCCGCTGCAGGAGACCCGGCCGGCGCACTTCGGGCTGCCGAAGCGTCTGGTGTCGGTGTCGGAGCAGCAGCTCCAGGGCGTCGAGGAGGACCTCGGTTACCGGCTGCCCGGTGCGTACCGCTCGTTCCTGAAGGCGGCGGGCGGCTGCGCACCGGTGGGTGCGGCGCTCGACGCGGAGCTGGGGCTCCTGGTCGACCAGCCGTTCTTCACGGTGCGGGAGGAGGCGGGGGTCAACGACCTCGTCTACGTCAACAAGTGTCTTCGAGACCATCTGACCAAGGACTATCTGGGCGTGGCCTTCGTCCAGGGCGGTCTGATCGCGCTGAAGGTGCGGGGTGAGGGGGTCGGTTCGGTGTGGTTCTGCGCGTACGACGACGCCCGGGACTCCGGCGAGGTGGCGGCGGGCTGGACGGTGGGCGAGCGGGTGGAGCGGCTGCTGCTGCCCTGTGGTGCGGACTTCGACGCGTTTCTGCAGCGGCTCGCGGGCAATCCGCCGGAGCTGGAGACGGTGGCGAACCTGATGGTGGACGGTGGCTTCGCGCGTGCGGTGCCCGTCGTCCCGGTGGGGGAGTGAGTGGGCTGTGGTGACCTTCGCGCAGGCGCAGGAGCGCGCCGAGGAGTGGATCAACGGCGAGCTGCCGTCGTACCAGCACCGTGAGGTGCGGGTCCGGGAGTTCGAGCTGGGTTTCGTGGTGTGGGCGGAGGACCGCGAGGGCGGGCCGACGTCGGACGGCGGGCGTCAGCGGCTCGTGATCGCCCGGGACAGCGGTGAGGCGACGCTGTGGCCGGGGCTGCCGGTGGGTGAGGTGATCCGGCGCTACGAGGAGGAGTACGGGGCGGCGGACGAGGTTCCGGCCCAGGCGGCGGTGCCTGCGGCGCGGATCGATCTGAACCAGACGTCGTTCCTGCTGAGTCCGCCGGAGTGGCTGCAGGACGCGGCGGACCGGATCGGACTGCCGAAGCAGCCGAACGTGTCGCAGGAGACCGGGAGTTCTTCGGTGCCGGCGGACGACGTGTCGGACCCGGTGGGCGCGGCGGGGCCTTCGGCTTCGGTGGCGTCGTCGGGTTTCCCCTCGTCGGGGTCGTCGGTGTTGTCGCAGGAGGCGGGGGCGGGCTCGTCCACGTCCCCGGCGTCGCCGTCGGCGGATTCGTCCGCGCCAGGCTCGTCGTCGTCGTCGGTGGCGGGCTCGTCCGCGCCTGGCTCACCGTCTCCGTCCGCGGACGCGTCCGCGTCTGGCTCGCCGTCTCCGTCGCCGTCCGCGGCCTCGGGGGCCGTCGCGTACGAGCCGACGGCGATGGACGGGGTCCCGGCGGAGACACCGGCGGCCGTGCCCGCCGCGCCCCTGCCCCCGGTCGCGCCGGTGGGCGGCCCGTGGGTCGACGCCAACGCGAGTTCCGGTGGAGTGGACGGGGCGGTGCCGCTGCCCGCGACCGTCTTCGCGCCGCCCTTGTCGGGGGCGGACGACGAGGACGCCCCGCCGCCGCAGGTCGGCGCCGACGCGCCGACCGCGCTCATGCACGGCGGCAGTGCGCTGCCCCCGACCGCCGTGGCGCCCCGGCTCGACCCGGCCGCACCGCCGCCGGCCGGTGTCCGCCCGGCCCCGCCCGGCCCGCCCGCGCCTCCCGTGCCGGGTCCTTCGCCGCTGCCGCCGCAGGCCGGTCCGGGAACGCCGCCGCCCGCGCCTCCCGTACCGGGTGCCGGGGACATCGCGGACGCCGCGACCAGCAAGGCCACGCTGCCGCCGAAGGCCGGGCGCGGCCCGTCGACGCCTCCGCCGCCGCCGGGCGCCCCGGGGGTGCCGGGAGCCTCGTCGGGTGCCGGTGCGTACATCCCCACGCAACTGGTGTCGCAGCTCGGGCCCGACGGGATCCAGCCGCCCGCGCCGCCCGCCCGGCCGGGCCCGCCCGGTCCGCCGCCCGCTCCTGCGCCGCCCGGTCCGCCGACGCCGCCGCAGCCGGTGCACCACGCCGCGACGATGCTCGCGCACCCGGGCCAGAGCGGGCCCGGCGCGCCTCCGCCGCCCCCGCCGCCGCCGGGCGTGCCCGGTACGCCCGCGGGCGGGGTCGCGCACGCCGCGACGATGCTCGCGCATCCGGGGCCCGGTGGCCCTTCGGCGCCGCAGCCTCCGGGGCCTCCGGCTCCGCCGCCGCCGCTGCACGGCGGGCACACGCCGCCGCCCATGCCCGTACCCCCGGCGTACGGCTATCCGCAGCCGGCGGGTCAGCCGACGGTCGGCCCCGGCTACCAGGCGGTGCTGCGCTATCGCGCGCCGGACGGTTCCGAGGCGCAGATCATCCGGCGTTCGGCGCCGGGCACCCCGCATCCGGAGTGGCAGATCCTGCACGAGCTGCGGGCGATGAACGTGCCGCCGCAGCAGGTCCTCGAGCTGCACACGGAGCTGGAGTCCTGTGAGCTGCCGGGCGGCTACTGCGCGCGGATGATCCGGGAGACCTGGCCGCAGGCGCGGATCACCAGCATCGCCCCGTACGGCCGTGATCACACGGGCCGTCAGCAGGGCATGCGTCAACTCCTGACGCACCAGGGCGAGTTGCACCAGGTCGCGGACGGTCCCGCGCGCCCCGCCCCGGTGCGGGCGCCGCTGCCGCCGGCACAGCCCGCGCCGCCGGTTCCGCCGGAGGCGATCGCGCAGGAGCTGGCCGGGGCGTTCGGTCCCGGCGTCCTCCGCTTCGACCAGCGCGCGGTGTCCCGTCAGGGGGTGCCCGAGCTGGTGGCGCGCACGCTGGTGTGGGCGGGGCTTCCGGCGGACTTCGGGCCGTTCTTCTGGGCGCAGCCGGCCGTGCCGGTGGTGCCGACACTGGCCGAGCTGGCGGCGCAGCGGCAGGTCCAGGCCGCGCCGGACGCCAGTTCGTACCTGGTGCTCGGTTCGGACTTCGGGCGGGCGCTGTGCGTCCAGTACGGGACCGCGCACATCGTGGCGGTGCCGGTGGAGGCCGGTCCCGGCGGGCAGGCGGTGCCGCCGCAGTTCGTCAACACGGGGCTGCCCGAGTTCACCCGTTCGATGGCGCTGCTCGGTCGGATGTGGCGGCTGAGGTTCGGGCTGAACCCGGAGCAGGCGGGCCGCTGGACGGTCGACTTCCAGGCGCAGCTGCTGATGCTCGACCCGGCGGCGCTGGCGTCGCCGGACACCTGGTGGTCGGTGCTGCTCGAACAGATGTGGGACGGCCTCCTGTAGGGGCCGGGTTTCCCGCTGACGCCGCTGGACAGAATGCGCTGAGCGGAATGTGATGAAGGGCGCTTGACGTGTGTGCACGTTGGGCGCCTTTTGTCCGTTCTGATGCAGCATCCTGGACGTTCGGGTCACACGGAAGGGGCGTCAAGGATGAGTTTCACCGTCGGACGAGGGCGCGGCTACCGGCCCGAGCAGGTCGACCGTCATCTGGCCGCACTCGCCGAGGACCGCGACAGGGCGTGGGAGCGGGCAGCGCGGCTCACCGTCCTCGTGAAGGAGATGGAGACCGAGGCCGTCCGGCTGCGCGAGGCCGTCGAGGCGCTCCCGCCGCAGCGGTACGAGTCCCTCGGCGACCGGGCGCAGAAGATCCTGGAGCTCGCCGAGCTGGAGGACGAGACGCTCGTACGGACGGCCGAGGCGGAGGCGCAGGCCCTCGCGGAAGCGGCGGAGACGGCGGCCCGCCGGGCGGCGGAGGCGGCGCGGACGTACGCGGAGGGCGTCCGGGCGGCGGCCGAGGCGGCGGCCCGCGCGACCCTGGAGGCGGCCCGCGCACGGGCCGAGGAGCTCACGGCGAACGCGACCCGCGAGGCGGACGAGCTGCTGGGCGCGGCGCGGGAGGTCTTCGAGGACACCGAGCGGCGCACGGCGGAACTCCTGGCGAAGCAGCGCGCGGACCAGCAGGCGGTACGGGACGAGGCCGAGCGCGTGGCGGCGGGCGAGGCGGCCGACCTGCACGCCCGCCACGAGGAGCTGATCGCCCACGCGGAGGGCGGGCTGGCGGAGGCGCGGAGACTGCTCGCGAAGACGGAGGAGGAGGCCCGGCACGGCCAGGAGGACGCGGAGGCGCGAGCGGGCGAGCTGCTCGCCGGGGCGCGCCTGAAGGCGGAACGGACCGAGCGCGAGACGGAACGGGTGCTGCGCGAGCACGAGGAGGCGCGGGACGAGATCCACGCGCACATGGAGCACATCCGCAACGCGCTGGCGGCGCTGACGGGGAGGGTGACGGGCCCGGACCCGGACACGAAGCCGGACCCGGACACGAAGCCGGACCCGACCCCCGGCTCCTGACGGGACCCGACCCCGGGTTCCTGACGGGACCCGGGGCCCAGACCCGGCCCCGGACCCCGCCCCCGGCTCCTGACGGGACCCGGAGCCGCAGCCGGAGCCGGAGCCGGGGGAGAGCCGGGGGAGACCCGGAGGGGGCAGGCCGGGACCCGGCGCCGCCCCCGAGAGGGACCGGCTTCGGTCTCAGCTGCCGTCGATGAGCCGTACCGCGAACTCCGGTGAGAAAGCACCCGCCTTGTACTGCGGGCCCTCCGCCGAGCAGCGCTCGTCGTCCGCGTGTCGGCCGTCCGAGTCGCCGGGGTTCTTGATCCACAGGTAGTACGCGGCACCGCCCTCGCCGACCCGGGACGCCGAGCCCAGCTTGCGCAGCGGCGGGTTGCAGAAGCCGACCTGTCCGCTGGTCGCGTCGCCGGGGATCTTGTAGGCGCCGTTGCCGTTGCGGGAGGTGTCCACGACCCAGGTCGTGTCGACGCCCAGCCGCTCCTTGACCCGTACGGCCAGTCGGCGGCCGTAGTCGTTGGAGATGTCGGTGGAGTGGTAGTTGGCCACGTTCACCGCGACGCCGTCGGCGAGGTAGATCCCGGAGCGGCCCAGCATGTCGGCCATGTCGCTCAGGCCGATCCCCTTGTCCGCCGGGTTGTCCTCACGGCGAGCGCCGAGCGTCCAGGTCGCGTTGCCCGCGTCGATGTACGTCTTCACGTACGGGCCCTGCGCGTCGAGGTGCTGGTTGGCGTACCAGAGCATGTCGAAGCGTGCCTCCCGCTTCTCCGGCGTCAGGCAGTTGCCCTCCACGTCGGCCTGGGCCACCGCGTCCGGCTCCAGGACGACGAGCGCCGGGCGCCCGGCGATGCCCGCGACGAAGCCGTCCATCCACTTCTTGTACGCCTCGGCGTCGGCCGCGCCGCCACCGGAGGCGCCGCCGCAGTCACGGCCGGGGATGTTGTAGGCGACGAGCGTCGGCAGCTGACCTGCGGCCGTGGCCTTGTCGATGTAGCTGTCGACGTCCGTCTGCACGTCGGTGTTCCAGCCGCCGAACCACTTGACCGTGGTCCGGTCGGCGATCTGGCTGCGGATCTTGGCGGCACGGCCGTCGACCGGGTGGGGTTCGGAGTGGGCATCCACCCACGTGCGCGCGTTGGAGCCGGGGTCGACGAAGAAACCCTCGCGTGCCGTCGACGTCGTCAGCGAGACGTTGTCGAAGGTGAAGTCCGTGGCGGCCTTCTGCCCGCCGAGCTGGAACGTGATCTGGGCGCCCGCACCGGCCGCCGTGTCGATCGTGGAACGGAAGGTCCACTGGTACCGCTTGCTCACGGGGTCCAGGGTGACGTCCTGCGCGAGGGGCGCCTCGTACGCGCCGCTGGACCGCTGCACGGTCGCCCGGAAGGAGGCCGCGACCGAGGAACGGGCGTCGAAGGACAGCGTGTAGAGCGCCCCCGCGCGCAACGCGACGCCGTTGCGCCCCACCTGCGCGTCCCACCGGTTGACCGTTCCGGCCTTCACGGAGGCCTTGAGGGCGCCACCCGTGTAGTCGGGAGCGCTCCCCGTGGACGACCACCAGGTGCCGGCCGGCGGCACGGTGGTGAACGCGCCCTCCGGGGCGAGTTCGCCGTACAGCAGCGGGGCGGGCGCCTCGGGCGCCGCAAGCGCGGTGGAGGCCGGCAGCGCCAGGGATGCGGCCAGCAGGGGTATCGCGACGCCCGCGTACAGCAGGGGTGTGGTTCTCATCTGTCGTGGTGTCCAATGTTCGGGGCCGTGGTCAAGGGGCGAACTCGGCTTTCGTGAAAGGGTCCCACTCCGCCCACACCGTCTTTCCCGGCGCCCCCGGCCTCGGGCACCAGCCCCAACGGTCCGCCAGCGACTCGACGAGCAGCAACCCCCGTCCTCCGTCCGTCAGTTCCCTCCCGGGACCGGTGAGCCGACCGGGCCGGGGCGGTACGCGCTCGGCGCGGGTGTCGCTCACCTCGACCCGTGTGACGCCACGGGGCCCGTCCGCGACCCGCAGCAACAGGTGGAAGTCCCGTCCCGGCACATGCCCGTGCCGCACCGCGTTCGCCGTCAGCTCGGCGGCGACCAGGACGACGGCCTCGTGCGCCTCGCTCCCGTACGGGACACCCCACTCGTCCAGCCGCACCGCGACGAGCCGCCGCGCGAGCCGCGCGCCCCGAGCGGTCGACGTGAACCGCAGGGCGAAGGCCCGGCCGCCCCAGTAAGGCGAGATGCCGCTGAGTTGGCTGGTGCCGGTGGGGCTGTGGTTGTTGCTCGTCATGCCTCCCAAGGTCCTCTTGGTGGCGTAGCGTGACCAGTGGTGACGCACCGACGCGATGACCTTGTACGTGGTGTGTCGGTGCACGTACGAGAGGCGGGGTGCGATGGCGGAAGAGCAGGCGGAGCCTGAGGCCGACGAGGTGGATGGCACCCAGGCGGCGGACAAGTCCGCGCAGGGCGTGGTGGCGGCGTTCGGGCAGAGCCTGAAGACGTTGCGGACACGGGCGGGGATGGAACGGGAGGAGTTCGGCAAGCGGCTGGGCTACTCGGCGTCGACCATCGCCTCTTTCGAGCAAGGAAGGAGGATCCCGCCGCCGCGCGCGATCGATCGGTCGGACGAGGTGCTGGACGCGGGCGGGTTGTTGACCGTCTGGAAGGACCAGTTGGAGAAGGCGCAGTACCCGGCGTTCTTCCAGGGGATGGCGCAGTTGGAGAAGCGGGCGATAGAGCTGCTGTCGTATGACACGTTGGTGGTCAATGGCCTGCTCCAGACCGAAAAGTTCATGCGGGCGTTGGTGAGCAACCACTGCCCGCCGGTCGACGCGGAGACCATCGAGCAGCGGGTGACCGCCCGGCTGGCTCGGCAGGCGATTTTCGAGCGAAGGCCCGCGCCGCTGCTGAGCTTCGTCATGTGTGAGTCGGTGCTGCGGCGGAAGGTCGGCGGCGGAGACGTGCTGCGCGGGCAGCTGGAACAGCTTCTTCTCATCGGACAGCGGCGGAACGTCGAGATTCAGGTCATGCCGCTTGCCAGTGAGGACAACGCCGGTCTGGAAGGGCCGTTCACCTTTATCACCCGTGACGACGGCAAGAGGTTCGTCTACGTTGAGGCGCAGGGCACCAGCACTCTGGAGACCGACCCCAAGCAGGCCGTTCTCGCCGCAGCTCGCTATGGGATCATCCGGTCACAGGCTTTCACGCCGCGAGAGTCGCTGAAGTTCATCGAGAAGTTGCTAGGAGAGCTATGAACAGCACGGAGTCCCTGGCCTGGTTCAAGAGCAGCTACAGCGGTGGTGACGGCGGCCAGTGCGTCGAGATCGCGACCCGCGCGGGCGCCGTGCACGTCCGTGACTCCAAGGACGTGGCCCGGCCGGGCCTCCGAGTCTCGCAGGACGCGTGGGCCGGGTTCGTCGGGCTCGCCACGGCGGAGTAGTACAGCCCGCCTCTGTACGCGGAGGAGCCCTGCCCGTCCGAGCCGGACCGGCAGGGCTCCTTCCGTCACTCCTCGGTCCGCCGGACGTCCTTGACGAACACCAGCCCGTCGACGGCCGTCAGGTGCGCCGGGTCGAAGGAGGCGTAGCCGAACCACGGGGACTCGCGGACGGCGGGGAGCCCGTCGCCGAGGGAGGCGGCCAGGCGTCGGGCGTCGGCGAGGTGACGGTCCTCGGGGAGCGCGTACAGGAGTCCTTCGACGGTGTCCGGCGGCGGCGCGTCCACTCCCCGGTGCCGGATCGTGCCGAGGGCCGTGGCCAGGAACGCGTACTCCTCGCCCAGTTCGGCGCTCACCAGCGCACCCGCGCCCCACCACTCCACCGGCCCCTGCCACATCCGCGTCGTGCTCTTCGGCCGCTGGAGGTGGGAGTTGTGGGCGTGGACGAGGACGGGGCCCCGGGCGGCGACGGCGAGGAGGTTGTGGGCCATCATCTGGTCCCGTACGGCGAGGATCCGCGCCATGCGGGCCGGCGAGGGGTCCGCCATCGCGTGGTGGTAGCGCAGCAGGCCGAGGGCGGTACGGCCGTACAGGCGGGCCCGGTCCCGGTCGTCCCGCGAGGTCGCAGTGAGCAGGTGCGGGGTCTGTGTGTCGAGCAGGGCGACCAGTTCGTCGGCGAGGAGCCTCAACTCGGCTGCCTCGGCCGACCGTCCCACGGACCGGGACGGGTCCATCATCGCGTCGGGCTCGGTCCAGCGGTCGTCGGCGCCGAGCAGTCGGTCGAGGGCCTCCCGGGTGCAGGGCAACAGCTCAGCGTCGACGTGGGCCGCGAGGTGGGCGTGGAGTGCGGTGAGGGTGTGGCGGGGGCTTTCGGCGGCGGCGATCTCCAGCGGGCCGTCGAAGCCGGCGAAGCGGAGCCGGTCCGACACGGGGCGGCCGTCCTCGTCGGCGCGGACGTTGAAAGCACGCATCCAGCGCACGAGTTCGCGGTTGGCGGCGGAGGCGCCCCAGTCGTGGCTGAACCCGTGCTCCATGACCTCGTCGAGCGTGCCCGTACCCGAGGTGACGTGGTCGTCCACGGTCAGGCCGCGTACGCAGTCGCTCTCGATCGCGATCGTGCGGTAGCCCTCCTGCTCGACGAGCTGCCGGAAGAGGTCGTTGCGCAGGTGGAGGAGTTCGTCCTCCCCGTGGGTGGGCTCGCCCAGGGCGAGCAGCCGGGGCCGGACGGGGAGCAGCCCCATGACGGAGGCGGCGTCGACGGCATGAGTGGTGTCCTTGATGTCAGCGGCCATGGATTCAACGGTATCGTTGAACCTTCGGTGGAGACTTAGGGTGCGACAACCGCTTGTTTCGGGGGTTTCAGGGTGCGGAACCTTCAAAGCAGCGTTCGGCTGAGGCCGGTCGATCTGGCGCGCGGGCACGGTCTGTCCACGCAGGCGGTCAGGAACTACGAGGACGCCGGCATCCTCCCGGCCGCCGATCGCACCCCCGCCGGTCACCGCGCCTACACGCTGTTGCACGCGGCGGCCCTGCGCGCGTTCCTCGCCCTGGTGCCCGGCCACGGGCACCGGACGGCGGCGACGATCATGCGGGCCGTGAACGAGGGCGCGGTCGACGACGCGTTCCGCGCCGTCGACGAGAGCCACGCCCAGCTCCTCGACGACCGGCGCACCCTCCTGGCCGTGGAGAGCGCCCTCCGGGACCTGGAACCCCCCGTGGCGTCCGAGCCCGGGGACACGTTCGTCGGACCGCTGGCGGAGAGGCTCGGCATCCGGCCCGCGACGCTGCGGAAGTGGGAACGCGCCGGGCTCGTGCGGCCTCGCCGCGACCCCCGGACCGGGTACCGCGTGTACGACGCGGCGGACGTACGGGACGCCCGGCTGGTCCACCAGCTCAGACGGGGTGGCCACCTCCTTGAGCAGATCGCCCCGCTGATCGCGCAGGTACGGGCGGCCGGCGGGCTCGGGCCGCTGGAGGCGGCCCTCGGCGACTGGCACGGGCGGCTGGCCGCACGGGGGAGGGCGATGCTGGCGGGGGCGGCGGAGCTGGACGCGTACCTGCGCGAGCGGGGCTGAGACCTCCGTACGGCCGCGTTCGGCCCCACCGGACCTTGGCAGTGGTCAGTTCCGCTCTCCCTCCTCCGCGAGGACCGGGAAGCGGCGCGGGGCCAGGGTCAGCAGGGCCAGGAGGGCGAGGGCGGCGGCCGCCGCCGCGCCCAGGTACACGTAGTCCACCGCCGCGTCGACCGCCCGCCGCAGGTGGTCCGTGGTCTCGGCCGTGAGGGAGCCGGGGTCGTCCAGGGAGCGGGCCAGGGCGTCCAGGTCGCCGCTGCCGCCGAGGCGGGCGGCGAGGACGCCGTTGGCGACGGCGCCGAACAGGGCCGCGCCGACGCTCTGGCCGACCTGGCGGCAGAAGAGGACCGAGGCGGTGGTGGTGCCGCGTTCCTCGTACGGGACGGTCGACTGCACGCCGACGATCAGGGGCAGTTGGAAGAGGCCGAGGGCCCCGCCGAGCAGCAGCATCAGGAGCGCGGGCTGCCAGGGTTCCCCGGGGAACGGCAGGAACGGGAACGCGAGCAGGAGGACCAGCGCGAGCGAGATGCCGAGGACGGCGGTGAGCCGGAAGCCGATGCGGGTGTAGACCCGGTTGGAGAGGGCGGCCGCGATGGGCCAGCTGAGGGTCCATGAGGAGAGCACGAACCCGGCGGCGATCGGCCCGAGGCCCAGGACGGACTGGGCGTACGTGGGCAGGAAGACGGTCGGGGCGACCATGAGCAGGCCGAGGGCGCCGAGGGCGAGGTTGACGGCGGCGATGGTCCGGCGGCGCCAGACCCAGCCGGGGATGATGGGCTCGGCCGCGCGCCGCTCGATGGCGACGGTCAGGGCGGCGAGGGCGGCGGCCCCGCCGAGGAGGCCGAGGGACGGGGCGGAGAGCCAGGGCCAGGCGACCCCGCCCTGGACGAGCGCGGTGAGCAGCAGTGCTCCGGTGGCGAAGACGGCGAGGGCCCCGGCCCAGTCGATCCGCACGCGCGCGCGGGGCGGGGTGCGGTCCGCCTGCGGTCCGCCCGCCCCCCGTACGGCCTCCTTCGCTTCCGGTCCGGCCGCCCGGTCTCGGGGCGGTTCCGCGAGGTGGCGGGTGATCAGCCAGAGGGCGAGCAGGCCGACGGGCAGGTTGATCAGGAAGATCCAGCGCCAGTCGGCGTAGCCGGCGAGGAGGCCGCCGACGGCGGGTCCCGCGACCGAGGAGGCGGCCCAGACCGAGGACAGCCGCGCCTGGATCCTGGGGCGTTCCTTGAGCGGGTACAGGTCGGCGGCGATGGTCTGCACCGTGCCCTGGAGGGCGCCGCCGCCGAGGCCCTGGACGACCCGGAAGGCGATCAGGGAGGCCATGTCCCAGGCGGCGGCGCACAGCAGGGAGCCGACGAGGAACAGGGCGGTCCCGGCGACGAGGACCGGTTTGCGGCCGAAGGTGTCGCTGAGCTTCCCGTACACGGGCAGGGTGACCGTCACGGCGAGCAGATAGCCGGAGAACAGCCAGGAGAAGACGGACAGTCCGCCGAGGTCGCCGACGATCTGGGGGACGGCGGTGGACACGATCGTGCCGTCGAGGGCGGCCAGGCCCATGGCGAGCATGAGCGCGAGGACGACGGGCCGGCGGCGGTCGGAGGAGGTCGCGGGAGCCGGATCGGCCCCCGCTCGGGTGGTCGACGGCTCCGGCACCGCGCAGTTCCTTTCCTCGTACACCTAAATGGGCGCGGCCAGGGTCTCACCCGTACCCAGGACGGAGGAACCCCTAGGGGCCTCTCCCCCATACGGGCCAGGGGTCGTTCGTCCCGACGGAGGACGAGAAGGGGGTGCCCCGGGTTCTTAACTTGACCTTACAAACCGACCCACTGCTCCAAGGAGAAAACCGTGACCACGGCTGTGACCATCCCCAGGCACGGGGGTACTGGAGGAAGCACGGCCGTGGCCGCGCGGGCCCGTCAGGTCGTCAAGGCGTACGGCTCGGGGGAGACCCGGGTCGTCGCGCTCGACTCCGTCGACGTCGACATCGCCCGGGGACAGTTCACCGCGATCATGGGGCCCTCCGGCTCCGGCAAGTCGACGCTGATGCACTGCCTCGCCGGGCTGGACACCGTCACCAGCGGCGAGATCTTCCTCGACGACACCGAGATCACCGGGCTCAAGGACAAGAAGCTCACACAGTTGCGCCGGGACCGGATCGGGTTCATCTTCCAGGCGTTCAACCTGCTGCCCACCCTGAACGCCATCGAGAACATCACCCTCCCGATGGACATCGCCGGCCGCAAGCCGGACGCCGAGTGGCTGCGCCGGGTCGTCGACACCGTCGGGCTCTCCGACCGGCTCAAGCACCGGCCGAACCAGCTGTCCGGCGGGCAGCAGCAGCGCGTCGCCGTCGCCCGCGCGCTCGCCGCCCGGCCCGAGATCATCTTCGGGGACGAGCCGACCGGAAACCTCGACTCCCGGGCCGGCGCCGAGGTGCTCGGCTTCCTCCGCACCTCCGTCGACGAGCTGGGCCAGACCATGGTCATGGTCACCCACGACCCGGTCGCCGCGTCCTACGCCGACCGCGTGCTCTACCTCGCCGACGGACGGATCGTCGACGAGATGGAGCGGCCCACCGCCGAGGCCGTCCTCGACCGGATGAAGGACTTCGACGCGCGCGGGCGGACCTCATGAGCGTCCTCAAGACCTCCCTGCGCAACTTCTTCGCGCACAAGGGCCGGATGGCGCTGTCCGCCGTCGCCGTCCTCCTCTCCGTCGCCTTCGTCTCCGGGACCCTGGTCTTCACGGACACGATGAACACGACGTTCGACAAGCTCTTCGCCTCGACCGCCTCCGACGTCACCCTCAGCGCGAAGAACGGCGACGCGGGCGACGAGGCCCCGGACACCGGCCGCCCCGAGGCGTTCCCCGCCTCCGTCGTCGCCGAGGTCCGCAAGGCCGAGGGCGTCCAGGACGCGCAGGGTTCCGTCGTCTCGACGTCCGTCACCGTCGTCGACGCGGACGACAAGAACGTCGGTCCCACCAGCGGCGCCCCGACCATCGCAGTCAACTGGAGCCCCAACGAGCTCCGTTCGGTGGAGATCACCTCCGGCCACGAGCCGCGCGGCCCCACCGACGTGGTCGTCGACGGCGCCACCGCCGAGAAGCACGGCCTGAAGGCCGGCGACGAGCTGCGGACGATCTCCGTCACCGGTGACTTCACCGCGAAGATCTCCGGCATCGTCGACTTCAAGGTCACCAATCCGGGCGCCACCCTCGTCTACTTCGACACGGCCACCGCCCAGCGCGAACTCCTCGGCAAGGAGGGCCTGTTCACCCAGGTCCTGGTCGACGCCGAGCCCGGTGTCTCCGACGACGCCCTCAAGGCGAACATCGCCGCCGCCGTCGGCGACGGCTACACGCTCCAGACCGCCGCCGAGGCCGCCGACGCAGGCCGCGAGGACGTCGCCGGCTTCCTCGACGTCATGAAGTACGCCATGCTCGGCTTCGCCGGGATCGCCTTCCTCGTCGGCATCTTCCTCATCGTCAACACCTTCTCCATGCTGGTCGCCCAGCGCACGCGCGAGATCGGCCTCATGCGCGCCATCGGATCGAGCCGCCGCCAGGTGAACCGTTCCGTCCTCGTCGAAGCCGTGCTCCTCGGCGTCGTCGGCTCGGTCGCCGGTGTCGCGGCGGGTGTCGGGCTCGCCGTCGGGCTCATGGAACTCATGTCCTCCATGGGCATGGAGCTCTCCACCCGCGACCTCACCGTCAAGTGGACGACCCCCGCCGTCGGCCTCGCCCTCGGCATCGTCGTCACCGTCCTCGCCGCCTACGTCCCGGCCCGCCGTGCCGGGAAGGTCTCCCCGATGGCCGCCCTCCGCGACGCGGGAACGCCCGCCGACGGCAAGGCCGGCCGCGTACGGGGCGGGATCGGCCTCGCCCTCACCGCCGCCGGAGCGGCCGCCCTGGTCGGCGCCGCCCGCGCCGACGAGGCCGGCCCCGGTTCCCTCTGGCTCGGCGTCGGCGTCGTCCTCACCCTCCTCGGGTTCGTCGTCATCGGTCCGCTCCTCGCCGGCGCGGTCGTCCGCGCCCTGGGCGTCGTCGTCCTGCGCGTCTTCGGCCCCGTCGGCCGGATGGCCGAACGCAACGCCCTGCGCAACCCGCGCCGCACCGGCGCCACCGCCGCCGCCCTGATGATCGGCCTCGCGCTCGTCGCCTGTCTGTCGGTCGTCGGGTCCTCGATGGTCGCCTCGGCCACCGAGGAACTCGACCGGTCCGTCGGCGCCGACTTCATCGTGCAGTCCGGCACCGGTCAGCCGATCGTGCCGCAGGCCCAGGCCGCCCTGGAGAAGGCCCCGGGCCTCGACCACGTCACCGAGTACAGGTGGGCCGACGCCACCGTCACCGACCCGCGCGGAAAGGGCATGGAGACCGGCCTGGCCGCCACCGAACCGACGTACATGGAGGACCTGCGGCGGGAGACCACCGCGGGCACCCTCGCCGACGCGTACGGTCCGGGCGCCATGTCCGTCGGCAGTGACTACGCCGCCGAGCACGGGGTCAAGGTCGGCGACGTCCTGACCGTCGCCTTCAAGGGCGGCGAGACGGCGAAGCTCAGGGTCGCGGCGATCACCGCGGACACCGGCGGCGTCGACAACGGCGCCATGTACATCAACGCCACCACCCTCGCCGAGCACGTCCCCGCCGAACGCCTGCCGCACAGCCTGCTCCTCCTCGCCAGCGCGAAGGACGGCCAGGAGACGCAGACGTACCAGGCCCTCAAGGACGCCCTCGCGCCCTACCCGCAGTACAAGGTCAGCAACCAGGCCGACTACAAGGAGGAGCTGAAGGACCAGGTCGGGCAGCTGCTCAACATCGTGTACGGGCTCCTCGCCCTGGCGATCGTCGTCGCCGTCCTCGGGGTGGTGAACACCCTGGCCCTCTCGGTCGTCGAGCGGACCCGCGAGATCGGCCTCATGCGGGCCATCGGCCTCTCCCGCCGGCAGCTGCGCCGCATGATCCGCCTGGAGTCGGTGGTCATCGCGCTCTTCGGCGCCCTGCTCGGCCTCGGCCTCGGCATGGGCTGGGGCACGGCGGCCCAGAAGCTCCTGGCCCTCGAGGGCCTCGGCGTCCTGGAGATCCCGTGGCCGACGATCCTCACGGTCTTCGTGGCCTCGGCGTTCGTGGGCCTCTTCGCGGCCCTGGTCCCGGCGTTCCGGGCGGGCCGGATGAACGTCCTGAACGCGATCGGGAGCGAGTAGCGGTAGATGTTCCCCCGTACGGCCCCGACGCGCGCGACGCACCGGGGCCGTACGGCTGCTCAGACGGTCAGCACCGGCACGTCGTAGAGCGGGATGTGCTTGTCGCGGGTGACGAGGGTGAGCCCCTCGGTCTGCGCCTGGGCGATCAGTATCCGGTCGAAGGGGTCGCGGTGGTGGGGCGGGAGCTGTCCGGCGCGAATGCCGTGTTCGGCGACGATCGGCAGGGACTTGAGCTGGCAGTCGCGCGCCCGCTCGGGCAGGTCGGCCGGTCCGTCGAGCTTGCCGAGGGCTTGCTTGACGGAGAGTTCCCAGGGCGTGACGGCGCTGACGTACGCGTGCTCCTCCATGTCGAGCAGATCCTTGACGTCGCCGGAGAGCTGGGGGGAGTCGAGCAGCCACCAGATGACGACGTGCGTGTCGATCAGCAGTTTCACTCCGCGGGGCCTTCCTCGCCGAGCCCGAAGGCCTCGGCGAAGCCGGGGTCGTCGGAGAGGTCGTCGAAGTCCTCGTGGAAGACGACGGGCGCGGTGAGGGACCCCCGGGCCGTGCGCCGGACCTTCCCTCGGAGCGGGATCACCTTCGCGACCGGTTCGCCGGCCTTGCTGATGATCACCTCCTGGCCGGTGGCGACCGCCTCCAGGATCTTGGAGAAGTGGGTCTTCGCCTCGTGGACGTTGTACTGCCGGGCTGCTTCCATCGCGGCCTCTTCACAGCTGGGCGGAGCAAGGTGGACTAAGCGCAAGACTAAGGTTAGTCGTACGAGCGGTCCGGGTACCAGCCGCTTCACCCTCCCGAGTGGCCCACGTCCTTCGCGCGAGTGACAGTGGCTCGTCGTAGGCTGGGGGCTCGCCGGGCCGTACGCGTCCGGGAGCAACCCGGCCCGTGTCACGTGTCGGGCTGTTCGCGTTGCCCGCCCCCGTCGTCCGAACCCGGGATGGAAGCTCCATGAGCCTGCACGGCCTGCTCGATGTAGTCGTCAAAGACGCCGCCCTCGCGGAGGCGGTGAAGGCCGCCGCCGACGGGAACCGTCCGCACCTGGACCTGGTCGGGCCCGCCGCCGCCCGGCCCTTCGCCGTCGCCGCGCTCGCCCGGGACTCGGGGCGGCCCGTCCTCGCGGTGACCGCGACCGGGCGGGAGGCCGAGGACCTCGCCGCCGCACTGCGGTCGCTCCTCGACCCGGACACGGTCGTCGAGTACCCCTCCTGGGAGACCCTGCCGCACGAGCGCCTCTCGCCCCGCTCCGACACCGTCGGCCGCCGCCTCGCCGTCCTGCGCCGACTGGCCCACCCCCGCGACGACGACCCGGCCGCGGGACCCGTCAGCGTGGTCGTCGCGCCCATCCGCTCCGTGCTCCAGCCGCAGGTCAAAGGCCTCGGCGACCTGGAGCCCGTGAGCCTGCGCAGCGGACAGACGGCGGACCTGAACGAGATCGTGGAGGGCCTGGCGGCCGCCGCGTACTCACGGGTGGAGCTGGTCGAGAAGCGCGGCGAGTTCGCCGTGCGCGGCGGCATCCTGGACGTCTTCCCGCCGACCGAGGAGCACCCCCTCCGGATCGAGTTCTGGGGCGACGACGTCGAGGAGATCCGCTACTTCAAGGTCGCCGACCAGCGGTCCCTGGAAGTGGCCGAGCACGGGCTGTGGGCGCCGCCCTGCCGCGAACTGCTCCTCACGGCGGACGTACGGGAGCGGGCGCGGGTGCTCGCCGAGGAGCACCCCGAACTGGGCGAACTGCTCAACAAGATCGCCGAGGGCATCGCGGTGGAGGGCATGGAATCCCTCGCCCCCGTCCTCGTCGACGACATGGAGCTGCTGCTCGACGTGCTGCCCGAGGGGTCCATGGCCGTCGTCTGCGACCCGGAGCGGGTGCGGACCCGGGCCTCGGACCTCGTCGCCACGAGCCAGGAGTTCCTCCAGGCCTCGTGGGCGGCGACCGCCGGCGGCGGCGAGGCCCCGATCGACGTCGGCGCGGCCTCCCTGTGGGGGATCGCGGACGTCCGGGACCGGGCGCGCGAGCTGGGCATGGCGTGGTGGTCGGTGTCGCCGTTCGCGGCGGACGAAACCGTCGAGGGGGACGTCCTCACCCTCGGCATGCGCGCCCCCGAGTCGTACCGCGGCGACACCGCCCGCGCGCTCGCCGACACCAAGGGGTGGCTGGCCGACGGCTGGCGCACGGTGTACGTGACGGAGGCCCACGGCCCGGCGGCGCGCACGGTCGAGGTCCTCGGCGGCGAGGGCATCGCGGCCCGGCTCGACTCCGACCTCACCGAGATCGCGCCCTCGGTCGTCCATGTGGCCTGCGGCTCCATCGACTACGGCTTCGTCGACGCGGGGCTCAGGCTCGCCGTGCTCACCGAGACCGACCTGTCCGGTCAGAAGGCGGCCGGCAAGGACGGCCAGCGGATGCCGGCGAAGCGCCGGAAGACGATCGACCCGCTGACCCTGGAGGTCGGCGACTACATCGTGCACGAGCAGCACGGTGTCGGCCGGTACGTGGAGATGGTCCAGCGGACCGTGCAGGGCGCGACCCGCGAGTACCTCCTCGTCGAGTACGCGCCCGCGAAGCGCGGCCAGCCCGGTGACCGGCTGTACATCCCGACCGACCAGCTGGAGCAGGTCACCAAGTACGTGGGCGGCGAGGCGCCGACCCTGCACCGGCTCGGCGGCGCGGACTGGACGAAGACGAAGGCCCGCGCGAAGAAGGCCGTCAAGGAGATCGCGGCCGACCTGATCAAGCTGTACTCGGCGCGGATGGCGGCGCCCGGTCACGCCTTCGGCCCGGACACGCCGTGGCAGCGGGAGCTGGAGGACGCGTTCCCGTACGTGGAGACGCCGGACCAGCTGTCCACCATCGCCGAGGTGAAGGAGGACATGGAGAAGACGGTCCCCATGGACCGGCTGATCTGCGGTGACGTCGGTTACGGCAAGACGGAGATCGCGGTGAGGGCGGCCTTCAAGGCGGTCCAGGACGGCAAGCAGGTCGCGGTCCTCGTCCCGACGACGCTGCTCGTGCAGCAGCACTTCGGCACGTTCAGCGAGCGCTACTCGCAGTTCCCGGTGAAGGTGCGGGCGCTGTCCCGTTTCCAGTCGGAGACCGAGTCGAAGGCGACTCTGGAGGGGCTGCGGGACGGCTCGGTCGACATCGTCATCGGCACCCACCGCCTCTTCTCCTCGGAGACGAGGTTCAAGGACCTGGGCCTGGTCATCGTCGACGAGGAGCAGCGGTTCGGCGTCGAGCACAAGGAGCAGCTGAAGAAGCTCCGTGCCAACGTCGACGTCCTCACCATGTCGGCCACGCCCATCCCCCGTACGCTCGAGATGGCGGTCACCGGCATCCGCGAGATGTCGACGATCACCACCCCGCCGGAGGAGCGGCACCCGGTCCTCACCTTCGTCGGCCCGTACGAGGAGAAGCAGATCGGCGCCGCGGTCCGGCGTGAACTCCTGCGCGAGGGGCAGGTCTTCTACATCCACAACCGGGTCGACTCGATCGACCGCGCGGCCGCCCGCCTCCGGGAGATCGTCCCCGAGGCGCGGATCGCGACCGCGCACGGTCAGATGGGCGAGAGCGCCCTCGAACAGGTCGTCGTCGACTTCTGGGAGAAGAAGTTCGACGTCCTCGTCTCCACGACGATCGTGGAGTCCGGCATCGACATCTCCAACGCCAACACCCTGATCGTGGAGCGCGGCGACAACTTCGGTCTGTCGCAGCTCCACCAGCTGCGCGGCCGGGTCGGCCGCGGCCGCGAGCGGGGCTACGCCTACTTCCTGTACCCGCCGGAGAAGCCGCTGACGGAGACCGCGCACGAGCGGCTCGCGACGATCGCCCAGCACACGGAGATGGGCGCCGGCATGTACGTGGCGATGAAGGACCTGGAGATCCGCGGCGCGGGCAACCTGCTCGGCGGCGAGCAGTCGGGTCACATCGCGGGTGTCGGCTTCGACCTGTACGTACGGATGGTCGGCGAGGCGGTCGCGGACTACCGGGCGCAGATGGAGGGCGGCGCGGAGGAGGAGGCACCGCTGGAGGTCAAGATCGAGCTTCCGGTCGACGCCCACATGCCGCACGAGTACGCGCCGGGGGAGCGGCTGCGGCTCCAGGCGTACCGCTCGATCGCCTCGGCGAACTCGGAGGAGGACATCAGGGCCGTACGGGAGGAGCTCACCGACCGTTACGGCAAGCTTCCCGAGCCCGTCGAGAACCTCCTCCTGGTGGCGGGCCTGCGGATGCTGGCCCGCGCGTGCGGGGTGGGCGAGATCGTCCTCCAGGGCCCCAACATCCGCTTCGCGCCGGTGGAGCTGCGTGAGTCGCAGGAGCTGCGCCTGAAGCGGCTGCACCCGCGCACGGTGATCAAGCCGGCCGTCCACCAGATCCTGGTCCCGCGCCCGACGACGGGCAAGATCGGCGGCAAGCCGGTGGTGGGCCGTGAACTCCTGGCGTGGACGGGGGAGTTCCTGACGACGATCCTCGGGTCGTGACTCCCGGCTCGTGATCCTCGCGTCGTGACGCCGTGCCCCGGCCGGTCGGGGGAGACCGTCCGGGGCACGCCGCTGTCAGAGCTCGTCAAGGTCCAGTGCCTCGGCCATCGCCGTGTAGCCCGCGTCGTTCGGGTGGAGGCCGTCGCCCGAGCCGTACGCCGGGAGGATGCGGTCCGGGTCCGCGACCGCACGGTCGAAGTCGTCGACCGCGTCGTACGCGCCGGACGTGCGGATCCAGGCTGACGCCGCCTATTCCCCTTCTCCCGGCGGGAGTCGGCCAGTGAAGAGCAGTCCCGTGAGGGTGCGGAAGTACTCCTCGGGGTCCCGGTCGCCCAGCGCGTCCCGCACGTTGTGGGTGAGGAGCAGGGTCGCGAAGCCGTGGGCGAGGGACCAGGCGGCGATGCCCGCCGTGCGGGCGTCGGGGACGTCCCGGAGCTCCGCGACGCCCGTGCGGAGGCCCGCCGACGCGCGTTCCTTGGCGGCGAGGAGGTCCGGGTCGTCGGTGCGCAGCAGTTCCGGCTGGAACATGACCTGGAAGTGGGCGGGGTGCTCGACCGCGAAGCGCACGTACCGCACTCCGCGTTCCCGCAGGTCGGGCGCGGCGGCGAGGGCGTCGGCGAGGAGGCCGTAGCCCTGGGTGGCGAGGGCGGTGAGGAGTCCGGTGCGGTCCTTGAAGTGGTGGGCGGGCGCGGCGTGGGAGACGCCCGCGCGGCGTGCGAGGTCGCGCAGGCTCAGGGCCGCGGGTCCCTCGGCGGTGATGACGTCGAGGGCGGCGGTGAGGACGGCCTGTCGCAGGTCGCCGTGGTGGTAGGTGCTCCGGATCGTCATGGCAGCAGCGTAACCCCCATCTAGTCATTGACAAGTTCAGAGCCGGAGGAGCACTATCTTGTCAGTGACAAGATGCGGTGAAGGGAGCACGTCGTGGAATCCGGACGCGTACGTCAGATGTGGCACCTGCTCGAACCCCTGCACGCCCTGCTCTACTACGCCCCCGAGGCCCTCGACGAGGCCGCCGCCCTCGGCTACGACACCGGCGAACGCTGGCCCTCCTACTTCGCCTGGCGCGCCGCGCCCCTCGGCGCCGCCGGCCACGACCGGGTGACCTCCGCCTTCCACAGCTTCAGCCCCGCCATGGTCGCCCAGTACGTCCCCGCCGTCTGGGTCACCGCCGACCCGGCCGACGTCCTCGCCGCCCGGCTCCGGGCCGTCGACCGCACCTACCGGACCGTCCTGGGCGGCGACGCCGTCGAGGGACCCGCCCTCGCCGAGGCCGCCGCCCTCGCCCGGCGCGCCGCCGAAGCCGCCGTACGCCCCTGCCCGGCGGACCGCCCGCTCGCCGCGGCCAACGCCGCACTGCCCTGGCCCAAGGCCCCCCACCTCGCGCTCTGGCAGGCCGCGACGATCCTGCGCGAACACCGCGGCGACGGACACCTCGCCGCCCTGACCGCCGCCGGCCTCGACCCGGTCGAGACACTCGTCTCCTTCGCCGCGATCGGCGCCGCCCCCGAGCCCGTCTTCGAGAGCCGTGGCTGGACCCCGGCCCAGTGGTCCGCCGCCCGCGACCGACTGGCAGCCCGGGGACTCCTGCACCCGGACGGCACGGCCACGGAGACCGGCCGGGCCCTGCGCGCGGACATCGAACGGCGTACGGACGAAGGGGCCGCCGCCCCCTGGACCGCCCTCGGCCCGGCCGGCACCACGCGCCTCGCCGACCTGCTCGGCGCCCCCTGGCTCGCCGCGATCGGCTCCGGCCTGCTGCCCGCCGAGAACACCCTCGGCATCGGCAAGGTGTGAGGGTTCGCGGGAGGGACGAGGGAGAGCGCGCCCACGCGACTTAGCCTTTCAGGGTGCTGACGTATCGAAGGACCCTCACCGCCTCCGCGCTCGCCGCCGCCGCGCTCCTCACCACCGCCTGCTCACCGGGGGCCGACATCCCGGGAGCCGAAGGCGGCGGCGCCGGGAAACCCGCCGCGCGGGGCACCGCCCTCGCCGCCGTGGACAGCCTCACCGTCAAGGGCCGCGCCCCGAAGACCGGGTACGAGCGGGAGAAGTTCGGCCGCGCCTGGGCGGACGTCGACGGCAACGGATGCGGCACCCGCGACGACATACTCAAGCGCGACCTCACCGGCGTCCGCTTCACCGACGGCCGCTGCAAGGTCGCCTCCGGCACCCTCACCGACGACCCGTACACCGGCACCGACGTCACCTACGTCCGCGGCCGCAGCAAGGTCGACATCGACCACGTCGTCGCCCTCTCCGACGCCTGGCAGAAGGGCGCGGGCAAGTGGGACGACGGGACCCGGCGCCGCTTCGCCAACGACCCCCTCAACCTGCTCGCCGTCGACGCGGTCACCAACCGCCGCAAGTCCGACGCCGACGCGGCGACCTGGCTGCCGCCGAACAAGGCGTACCGCTGCGCGTACGTCGCCCGGCAGGTCGCGGTGAAGAAGAAGTACGGGGTGTGGGTCACGGCCGGCGAGCGGGACGCGATGAAGCGGGTCCTGCGGACCTGCCCGCAGCAGAAGCTCCCGTAACGGGGCGCGCGCGTCGCAGAGGCACCGGCCGGAGGGGCGTGCGCGGGCGGATGCTCCTGGCGCGGGGGCCCGCGCGGGAGGAGGTCCTGGCGTGACGGCTCGCACGGGAGGAGTCCTGGCGTAGTAGCGCGCGGCGGATGCTCCTGGCACGGCGGCCCGCGCGGCGTGAACTCCTGGCATGACGGCTCGCGCAGCAGAAGCTCCTGGCATGGCGGCCCGTGCGGCAGGAACTCCCGCGGGAGAGGCCCCCGTGGCGGAAAACCGTTTGGGCGGCGCGGGGACGATCTTTACCCTGCCCCCATGGACCTCGACATATCGACCCTCGCCCAACGCCCCGAGCTGGAAGGGCCGATGTGGGACATGCTCGACCTCTGGCCCGAGTTCATGATGTACGACCCGGTGGGCTGGGCGAACATCGGCCGGATCGTGCGTGAGCTGCCGGAGTACGTCCTCATCGCCACCGACGCCGACGGCAAGGTCGTCGCCCGGGGGTTCAGCGTCCCCTTCCGTCTCGACCTGGACGGCCGCCGCGAGCTGCCCGCCCGGGGCTGGGACGAGGTGCTGCTCTGGGCGTTCTCCGACCTGAAGCACGGCCGGGAGGCCGACACCGTCAGCGCCATCGAGATCACGGTCGACACCAGCGCCCTCGGCAAGGGCGTCTCGCACCGGATGCTGGCCGCCATGCGGGCCAACGTCGCCGCGCGCGGCTTCTCCGACCTCGTCGCCCCCGTCCGACCCAACGGCAAGCACCTGGAGGTCGGCGCCTCCATCCACGAGTACGCCTTCCGCACCCGCGAGGCCGACGGACTGCCGCAGGACCCCTGGCTCCGTGTCCATGTGCGGGCCGGCGGCGCGATCGAGGCGGTGGCCCCGGCCTCCATGACCGTCTCCGGATCCGTCGAGCAGTGGCGGAAGTGGACCGGCCTCCCGTTCGACACCGACGGTCCCGTCGAGGTCGACGGCGCTCTCGTCCCCGTCCACTGCGAGGCCTCGCGCGGCTACGCGGTCTACGTCGAGCCCAATGTGTGGGTCCGGCACCGCGTCACCGCCTGAGCCGGGGCCACCCGGGGCCCGGAGGGTGACCTTCCCGGCGGGGGATGTACCGTACGGCGTCCCCTGCCGTACACCCGTGCGCCCCGGCGCGCGCATCCGCGAGAGGTCCCACGATCGTGAACGAGGCCGTCCACTGGGAGAAGGGCGCGGAACTCCCGCACCCCGAGGGCGCGGAGCCCCCGCGTACCGAGGAGCTGCCGGGCCGGTGGGCCCGGGCGGGCCTCGCGCTCGTACCGCCGCTGAGCCTCGGCGTCCTCGGATTCGTTCCGTCGCTCACGCTCGCCCTGCGCCGGGGGACGCGCGGGGACTGGCTGGCTGCGCTGCTGTTCACCGCGGTCTCGGTCGGCTGGTGCTTCCAGATCGCGCTGACCCCCGAGGAGACGCACGGCCTCCCGTACCTCCTCGACCTGGTGCTGCTCGCGACCTCCACCGTCGGCGCGGCGGCGCACTGCCTCTTCGCCAGGGAGACCGGCCGATGAAGACCCGTCGTGCCTGGCGCGAGACGGAGCGGCAGGCGGCCAGGAAGGACGCGGCGGAGTCCGGGGTCCGGGTCTCCGGGCTGCTCGCCACCACGGCGGGGGCGCTGCGCGGCCGGATCGGCTGGGCCCTGGGGTCCGTCCTGGTCCTGGTCCTCGGGCTCCTGGGGGCCCGGATGTTCGCCGCGTCGGAGAACGGGGGCACCCCGCCCGACCCTCGCGCCCGCGCCTACAAGGACTACGACGCCTGTCTGCTCACCGACGAGCGGGGCATCGTGTCGGGCGCGCCGGCGGCCCCGGTGTGGGAGGGCATGCAGACGGCGGGCTCGGACGGCCGCATCCGGGTGACGTTCGTGCCCGTGATGGGGGAGCAGTCGGTGGCGAACGCCCGCCCGTTCCTCAACGGCCTGGTGCAGCGGAACTGCGAGATCGTCGTCGCCTCGGGCGCCCCGCAGGTGGCGGCCGCCGAGGCCGCGGTGGCGAAGAACCCGGAGATCCGGTTCGTGACGGTCGCCCAGGAGGGCGGCGCCGCCCACGACAACCTTGTGCGGGTGGCGCCCGGCTTGTCGCTGAAGGGCGACATCACGGCGACGTTGAGGCGGCTGGCCGACAAGGGCTGACGGCTCCGGCCCCCGGGAGTAGCCCGGGGCGGGGACATTCCGGAAGAGTTCCCTCCCCCGGGCAAAGGGAAGGTAAAAACCCCTACCCTGGTGCGAACTGGTGATCCGTCATCGGGCAGGCTCGCGAAGCTTTGTAAGCATCGCGTTAGTAAAGGCTGGCCCATGCGTATACGCCGGGTCCGTAGCCCTCGCCTGTTCCCACCGGGTCGCACCGGCAGACGCAGGCTGAGGGCTACGGCTCTTTCCGTACTCATCTCCTTCTTCCTCATGCTCACCACCGAATCGGCGGTCGCCGCGGGCGTCACGCTCGAACCGGTGCGCATGCCCCAGATGTCCCTCTCGGGCCTCTGGAAGTGGCTCCACGAGAACCCGCTCGACACCCCCGACCAGCAGGGCGGCACGGCCCGTGGCAAGAGCCACCACGCCTCCGCCGACGCCACGAGCCTCGAAGGCGAGGCCGGGCGCAAGCCGGGCAAGGGCAAGGGTGAACTCGACCCGTTCGAGCGGGAGACCGACCGTCCCGGCACGTCGAAGACCGGCGTCGCCCGGGGCGACGCCAAGAGCTTCGACGCCCGCACCAGCAAGCGGGACGCGAACAGGTCGACGGCGACCTCGGACTTCTACGTCAACGCCGACGGCTCCACCACCGTGCGCCACTTCGCCGGCCGCACCAACTTCAAGGGCGCCGACGGCTCGTGGAAGCCGATCGACACCCGGCTGACCGAGGACACCGACGGCCGGCTCCAGCAGCGCGCGAACTCGCTCGACGTGGAGTTCGCGCCGGACGCCGCCGACGAGCAGCTCGCCTCCGTCGACTTCGGCGCGGGCCGCTCGCTGGCGTACGCGCTGAAGGACGCCGCGAAGTCCGAGCCCACCGTCGCGGCCAACGGCACCGTCACCTACCCGGGCGTCCTGCCCGAGACCGACGTGCAGCTCGTGCCGCTGGCGGAGGGCTTCAAGGAGAACATCGTCCTGCGCTCGCCGCAGGCGGCTAACTCCTGGACGTTCCCGCTCGCGGTGAAGGGCCTCACGCCCCGGATAGCCGCCGACGGCGACGTGGAGTTCACCGACGCGAACGGCAAGGTCGTCGCGACCATCCCGCACGCGTTCATGGAGGACTCCAAGATCGACCCGCGCTCGGGCGACCCCGCCCAGTCGCGGGCCGTGACCTACGACCTGGTCACCGTCGACGGTGAGCAGGCGCTGCGGATGACCGCGGACCGCGCGTGGCTCGACGACCCGGCCCGCGTCTACCCGGTGACCGTCGACCCGACGGTGACCGCGTCGAACTCCACGTACACGCAGAACACCATCGGCGGTGACCACTCCACCGAGACGCAGATCAAGGTCGGCTCGTACGACTCGGGCACCAACAAGACGAACTCGTTCCTGCAGTTCTCGTCGCTCGGCACGACGCTCGCGGGGAAGCGGGTCACCGCCGCCACCCTGAACGTCTACGCCCTCTGGTCCTCGACCTGCGCCGCCCAGTCGTTCTCGGTGCACCCCGTCACCCAGGCCTGGACCCCGTCCGGGGTCACCAGCTACCCCGGGCCCGCCTTCGGCGCGGCCATGGGCTCGGCGACGCCCGCGCCCGGAGCCTCCTGCTCCAACACCGCGAACTCGGCGAGCGTCGGCGTGAAGATGCCGGTGGCCCTGAACACGACCTGGTTCAACCAGGTCGCCGGCGGTGCCGCGAACCACGGTCTGGCGCTGACCGCGCCGACCAACGACATGCTGCACTGGAAGAAGTTCCACTCCGACAACTCGGCGACCGCCGGCTTCCGCCCGGCCCTCGACCTGACGTACACGGCCAACACCGCGCCGCAGGTCAACGCCTCGTACCCGCCGGAGAACTTCCAGGCCAATTCCCTCCAGCCGGAGCTGCTCGTCTACGCGAGCGACGCCGACAAGGGCCCGAGCCCGCTGTCGTACACCTTCGAGGTCTACGACGGCGAGACCAACGCCTTCGTGGTCGGCTCCGCCGCCCAGACCAAGAGCAACTGGAAGATCCCGGCCGGCAAGCTCAAGTGGTCGAAGAACTACGACTGGCTCGTCGGCGTCAGCGACGGCACGACGGAGATCGTCCACTCCAGCCGCTTCACGACCACGGTGCCGCAGCCGCCGGTCACCTCGGGCCTCGCGCAGAACACCGACGGCCACGAGTTCGACCCGTCGGACGGCAACTACACGACCGAGGACACCGACGCCGACGTCCCCGTCATCGGCCCGTCCCTGGAGATCGACCGCTCGTACAACAGCCTCGACCCGCGGATCGACGGCGCCTTCGGCGCGGGCTGGTCGACGATCGCCGACATGAAGGCCACCGAGGTCAAGGACGGCGCGGGCACGGTCACCAGCGTGGTGATCACCTACCCCGGCGGTGAGCAGGTCGCCTTCGGCCGCAACACCGACGGCACGTTCGTGCCCCCGCTCGGCCGTTACGCCCGGCTGGCACCCGCCGTCTCCCCGGCGGTCGGCTTCACGCTGACGGACAAGGACTTCACGGAGTACGCCCTCACCCAGGCGACCGCGAAGGCCGGAACGTACGCGATCAAGGCGATCAAGGACTTCGCCGGTCGCACCGAGACGTTCACGTACGACACGAACAAGCGCCTGACGAAGATCACCAACGACACGTCGAAGCGGTCGCTCGGCCTCACCTGGTTCACCCCGGCCGGCGCCACCGTGCCGCACGTGGAGACGGTGTTCACCGACCCGGCGACGGCGGGCGACGCCACCACGGCCCAGACCTGGCAGTACGGCTACACCGGTGACCAGCTCACCAAGGTGTGCCCGCCCGCCGACTGGACCAAGTGCACGACGTACACCTACGCCACCGGCAACCACTACCGCACCACCGTCCTGGACGCCGACCCGTTCGCCTACTGGCGCCTCGGCGAGACCTCCGGCACGCTCGCGGCCGACACCATCGACGCCAACCAGGGCCAGTACAACGCCACGTACAAGAACGTGACCCTGGGCAGCTCCCCGGTGCTCGCCGGCTCCACCCAGAAGACGGCCACGTTCAACGGCACCACCTCGTACGTCGAGATGCCGAGCGCCCCCGGCGCGACGCCCTCGTACACCTCGGTCTCGCTCTGGTTCAAGACCACGCAGGCCGGCGGTGTCCTCTTCTACTACGGTGACAAGCCGCTGAGCGACCCCAACCCGGTCGCCAACACCACCAAGAACACCCCCGCGGTCTACGTCGGCATGGACGGCAAGCTGCGCGGCTGCCTCGCCATGTCGCCCGGCTGCATGTCGACGATCACGTCCACCTCCACCGTCACCGACGGCCAGTGGCACAACGCGGTCCTCACCGGCATGGCCACCAGCCAGACCCTGTACCTGGACGGCGTCTCCCAGGGCTCCCTCGCGGGCGCCATCAACGACTGGGTGCAGCCCTACATCACCCTGGGCGCGGGCGTGAACACCGACGGCTGGCCGTCGATGAACCCGAACGACCAGCTCGGGCACTTCGCGGGCCAGATGGCCGAGGTGGCCGTCTTCTCCGAGCCGCTCACCGCGTCCGTGATCGCCACGCAGTACCAGGCCGCGAAGCGGGCCGCCGGACTGCTGCAGAAGATCACCACGCCGGGCGGCAAGACCCAGGCCTCCGTCGTCTACGGCACCACCGACGACCTGGTCCAGCAGGCCACCGACGGCAACGGCGGTACGTGGAAGCTCAACCCGGCCACGATCACCGGCTCCTCTCAGGTCTACCGCTCCGCGGTGATGGGCACCGCCCCGGCCGGCTACTGGCGCCTGGACGACACCCAGGCCGCGGCCCAGGCCGCCAACCAGGTCAACACCGGCTTCGGCACGTACAACAACGTCACCCAGGGCGCCGAAGGCCCCTTCGGCGCGGACGACGTGTCGGCGGCGACCTTCGACGGCACCAGCTCCTTCCTGGAGATCCCGTACGGTCCGCTGCACGCCAAGCCCGACCGCTCGGTCGAGCTGTGGTTCAAGACGGCCGAACCCGGCGTGATCATGAGCGACCAGAGCGTCGCCCCGAACAGCGCGGGCGCTCCCACCGGCAGCTGGAGCAACCTGCTCTACGTCGGCGCGGACAACAAGCTGCACGGCCACTGGTGGAGCTCCACCTGCAACGGCGCGGCGACCCTCGGCTCCACGGGCACGGTCACGGACGACAAGTGGCACCACGCCGTCCTGTCGGCCAGCGGCACCACGCAGACGCTGTACCTCGACGGCGCCAAGCAGGGCACCTGCACCGGCGCCCCGAGCGACCAGACGACGTCGCGTACGTTCGTCGGCGCCGGATTCGGCAGCAACTGGTTCAGCTCGCCGGGTGCCGTCAGCTACTTCACCGGCTCCATCGCGGAGGTCGCGGTCCACGCCAAGGGCCTCACCGACGCCGACGTCGCCACCCACTGGTCCGCCTACAAGGCGTCCTCCGGTGTCGCCCCGGTGCGGACGGTCAAGCTGACCGACCCGACGAACAAGACGCTGACCTACGTGTACGACGCCGAGATGGGCAACCGCCAGCTCGCGTCGATCGACACCGAGGGCAAGCGGACCACCTACGGCTACGACACCGGCGGCTTCCTCCACACCATCACGGACGCCAACGGCAACCGCTCGATCACCGGCCACGACGTGCGCGGCAACGCGGTCTCCCAGACCACCTGCCAGAACACGGCCGCCGGCAAGTGCTCGACGGAGTACTACACGTACTTCCCGGACGCCACGACCGCGTTCCCGACCATGGACCTGCGCAACGACCTCGTGCTCACCGAGCGCGACGGGCGTTCCTCGGGCCCGACGGACGACACGTACAAGACGTCCTACACCTACGACACGGCCGGCAACCTGACCGCGGTCACCACCCCGCCGGTCCCCGGATTCCCGGCGGGCCGCACGGCGACGACCACGTACACCACCGCCACCACCCCGGCGATGGAGGGCGACCCGGTGAAGGCCCCGGCGGGGCTCGTCGCCCAGGTGACCACCCCGGGCGGCAAGAAGACGTCGTACACGTACTACGCCAACGGTGACCTCGCGCAGATCACCGACGCCAACGGCGCCAAGGTGCGGTACACGTACGACAACCTCGGCCGGCAGATCACCAAGACCGAGATCTCCGACGCCAACCCTGCGGGACTGACGTCCTCGCAGACGTACGACAAGTACGACCAGGTCGTCACCGACACCGACCCGAAGGTCACCAACCGGGTCACCGGCGCGGTGCACCAGGCGAAGACGACGACGGCCTACGACGCGGACGGCAACATCCTGTCCCAGTCGGTCGTCGACCTCACCGGCGGTGACACGGCGCGCACGACGTCGATGACGTACGACGCGTACAACCGGATGGTGACCAGGACCGACCCGGGCGGCGACACCACGTCGTTCGAGTACGACGTCTACGGCAACAAGGTGAAGGAGACCGATCCCGCGGGCACGGTCAACACCTACACCTTCGACGCCGAACAGAGGCCGCTCACCACGAGCCTGCTGAACTACACAGGCGACCCCTACAACCCGTCGCCGCCCACGACCCTGGTCCAGGAGTCCCGGGCCTACGACCCTGCGGGCCGCCTGGCGTCGATCACCGACGCCATGGGCTGGGTGACGGCGTACACCTACACCGACGACGGCCTGTCGGCCACCGTGGTCCGCAAGGACCCGCAGACCGGCAAGTCCTTCACGGAGCAGGCGAACACCTACGACGCCGCCGGCAACCTGATCGAGCAGGTCACCAACGACGGGCAGACCCGCACCACCTTCACCGTCGACGCGGCCGACCGCACGGTGTCCGAGATCCTCGACCCCAACGGGCTCGCCAGGACCTCGCACACCGCCTACGACCCCGACGACAACGTGGTGACCGAGACGGACCGCGACCCGGCGACGGGTGACGTGTCCACCACGGACACGCGGTACGACTCCCTGGGCAACATCACCGGCACCACCGTCCACGACGGCACCACGGCCCCGGTGGCCCGCTACAAGCTGGACGAGACCACGGGCTTCGGCCTCGCGGACTCCTCCGGCGCCAACAACACCGGCAGCCACGGCACCGGCATGCACTGGAACACCGACCGGAGCGGCAGCGCCGCCTTCGACGGCGACGCCAACTCGTGGGCGCAGAGCACGGGACCGGTCGTGAACACGAGCGGCAGCTTCACGGTCTCCGCCTGGGTCAAGCTGACCTCCACGGCGGCCAACCGCACCTTCGTCGCGCAGGACGGCAAGGAGGCCTCCGGCTTCCAGCTCTACTACTCGACGGCGTCCGGCTGGACCTTCAACCGGCACGCGACCGACACCTTCGACCCCGCGATCGTGCGCGTGTCGTCGGGCACGGCCGCGGTCGCGGTCAACACGTGGACGCACCTGACCGGTGTGTACGACCAGGCGACGGCGAAGCTGCGCCTGTTCGTGAACGGCACGGAGGTCGGCACCGCCGCGACCTTCTCCACCCCCTGGGAGGCCACCGGGCCGCTCCAGCTGGGCCGCCGCTGGTACAAGGGCACCTACGCGGAGAACCACCTCGGCGGCTTGGACGACGTCCAGGTCTACGCGGAGGCGCTGACCCCGGCGCAGGTCACCGCCCTGAAGGGCGGCACTCTGCCGGCCGCCGGCAGCACGGTCCGCACGACCACGTGGAAGCTGGACCAGCGCGGTCTGCCGGTGTCCCAGACGGACACCGCGGGCAACGTCACGGACTACGGCTACGACGAGCTCGGGCAGCAGACGTCGGTCACCGAACCCGCGGTGATGGCGGAGCAGAACGGGGGGACGCCGGTCTCCGTCCGCCCCGTCACCATGACCGGGTACAACACCTTCGGTGAGCCGACGGAGTCGTCGGACCCGAGGGGCAACGTATCGACCACGGCGTACGACGCCGAGGGCCAGGAGTCCTCGACGACCTCGCCGCAGTACCTGGCACCGGGGGCCTCGACCCCGATCACGGCCACGTCCTACAACGAGTACAACAAGCTCGGACAGGTCACGGCCGAGGTCGACCCGCTGGGCAACCGCACCACGTACTCGTACACGCAGCTGGGCGACCTGGCCTCGGTCACCGAGCCGGGCGGCGGTACGACGAAGTACACGTACTCCACCAACGGCGACCAGCTGTCGGCCACCCGGCCGAACGGCGCCCGCCAGGAGAGCACGTACGACTACCTGGGCCGCGAGCTGACCAGCACGGACATCGTGCGTCAGCCGACCCAGCGGGCGTACACGGCGATCAACGAGTACAACGCGCCGGGCGGTGAGCTCTCGCGCGTCGTCTCGCCGACCGGCGTCTCCGAGTCGTACAAGTACAACGCGGTGGGCGAGGTCACCGAGGTCACGGACAGTGCGGGCAAGGTCTCGCGCTTCACGTACGACATGGACGGGCAGCCGCTCACGGTCGTCGAGCCCGACGGCACCGGTACTCGCAACACGTACGACGGCTTCGGTCAGCTGGTGAAGACGGACGACCTGGACGAGACCGGTGCCGTGCTGCGCACGGCGAGCACTGGTTACGACCGGGCCGGCAACCTGGTCTCGGCGACCGATCACCGCGGTCATACGAAGACCTTCTCGTACGACGTCTCGGGGCTGATCACCAAGGTCGTCGAGCCGGTCTCCGCGACCGAGTCGATCACCACGACCTACGGGTACGACGTGGCGGGCAACCGGACCCGCTTCACCGACGGGCGGGGCAACCCGTTCCTGACGACGTACAACACCTGGGGTCTGCCCGAGTCGCAGATCGAGCCGTCGACGCCGACGCACCCGAACCTCGCGGACCGGACCTTCACGGCGGTCTACGACGGCGCGGGCCGGATCAAGGAGTCCCTCTCCCCCGGCGGGGTGAAGATCTCCTTCGAGTACGACGTGAAGAGCCGGCTGGTCCGCCAGTCGGGTACGGGTGCGGAGGCCGTCACGGCCGACCACACGTACGACTACGACGCGGACGACCGGATCACGGCGGTCGCGGGACTCGGTACGGAGAAGAACACCTTCACCTACGACGACCGGGGCCTGCTGCTCTCGGCGAACGGCCCGTCCGGCGCCTCGTCCTTCGGGTACGACGGTGACGGCGGGATGACATCCCGCACGGACGCGTCGGGAACGTCGACGTTCGGCTATGACACCGCCGGCCGACTGAAGACGGTCAACGACGGTGCCACCGGTTCGACGGCGACGTACGGCTATGACGTCAACAGCAACGTGACGACGATCGACTACGGCACGGGCAAGGCGAAGCGCAGCTTCGGCTACGACAAGCTCGAACGCCCGACCAGCGACACGCTGACCTCGCCGACCGGCAAGACGCTCGCGTCCTTCACCTACGGGTGGGACGCGAACGACAACATGACGTCGAAGACGACAACAGGGCTCGCCGGTTCGTCAGCCAACACGTACACGTACGACTGGGCCGACCGCGTCACGTCCTGGAACAACGGGACGACGAACGAGGTCTACGGCTACGACGCGTCCGGCAACCGGACCCGGGTGGCCGGCGACACCTACACCTACGACGCCCGGAACCGGCTGACCTCAGACGGCCACAGCGCCTACACGTACACCGCGCGTGGCACGCTGGCGTCGGTGACGGACGAGGCGAGCCGGGTCACGGCCATGAAGGTGGACGCCTTCAACCGGGTGATTCAGGAGGGCGACCGCACCTACGCCTACGACGGTCTCGACCGGGTCCTGAACGCCAAGGACGACACGGGCACATCGGTCTACTCCTTCCAGTACAGCGGCGCCGGCAACGACGTGGCCTCGGACGGCGTGACGTCCTACAGCCGTGACGCCGGTGGTGACCTCGTCGGCGTGAAGACCGGATCCACCGCCGTGCTGGCCCTGAAGGACCTGCACACCGACGTGGTGGCGCAGTTCACCACGACGGGCGAGGCGCTGGTCGGCTCCACGACCTACTCGCCGTTCGGCAAGGTCGTGCAGTCCTCGATGATGCTCGGTGCGCTGGGCTACCAGTCCGGCTGGACCGACCCGTCGACGGCCAAGGTCAACATGGCCGCGCGCTGGTACTCGCCGGAGACCGGCCAGTTCAACAGCCGTGACACGGCCACCCTCAGCGGGATCCCGACCTCGATCACGGCGAACCGGTACGCGTACGCGGACGGCAACCCCATGACGGGTATGGACCCGACCGGTCACTGGCCGGGCTGGGCCGACAAGATCGTCAAGAAGGTCAAGAAGAAGGTCAAGAAGACCGTCAAGTCGGTCTACAAGAAGGCCAAGAGGGTCGTCAAGAAGGTCGCCAAGGTCGTCAAGAAGGCTGCCAAGAAGGTCAAGAGAGCGGTCAAGAAGGCGGTCAAGAGGGCCAAGAGGGCGGTGCGGAAAGCCGTCCGGTACGTCTCCGACAGCGTCAAAAAGGTGAAAAGATACGTCAAACGCGTCTACAAACGCGTGAAACGTGTCGCCCACAAGGTCGTCAAACACGTCAAGAAGGCTGTACGCAAGGTCGCCAAGGCCGTCAAACACGTGGCCAAGAAGGTGGTCAAGGCAGCCAAGAAGGTCGGCCGGGCCGTCAAGAAGGCGGCGAAGGCCACAGCCAACTTCGTCAAGCAGCACGCCTCCACCATCGCCTCCGTTGCCGTCGGCATCGCCGTCTTCGCGGGCTGCACCGCGATCACGGCCGGTGTGGGCGCCATCGGCTGTGCCGCCCTCGCGGGCGCCGCGGCCAACGGCGTCGGCTACATGATGAGCGACGGTCCGAAGTCGGTCGGCGGCTTCCTCGGCGCGGTCGCCATCGGCGCCGTGACGGGTGCGGCCGGTGGCGTCGGCGGCCGTCTCGCCGCGGGCGCCGCAGGCAGGCTGCTCTCCGGTACGGCCGGCAAGGCCGGCGTGAACGTCGCGGAGAACGCCGGCGAGGAAGCCCTTACGGGCGCGGTCGAGTACGGCACCTCCTGTGTGAACAGCGAGGAGGGCTGCTCGGTCGCCGGAGCTGCGAAGGCGGCGTCGGTCGGTGCCGTCATGGGCGGCGCGTTCGGCGCGAAGGGCAAGGGCAACGGCCCGAAGTCCAAATCGTCTCCGGAGCCGGACGGTGGTTCCGGCGCGGGCTGTCCGAGGCCGCGCGGGGGTACCCCGCACAGCTTCACGGGCAAGACGCCGGTGCTGCTGGCGGATGGCAGGACCAAGGAGATCTCCAAGGTCAAGGTCGGGGACAAGGTCCAGACGGCCGAGCCCGGCAAGAAGACGAAGGAGATCCACGAGGTCAAGGAGGTGATCGTCACCAAGACCGACCGCAACTACGTCGATGTCGTCGTAGCCACGAAGGCCGGTCCCAAGACGATCGAGACCACCAAGCACCACCAGTTCTACGAGGCCACCCGGAACTCCTGGACCCAGGCGGGCGACCTCCGGGTCGGCCAGAAGGTCCAGAACGGCGACGGTGGGCTGACGGCGATCGTCGAGGTCAAGTCGTACACGGCGCAGCGCGTCACGTACGACCTCAGCGTTGAGGGTCTGCACACGTACTTCGTGCTCGCGGGGTCCGCCGCTGTCCTGGTCCACAACGACGACGTCCCGGAGTTCTGCCAGCTTCCGCTCTTCGTGCTGCGAGACGGTGAGGTCGCTTCGCCGAGGCAGATGGCCGCCAGTCGTGGCGGGGCGACGGCGAAGAAGAACGTCCCTAGCTCGATCCGAGACGCGATGGTCGCCAAGGCTCAGGCAGAGGGTGACGGGGTTCTGCAGTGCTGGCGTTGCGGAATGACGACCACCAACCCGGCCAACGTCCAGATCGGACATGTCAACGTGGCCAGGAGCAAGGGTGGCAACCTGGAACCGGAGAACCTATGCATCGAGGGCGCCGCGTGCAATAGCAGTGCCCAGAACAGAGGTGCTCCTTCCAAGGGTAAGTCGTGTGTTGAGAGAGGAGGCTGTGGTGCCGGGTACAAACGGTTCGACTAGCGGCAACAGCTTCGCCGGGATTCGTCTCACAGTAGGTTCCCAAAGCGGGGCGACCGCCGATGAAGTGGTGGCTGTCACCCCGTTGAGTGATGGTCTCTACCTGGTCCGTCTGTCGCCTGGATTCGTCAGGGGAATCGCGGCTGGTGACGTGATCGCTTACGACGAGCACACCAAGAGCGCCAAGGTGGTCGAACGAGGCGGCAACGTCGTGGTCCAGGTCTTCTACAAGGGAATTCCTGCCGACGTCGTCGAATCCCTCAAGAAGAAGGCCGCACGGATCGGTGGACGGGTCGACGGCGAACTCGAGTCGCTCGTAGTCCTGACCTTTCCGGTCCGGGTTGGTTTCCCGACGATCGAGTCGCTCCTGGACGAGCTTCCCGAGGAGGGGGTGGAATGGGAATACGGAAACGTGTTTGACGAGCAGGGAAATCCTCTTGCCTGGTGGAAAGAGACCACCTGACTTGTGACACGTCGGACGTGACGGTAAGTCAGGGCCGCTCCTCGCGGCCCTGACGCCGATCTTCCAGGGACGTGGCCGCAGCGTCGGCCACGTCCGCCCTGGGGCCTGCGGCGCAGGACTCCAAGAACACGCGGACGCGGTCACCGGGCCATCTCGCGGCCGCGGTCGCGGCCCAGAAGCGGAGTCCGTCGTAGGGATCCAGTGGGTCGAGGAAGTCCAGGACGCGGTCAGAGGTCCGGAGGTCCAAGACGGCCTGCAACGCGGCGGTGGCGCGAAGGGCTCCGTCGACCAGCGACGGATCTCCGTGCTCCAGACACCATTCCAGGGGGGCTGTGAAACCCTCTTCCGGGCTTCGCAACCGCACGATGGAGTCGCCCAGTGCCAGGAGCAGCGCATCGGCCTCGGTCGGCTGCTGGGCCAGATCCGCCAGGAACGCAGTGGCGGGGTGGTATTCGCACGCCCCGAGCGCCATGATCATTTCGTACTGGGTCTCCCAGGTGCGGCGGTCGCCGAGTTCGCGCTGGAGCGCTTGCAGCAGGGCAGGCCCCGCTGCTCCGTTCGCCAGTTTGCTCAGTCGCTTCGCTGCCGAGCGGCGTTTCGCCGACGCTCTGTCGCTCAGCTGACTGATCGCTTCTTCCAAGGTCAGCGCCATCGTCCATCCTCCTGAGGGCCCTCGCTGGTGTGTCGAACGCTAAATGATGGTGCAGGCGCGAGGGAGCGCCCCGCCCCGACGAGTCGAGACAGGGCCCTGGTGCAGGCGGTCAGTACAAGAGCGCGCCCCGCTTCAGTGGAGCGCGCTTCTTTTTGATCATCGAGACCGGAGAGGAAGACCGGTCACGAGGGGACCCTACTGACCCACCACCTCGGGCTGAAGCTCTCCTCCTCTTCGAGACGGTGCCCGTGGAGCGGTAGAGGCCGGGCTTCACGCCCGCGCCCACCTCGAAGTCGCCGTCGCCGTCGATCGTGACGGCCTTCCTCCCGGGGGTTTCGGGCGCCTTCGAGTCCTTCGACTCCGGGGCCCTCCTGTCGCCGCCCTGCTGGGCGGGCTGCTCCTGCTTGGCGCCGGTGGCGGGCGACTCGCCGTCGCCACCCCCGCCCGACCGCCGCACCGATCACGACGACCGTGACGACCGCGCCGGCGGCGGTAAGGACCTTGTGGCGGGCGAACCAGTTGCGCTGCTGCTGAGACATGGCTGTGGCACCTTCCGGGGCGCTGTGAGGGATCCCACCTCTCCGCCCATCCCTCAGCCCGCCCCTCCCCCCACCCCTCCGTCCACTCCTCCCCCCGCGGCCAGGGCCGATGTCGCCGCCGCCGTGGACGAGGTCAAGCGGCTGCTGGAGGAGGGCTCGTTGACGCAGGCCGTGGACGTCCTCGGGGGGATCCTGCCCGCCGCCTCGGCCGAGCACGGTGAGGGATCGCCGGTCGTCCGCATCCTGCGCAAGCAGTACGCGTCGACGCTGATGGACGACGGTCAGTACCGGCGCGCCCTGCCGGAGTTGCGCCGCCTCGCGGCGGACCGGGAGGCGGAGGCCGGTCCGGCGGACCCGGGGGCCCTGCAGTTCCGGTACGACGTGGCCCTGTGCCCGGAGCAGCTCGGGGAGCCCGGCGCCGCGCTCGCCGGGTTCCGCGGTCCTGCCGTACTGCGAGCGGGATCTCGCCCGCGCCTTCGACATCCGGCAGCGGATCGGGCTGCTCCTGGCGGCGACAGCTGAGCACACGGCGGGCCAGGGCCAGCTCCAGCAGTTGCTGTTCGACGCGGAGCGCGCGTACGGCCCGTATCACCCGCTTCCGGTGGACTTGCGGCGCGCGCTGGAGCACCAACGGCGGCTGTGGCGAGGTTCCTGACGGGGCGGCAGAGTCACGACTCGGCAACTGATCAGCCAGCGGATCTTCTTGATCCTTTTTGCCTGTTTTGGTGCATGTAGCGTTCGCGTCTGATCATGTCCGCGCTCACAAGGAACACCTCATGACGACGCCTTCCGCGCCCCCCGCCCCCGAGCAGCCCGCCGCACCCGAGCAGCAGCCTGCCGCCCCCGCGAAGAAGGGCAGCCGCATCCTCAAGAAGGTCGGTGGAGTCGTCGTCGCGATCGCCGTCGCCCTGGCCGTCAAGTTCGGCCTCCCGCACCTCACCGGCGAGGCCCCCGTGCACGCCGAGGCCGGCGAGTGCGTCACCGTGACGGGCCCCGACAACGACCCCAAGGTCGACACCACGGACTGCTCCTCCGGCAAGGCCGACCTGTACAAGGTCGTCAAGGTCATCGACGACACCTTCGACGTGAACAAGTGCGGCCCGGAGGTCACGGCTCTCGCGCAGCAGCTGGACTCGGACAAGTTCGTCCTCTGCCTCGAAGCGGTCCCCGCGAAGTAGTCGCGCCACGACTTCGAGAAGGGCCGGAACCCCTGGGGGCTCCGGCCCTTCTTCGTGCGTGCGTGCGTGCGTGCGCCTGCCCCTGGCCGCGGTGCGCTCACCCCTCCCGCGGCGCTCCCGCCGGCCCCGGGGCGTCGCCGGTCTCGGCCACGGACGGCGTGGACGGGGCGGCCGGGCGCGGTGTGGGCGGTGTCGTCGGCACGCCGATGCCCGGGGGGCGGGCGGGTTGCACCGGAGCGGGGGCGACCTGACCGCCCGGCGCCACGGCGAGCAGGTACGCGGCCGCCACGGCGACAGCGGCGCCGAAACCGGCGACGGCGATCCCGCGCACCCGGCGCACCCCCCAGCCGCGTCCCCGCGGGGGCTCGTCGCGCCGCAGGTCGCGGTACGTGACGAGGGCGGCGCGGGCGGCGAACGCGGCGCGCAGCCGGTCCTCGACGGGGGAGCGGTGGTCCTCGTCCTGCGGTGTCAGCGGTCTCATCGGCCCGCCTCCAGCTTCTTCTCCAGGGCGTCGAGGGCGCGGCTCGCGGTGGACTTCACCGTGCCGCGCGACAGCCCGAGCGTCTGCGCGATCTGCGCCTCGGTCAGCTCCGACCAGTAGCGCAGCACGAGCACCTCGCGCTGGCGCCGGGTCAGCTGCGCGAGCGCGTCGAGGACGTGCCGGTGCTCCTCGGCGAGCAGCAGCCCCTCGTCGACGGGGGCCCCGGCACCCGGGTGGGGCGGGGTGTACGCGCGCGCGGTCCGGCGCCTGCGCAGTACGGAGCGGGCGGCGTTGACCACGGCGGTGTGCAGGTACGCGCCCGGGTCCTGGAGCCCGTGGAGGGAGGTGCCGTACGTCCGGCACACGGCGGCGAACGCGTCCTGGACGACGTCCTCCGCGGTGGGGAGGTCGTCGACGAGGAACAGCGCGAGCCGCACCATGTCGAGCCGGCGCGCCCGGTACAGCTCGGTGAGCGTGGGCGGCGGCCCGTGGTCGGGGAACGCGCCGAGAGCCCGCCTGTGACGCTCCCGCGCCGGCGCGTTCCCGGTCCGGGAGGACAGCCGGGCGAGCAGCCGGGACCACCAGGTCGGCGGTGCGGTGGCGGGTATGGCGTACGACAACTGCGAGGTCCTCACTCGTCGCGGGAGGGGCAGCCGGGCCGGCCATGGAAGTCCGGCCCGGCCGCCCGCTCCGTGCTGCTTGTGCTACTTCCCGACGCCGGTTCCGGGCGCGATCACCCGGGGCGCGTCCTCGGCGGGCGCGGGCGCGGGGGTGGCGGGGGCCGGGGCCGCGGGGGCGGTGGTGGGCTTCACGGCGGGCGCGGGCGCGGGAGCCGGCGCGGCGGGTGCGGCGGTGGGCCTACCCGCTTCGACCACCTTCGGAGCGGGGGCCGGGGCCGGGGCGGCGGTGGGAGCGGCGGCCGGGGCGGCGGCGGGGGCCGGGGCCGCGGGGGCCGGGGCCGCGTCCGCCGCCGTGTCGCCCTTCGTCATGGCGGGCGCGGGCCGGGCTCCGGAGTCGGCGAAGGCCTGCGCGGCGAGGCCGCCGCCGAGGAGCAGGGCGGCACCGGCGACGGCGCCCAGGATCCGGGGGCGGGGGCGGAAGTTCCGCTTGGCGTGGCTGGACATGGGGTTCTCCCGAGAAGTGGGACGGACACGGTCTGAAGGGCGCCTTCAACCCACCAGACGTGCGTCACCGCCCGAGGTTGCGACCCGGACCGGGAAAGTTTCGAGGAAGCCGCCCGCCGGAACCGGATCACGGCGCCGGCCCTGGCTGACAGCGCCCTGATCCGGCTGACCTCGGCCCCCGGATCCGGGCGGCTTACCCGGCTGACCTCGGCCCTCCCCGGATTCCGGCGGCTTACCCGGCTGACGCCGACCCGCCCCCGGATTTCAGCCGCCTCCCCGCCTGAACGGCTACCCGCCCCGCATCCCGACGGTTCGAACACCACCCGACTGCGGCCTGAAGGAACCCGCCCGGCCCTTCGCGCACGCCGCCGCGGCCAGCGCTCCCGCGGCTCCCACGCGTGGATTCGTTACGGCATCTGACCGGCGCCCAGGCGTGTCCGGACGCCGGCGGCGGCCGGACGGACGCATGTTCCTCGTATGACGAAGTCGAGCAGGCCCCTCCGGTTCACCGCCTGCGCCGCCGCGTGCGCCGCCGGCGCGCTCGCCGCCCTCCCCGCCGGGGCGGCCGCACCCCACGCCGCCGCCATGGTCGACGTGGGCAACCCCGTCGCCGGGAACCACGGCTTCGGTGTCGTCACCGAGAAGGACACCCTGCTCGGCGGTACGGAGTCCGAGGGCCCCGTCGCCGTCGGCGGCGACCTGTCCTACGGACCCGGGTTCACCGTCGCGCGCCGGACCGCGGGGACGTTCACCGTCCCCGGCGACGCCCGCCCCACCGCCCTGCTTGTCGGCGGCCGGATCGCGTACGGTGCCAGCAGCTCGGTCGGGGTCCTGAAGGTCCTCTCCGACGGTTACGTGAAGATCGGCGACCTCACTGGCAGCGACACCGTCACGAAGGGCGCCGGTAGGGTCCCCGTCGACACCCGGGTCACCGCCGCCGCCGCCGGCCACGACGCGACGCCCCGCATCGAACTGACCACCCGGCAGCCCGCCGCCTCCGTCGGCCCCGCTCCCGGTCTCCTGGACCTCGCCGCCCTCTTCGGCACCTACCGCGACCGCGCCGACGCGCTCGCCGCCTGCGCGCCCACCGTCGCGCTCGCCGACCCCGGCCGCGTCACCCTCGACGACCACCGGACGAACATCCTGCGCCTCACCGGTGAGCAGCTGAACCGGCTCTCCGAACTCACCCTCCCCGACCGCCCCACCGCCACCCGACCGCTGGTCATCGACGTCGATACGACCGGAACCGGGTCGGTCCTCACCTGGGATGTCCCCGAACTCGCCGGCGTCAGCGGTCCCGACGCCCCGTACGTCCTGTGGAACTTCGCGGACGCCACGCACCTCACGATCGCCGAGGGCGGCACGGTCGAGGGAACCGTCTACGCCCCCCGTGCCCACCTCACCGACCGCGACCCGGACGCCATCGAGGGCGCCGTCGTCGTCCGCTCCCTCACGGCGGGCCCGCTCGACGACCTCGACACCCGCGCGGCGACCGGCCGGGGCGGCGCCCAGCGCACCTCACGGGCCCCCGCGCACGCGGGCGAGATCCACCACGCCCCGTTCTCGGCGCACCTGGCCTGCGCCGGCGGCCCGGCCCCGACACCCACCCCGGCCCCGACGTCCACTGCAACCCCCACGCGCCCCGGGACCCCGGCACCGTCGTCGTCCCCGCACCCGGCCGCCTCCCCGCCCCTGACCCCCGGCCTCGCGGAGAGCGGCACGAGCGCCCGGACGTACGCGGCGGCCACCCTCGCCGTACTGAGCACGGTGGCCGGTCTGCTGCTGGTCCGACGGTTCAGGCGCTGAGCCCGCCTGGCCGCGATCCCGTCGCGGTAGGTTCCCGGCATGCCCTCACCCCGGATACTCGTCGGCGACGACGGCGCCGAGACCGCGCTCGACGCGGACGGCCTCAGGCTGGAGGACCGGCGGTCCCGTACCGAGGTCCCGTTCGCGGCGATCGAGGAGGCCCGGACCGGCGGGGGCCAGGAGGTCGAGATCGTGCTCACCGACGGCGTTGTACACCGGCTCGCCGACGGCAACATGACCGCGACGGCCGCGTCCGTGGCCGCCCGGCCCGCCGCGCTGCCCGCCGCCCCACTCACCGTGCCGCCCGCCGCCCCACCCACCGCGCCGCCCGAGCACCGGGACCCCGCCGAAAGCGCCAGGGTCACGGTCACTGCCCTGGAGCGGCCGCAGCCCGCACGGTCCGCCCGGCTCGTTCTCGAACCGCTCGCGGTCCGGCACGCCGAGGAGATGGCCGAGGTGCTGGGTGATCCGGCGCTGCACTCCTTCATCGGCGGCGCCCCTCTCGGTCCCGCCGAACTGCGTGCCCGTTACGTGCGGTTGGTCGCCGGCTCGCCCGACCCGTCGGTCGTCTGGCTCAACTGGGTGCTGCGGCTCCGCCCGGAGGACCGGCTCGTCGGCACCGTGCAGGCGACGGTCACCGACGGCGGCCGGACCGCCGAGGTGGCCTGGGTGATCGGTACGCCCTGGCAGGGCCGGGGGTTCGCCCGGGAGGCGGCCGAGGGGCTCGTCGGCCTGCTCCTGGGGCGGGGCGTGCGGACCGTCGTCGCCCATGTCCACCCGGACCACACGGCCTCCGCCGCCGGCGCGGCCGGCCTCACCCCGACGGACCTCGTGGAGGACGGCGAGACCCGCTGGGAGAGGCGGGCCCCGGCCGGCTGATCCGGCTCGCTGACCGGACCACCCCCGCGAGCAGCAGCGCCGCCAGCGCCCCCGCCGTGAGCCCCGCCCCCAGCCCCGGGGGGCGGAAGGCGCAGGTGACCGACGACCCGCCCGCCACCGGGACGGCGAGGAGGCCCCCGTACGACGCCGTGGGGCCGCCGTCGCAGGTCCAGCCCGCGATCCGGGGGGCCGCCACGACGACCGTGCCCGTCGTGCCGGGCGGGAGGTCGGCCCGTATCCCGTCGGAGGTGACCCGGACCGAGGTCGCCGCATTAGCGCGGAGGGCCGTGACCGCCGCCCGGAGCCGTCCGTGGTCCAGGCAGCCGAGTGCGCCGCCGGGGCCCGGCAGGACCGGCTTCAGGCCGGGTACGCGCTGGACGCCCAGGGACGACAGGGCCGCACGCCGTTTCGGCTGCCCCCCGGCCAGGCGGGTCTCGCGGTCGCCCAGGCGGGCCGGGCCCGTCGCGTCGGGGGCCCACAGGAAGACCTCGGTGCCGACCGGGCACGCGCCCGCGTGCGGAGCCCCGTACACCCGCGCGCCCAGCAGGAGTTCCTGGTTCCGGAAGGGCGAGGGGCCGTAGACGGGGGCCGGGCCCGCCGGCCGTACCGTCACGAGGGGCAGGTACGTCTCCGTGCGCACGACCGCGCCGTCCCGCCACCGCGCCCCCACCCCGAACAGCGCGTCCGTCACCGGGTTGTCCAGGCTCAGCAGGTTCCGGCCCCGGGAGGTCCAGCCGCCGCCGAGCGCGGTCAGCGTCTCCGTCAGGACCGCGGGGGTGTGACTGCTGTAGTACGCCGCGCCCTGCCCGCCGAGCAGCAGCGGATCGTTGCCCGCGACCCGGGGCAGCCCGGCGTCCGTGCGGTACGCGGGCCAGCCGTCGGCCGCCGCGAGGGCCGCCGCCCGGCGCGCGTGCTCCGGGCCCCACGGCGGGTAGTCGTCGAGGCGGGCCGTCCGCTCCCGGTCGGCGTACGCCGTCGTGGCCGCCGACTGCCCGAGCAGGGTCCCGATCACCAGGAACGCGGCGAGCATCCCGCGACGCCCCCGCGCGGGGAGCAGCAGCGCACCCGCCACCGCCGCGAGACCCCCGCAGGCGAGCAGCAGCGCCCAGCCGGTGAGGAAGGGGCTGGGCAGCGCCCCCGCCGTGAGTGCCAGGACGACCGCCGTGCCGCCGAGCAGGGACCGGCGGTCGGGCAGTCCGTGGGTGAGGCCCGCCCAGGCGGCGAGGACGAGGACCCCGGAGAGGACGAAGGTCTGCCGGTACGGGCTGCCGTTGGGCGTGGCGAACGCGTGCCACAGCAGATGCGTCGGACCCCACTGCATCGAGGCCAGGACCGCCACGGGCAGCCCCGCCCAGAGCGTGCGCTCCCGACCCGGCACGTCCCGGCGGAACAGCAGCGCCCCCGCGAGCAGCAGCACCGCCGTGCAGACGAAGGCCGCGGGGGTGGCGAAGCTGTACGTCACCGGGAGCAGCCGGGCCAGGACGTCCGTCGCGGGCGCCGGGTCGAACTCCCGGACGAGGCCCGGGTGGGCGTGGCGCGAGCCGAGGAGGACGGGGACGAGGACGGGCGCCGCGAGACCGACCCCCAGGCCCGTCGTCAGCGCCGCCCGGCCCACGGTCCGCCACCGGAACGACTCCGTCGTCGCCAGGCGGACCAGGAGCACCAGGGCCGCGCCCAGGGTCGCCATGTACGCCGTGTAGAAGTTCGCCGCCCAGCACACCGCGACCACCAGCGGGCCGGCGAGCGGCCGCCGGCCCTCCCGTACCCACTCGCCGACCAGGCAGAGCAGGGGGAAGGCGATCAGGCCGTCCAGCCACATCGGGTTGTACGTGCCCTCCGCGAGCGACCAGCCGCACAGCGCGTACGACGCCCCCAGGACCGCCGCCCACCACCAGGAGCCGGCGCCGAGGGGACGCGCCGCCGACGGTGCCGGGCCCGTACGGCCCCCGAGCCGCCGCAGCAGGAGCGTCATGGCCGCCGCGGCGACCGCCGTCTTCAGGACGGTGACCGCGTACACCGCGTACTCGATGTCCCCGCGCGGGAACAGCGCGACCAGCGGGGCGAACGGGCTCGACACATAGGTGCCGTAGTCGGGGAGGAAGCTCGTGCCCCAGCCCGCCCGCCAGTCCAGGAGCAGCCCGCCGTCGGCGCGGCCGCGCAGCAGGTCCCACAGGTGCGCGTGGAACGGCACGAACTGGTTCGCGAGGTCGTTGACGGCCCGGTGGCGCGGCCCGAAGGGGAAGACCCGGGCGACGGCGTCCCCGCCGCAGACGGCGATCACCGTGAGGAGGGCGGAGAGGAGGGCGGAGCGAAGGGGTGAGCGCGTGGTGTTCGGCATGACGGCTCGAATATGCCAGTGACAGGGCGGGAGGAACCGGACACGGCGACCCCGTTCATTCAATGGTCGCCTCAAGGCCATCCACGCGGACCGGCCGGGTCACCGTGCTCCGTTGTCGTGGTCCGCGTGCTGCTCTCGATCGTCGTCCCGTGCTTCAACGAAGAGGACGTCCTCGCCCGTTTCCATGACCACGTGACCGACGAACTCGCCCGGCTGGACGGCGAGTTCGAGATCGTCTACGTGGACGACGGAAGCCGGGACGGGACCCTGCCCCTCCTCCAGGAGCTCGCCGCGCGCGACCCCCGTCACGTCCGCTACGTCTCCTTCAGCCGCAACTTCGGCAAGGAGGCGGCGATGCTGGCCGGGCTCCGCGACGCCGCGGGAGACGCCGTCGTGATCATGGACGCGGACCTCCAGCACCCGCCCGAGCTCGTGCACCGCATGGTCGCGCTGCACGCCGAGGGATACGACCAGGTCGTCGCGCGCCGCACCCGCGAGGGCGACCGCGTCACCCGCACCCTCACCGCCCGCCTCTACTACTGGGCGATCAACCGGCTCGTCGACGTCGAGCTGGTCGACGGCGTGGGGGACTTCCGGCTCCTGTCCCGCCGTACCGTCGACGCCGTCCTCGGCCTCGGCGAGTACAACCGGTTCTCCAAGGGCCTCTTCTCCTGGGTCGGCTTCCGCACCACGACGTTCTCCTACGAGAACGCCGTACGCGAGCAGGGCCGCTCCAAGTGGACCTTCGGCAAGCTCCTCAACTACGGCCTCGACGGCCTCCTCTCCTTCAACAACAAGCCGCTGCGGGCCGCCGTCCACCTCGGGTTCGTCCTCGTCCTCGTCGCCCTCGGCTACGCGGCCTGGATCGTCGTCGACGCCCTCGCCAACGGCGTCGACACCCCGGGTTACGTCACCCTCCTCGTCGCCGTCACCGCCCTCGCCGGCGTGCAGATGGTGATGGTCGGGCTGATCGGCGAGTACGTGGGCCGCATCTACTACGAGGTGAAGCGGCGTCCCCACTACCTGGTGCAGGAGACGCACGAAGGGGCCCGAGAGGGGACACGCGCGGGCCTGGAGGGGGCCGAGACGGGCGTGATGCGGGCCGACACCCGGCGTACGGGTGAGTCGTTGTGGGAAACAGTCGCACCGAAGTAGTGGCTCCGGCCCCGGCGACTCCCTACCATCGATCACCGCAAGGTCGTTCCACTGACGCACGACCAGCCCGGGAGGCTCCTTTGCACCGCCGCACTGCGCTCACCGTCTCCGCCGCGCTCCTCGCCGCGGCCCCACTGCTCACCGCCTGTGGCAGTGACTCCCACCCGGGAGCGGCGGCCGTCGTCGGCGGTGAACGGATCGACGTCTCCAGCCTCCAGACCGAGGTGAAGGACGTGCGCGCCGCGCAGGAACGTTCCCCGCAGGCCGCCCAGCTCGTCCAGGCCACCGGGGACCTGCCCCGCCGCAAGCTCAACGTCATGATCTTCGACCGGGTCGTCGACAAGGTCGCAGCGGACAACGGCGTCACCGTCACCCGCGCCGAACTCCAGCAGACCAGGACCGCCTTCGTCCGCGAGAGCGGCGGCGAGGACCAGCTCGCCACCGTCCTCCTCCAGGAACAGGGCGTGGCCCCCGGCCAGATCGACGACGTCGTCCGCCGCAACGTCCTCATGAACAAGATCGCGGCCAGACTCGGCGTCACGGACACCCCCGAGGGCCAGAAGAAGCTGACGGACGTCTTCTCCGCCGCCTCCAAGGCCCTCGCCATCGACGTCAACCCGCGGTACGGCGCCTGGGACGACGCCCAGGTCCGGCTCGCCTCCACCACGGCCCCCTGGCTGCGGAAGATCACTCAGGACCCCGGCGCCGTCCCGGCCGGCGCCTGAGGGCGGGTAGGTTCGTGGGGTGACATCTGAGAGCCCCGGCCGCATCGTCCTGCTCACCGCCAGCCACCGTGTGGCGCCCGGACTTCTGTCCTGGCCCGCCTGGCAGGCGCTGCGCGGCGCGGACCGGGTGCTCTGCCCCGACGAGCACCACCCCCAGCTGCCGTACCTGCGGGAGGCCGGGGTCGCCGTCGAGCACCTGACGCCCACCGCGGAGGAACTCGTGGAGGCCTGCGCCGGCGGCCGCACGGTCCTGCTGCTCCCCTCCGGCGAGGGTGACCGGGCGCTGACCGACGGTCTCGCCCGGCTCGCCGGCTCGGGCCGCCTCACGATGCCCGACCTGGAGCTGCTGCCAGGCTCGTACGACCTCCCCGGCGCTCGGCTCCTGGACCTCGTGCAGATCATGGACCGCATCCGGCGCACCTGCCCCTGGACCTCGACGCAGACCCACCGGGGACTCGCCAAGTACGCCATCGAGGAGGCGTACGAGCTCGTCGAGGCGATCGAGGACGGTGACCGGGGCGAACTGCGCGAGGAGCTCGGGGACGTCCTCCTCCAGGTCGTCTTCCACGCCCGGATCGCCGAGGAGGACCCGGAGGAGCCCTTCTCCGTGGACGACGTCGCCGGGACCCTCGTCGAGAAACTGATCCTCCGGCACCCGCACGTCTTCGGCGACGAGACCGCCGAGACGCCGGAGGACGTCCGCGCGCACTGGCTGCGGACCAAGGCGATCGAGAAGCAGCGGGAGTCCGTGACCGACGGGGTGCCGCTCGGCCAGCCGGGACTCGCGCTCGCGACGAAGCTCGCGGGCCGGGTGCGGACGGCGGGGCTCGACGTGCCGCTGCCGAAGGGCGAGGGCATCGGGTACGAGCTGCTCGCCCTCGCCGCGCGGGCGGAGAGGGAGGGCGTGGACCCGGAGGCGGCCCTGCGCGCGGCGGCCCGGGCGTACCGGGACGCCATCCGTACGACGGAGGGCGTCAGGACCTGAGGCCCCCGCCTCGGTCTACGGCCTGGGCGCCCGGGACTGCGGGTCGTGCCAGGGCGGTGCCGGCGGGGCCAGGAGGCGTTCGGCCGCGGAGTTGGGGCGGACGGTGAAGCCGTCCACGGGCGGCAGGGCGTCGTGGTGGACGCGGGCCGGGTCGGTGCCGAGCTCCACGAGCGCCTCCGTGACCTCCGTGAGGAAGGCGGGCGGCCCGGCGAGGTAGACGTCGTGCGAGGCCCAGTGGACGCAGGCCTGCAGTGACTGGAGGAGCCGCTCGGTCGCCTGGTCCTTGGGGTGGCCGGGCGCCGAGGTGATGTAGGTGACGCTGAGACCGGGGAGCAGCCGTTTCAGGCGCTCGGCGTCCCGCCGTCCGTACAGGTACTCCTTCGCCCGCGCCACGACGAAGAGCCGGCCCGTCAGTTCCGGCTCGGCCTCCGCCGCCTCGGCGAGCAGCGCCCGCACCGGCGCCCAGCCCGTGCCCCCGCATATATAGGTACGCAGTCCGCCGGGCTCCGTGCGCGCGGTGAGGCCGCCGCCGGGGGCGCTGAGCCGCAGGGTCTCGCCCGGTCCTGTCCGGTCGACGAGCACCGTGCTCATGGCGCCGCCCGGGACCCGGCTCACGTGCAGCTCCACCGTGCCGTCCGGGCGGGGCGCGTCCGCGAGGGAGTAGGTGCGCCAGACCCGCGGGACGCGCAGCGAGCTGACGCTGACGTACTGGCCGGGGCGGTACGGCAGGGGCTGCCGGGGCCGCAGGGTGAGGACGGCCAGGTCCTCGCCGTACCGCTCGTGCCGGACGACGTCCGCGTCCCACCAGGCCGGCTCCTCGGCCGCCACCGCCTCTGCGGCACCCGCCAGCATCAGATCGGCGACCTGCTCGTACGCCTCTGCCCAGGCCTTCTCGGCCTCCGGGGTCCAGGCGGATCCGGCGGCGTGCGCGAACGCGGCGAGCAGGCTCGACCCGACGGCGGCGTAGAGCGCGGGGGAGGCGAGGAACTTGCGGTGGTCGCGGCCCAGGCGCCCCAGGTACTCGGGGAGCCCCGGCTCCCCGAGGTGGGACACCACGTGCGCGAGCGCGGCGAAGAGCCGGTCCCGCTGGGGCCGCATGTCCTCGGGGAACAGCTCGCGCATGCCGGGGTTGTGCCAGAAGAGATGCGAGTAGAAGAAGGTGACGGCGTGTTCGGCCCGTCTCTCGACGACCGCGAACGTGCTTCTGAGCATCTGGGGATCCACCGACACGAATCTAGGGCACGGCCCCCCTTCTTGATCACAGGATCTCCACACACCTCACCGCCGGGGCCGCCCTGTACCGTCGGGGGGTGAGCACCACCCCCGGCCCCGCCCCCGCCTCCTCGCCCGACCGCACCCCCGTCCCCGAGCTCTTCACCTGGGAGTTCGCCGCCGATCCGTACCCCGCCTACGCCTGGCTGCGGGAGCACGCGCCCGTACACCGGACGACGCTGCCGAGCGGGGTCGAGGCCTGGCTCGTGACCCGGTACGCGGACGCCCGGCAGGCCCTCGCCGACCAACGGCTCTCCAAGGACCCGGTGCACCACGCGGAGTCCCCGCACGCGAAGGGCAAGACGGGTATCCCGGGCGAACGCAAGGCCGAGCTGATGACCCATCTGCTCAACATCGACCCGCCCGACCACACCCGGCTGCGGCGCCTCGTGTCGAAGGCCTTCACCCCGCGCCGCGTCGCCGAGTTCACCCCGCGCGTGCAGGAGCTGACCGATCGCCTCATCGACTCCTTCGTGGAGCGGGGCAGCGCGGACCTCATCCACGAGTTCGCCTTCCCGTTGCCGATCTACGCCGTCTGTGACCTGCTCGGCGTGCCCGAGGAGGACCAGGACGACTTCCGGGACTGGGCCGGGATGATGATCCGGCACGGCGGGGGACCCCGGGGCGGGGTCGCCCGGTCGGTGAAGAAGATGCGCGGCTATCTCGCGGAGCTGATCCACCGCAAGCGGCTCGAACCGGGCGACGACCTGATCTCGGGACTCATCAGGGCGTCCGACCACGGCGAGCACCTCACCGAGAACGAGGCCGCCGCCATGGCCTTCATCCTTCTCTTCGCGGGCTTCGAGACGACCGTCAACCTCATCGGCAACGGCGTGTACCAACTGCTGCGCCATCCCGAGCAGCGCGCACGACTCCAGGCCTCCCTCGCGGCGGGCGAGACCGGACTCCTGGGGACGGGCGTGGAGGAGCTGCTGCGGTACGACGGGCCGGTCGAGATGGCGACCTGGCGGTACGCGACGGAGCCGCTGACCATCGGCGGGCAGACGATCCCGGCGGGGGACCCGGTGCTGGTCGTGCTGGCCGCCGCGAACCGGGACCCGGAGCGGTTCACGGCGCCGGACAGCCTGGACCTCACGCGGCGCGACAACCAGCACCTCGGGTACGGGCACGGCATCCACTACTGCCTCGGCGCGCCGCTCGCCCGCCTGGAGGGACAGACGGCTCTCGCGACCCTCCTGACGCGCCTTCCGGACCTGCGACTTGCCGCGGACCCGGCCGAACTCCGGTGGCGCGGAGGGCTCATCATGCGCGGATTGCGCACGCTTCCGGTGGAGTTCTCCCCGTCCGTACCGCTCCAGCACACTGACGGCGTATCAGAAATGTGATCTTCGCGTGATCGCGGGGCCATCGACTTGTGACGAGCGTTCGAATACCGCTACGTTCGCGGCACTCTCAGCCGTCACGCGAAAGGCGCTCCTATGCGTTCCGGGAACGGACGACACCGTCGCCCCCGTCAGGCCCCCGCCCTCGTCGTCGCAGCCGGTGTGACCGGCTCCGCCATGGCGCTGCCGCTGCTCGCCACGGGCTCCGCCTCCGCGGCCGACGCCGCCACCTGGGACCGCGTCGCCGAGTGCGAGTCAGGCGGCCAGTGGAGCGCCAACTTCGGCAACGGCATGTACGGCGGGCTCCAGTTCACCCAGGACAGCTGGGAGCGGCACGGCGGCCTGGCGTACGCGCCCAGCGCCGACCTGGCCAGCCGGGCCCAGCAGATCGCGGTGGCCGAGAAGGCCCTCGCCAGGGGCTCCGCCGAATGGGCCACCTGCGCGCCGATCGCCGGCCTGACGAACGACGGCACGGCCCCCGGTGTGAATCCCGGCCCGGCCTCCGTCCCGAGGGCGCCCACGGGGCCGGTCGTCGAGTCGAACAGGACGGCGGGGCTGCCGGGGGCCTCGACGGGCACCTCCGCGACCGCGAAGCCGAGCGCGGGGACGGCCGCGACGCCGACCGCGCCCGTCGCACCGGCCACTTCCGGGACGTCCGGCAGGCCCGTCACGCCGACGGCTCCCGTCTCGCCGACCACCCCGGTGAGCCCCTCCGTGCCGACCGCCCCGACCGACGCGACCCACCCGGCCGTGCCGACGTCGCCGGGCGCGCCGACCACGCCGGTCACCCCCGACACCCCTGACGCCTCTGTCACGCCCGGTACGTCCGTGATGCCCGGTACGTCGGCGGGTGACGGGTCGTCGGCCACCGTCGGCACCGGCAAGCACCGGGGCGGCGCCGCACCGGAGGAAAGCGGCAAGGGGGACACTTCTACCGAATCAGGTAGACATGCCTCATCCGCTAACAAGTTCGGCGAAAGCCCCCTCACCGCGACCCCGGTCGGCGCGGTGAAGAATTCGGGTGCAACGGACAGTCAGGACACTTCGGACGCGTACACCGTGCGGCCGGGTGACAACCTGTCCGACATCGCGCGGGCGAACGAGCTCCCCGGCGGCTGGACCGCCCTCTATGACGCCAACCGGCGGACGGTCGGTGTCGACCCGGATCTCATCCTCCCTGGTCAGAGCCTCGATCTGACGGAAGGTTCGCCCGCGAACGCCGAATGATTCGAGCGCTTATGTCCGGTTCTGGGTAAGTGAGACATGGGTCTCTTCGCCCCAACTGGCGTGTCCCGCCCGCACGGTCGGCTCCCGTCACCCCTCACCTGCACAAATGCCACTCGCCGGAGGGCAAGTAGGGGCGATATTTCCGCAATACGCCTCTTTGAACTTCCGGCGGGTCTGTGTCTACGGTCGTCACTGCTCGCCACCGCGGGCCCCGTCGACCGAAACGCCGAATCCTGCCGTCGGCCGATGGGAACAGTCGTCGCGTAAGCGCCGAAGGCAGGAGTGGGGGACCCAAGGTAAGTGCCGGTCCCGGCCGTTGAGAGACGGCCGGCGAACGGCTTGGGGTGAAGCCGCGTGCCACAGCACGCGGCCGGGCAACTTTCCGGCCCGAACCCGACAGCTCACCTCACAGGCGTCGGTGAGGAGAATCTCCATGCTGTTTTCCGGCAAGGGCAAGCACCGCCGTCCCTCCAAGGCCACCCAGGTCGTCACGCTCGTCGGCGTCACCGGTGTCGCCGTCGCGGCCCCGCTGATGACCGCGGGCACCGCCTCGGCCGCCACGGCCTCCGAGTGGGACCGCGTCGCCCAGTGCGAGTCCGGCGGCAACTGGTCCATCAACACGGGCAACGGCTACTACGGCGGCCTGCAGTTCTCGGCCTCCACCTGGGCCGCGTACGGCGGCACCGCCTACGCCTCGACCGCCAACCAGGCGTCGAAGTCCCAGCAGATCGCCATCGCCGAGAAGGTCCTCGCGGGCCAGGGCAAGGGTGCCTGGCCGAGCTGTGGCGTGGGCCTCTCCAACGCCTCCTACAGCGGCGGCTCCGCCGAGTCCGCCCCGCAGCAGCAGGAGCGGAAGGCCGAGCAGCCGACCACCCGCAGCGAGCAGCGCCAGGCCCCGAAGAAGTCCGCGCAGCAGACCCCGCAGCGCCAGGCCACGCCGAAGGCCGCCACCAAGAAGACCGTCACCACCCCGACCGGCAAGTCGGTCAAGAAGGGTGACGGCGAGTACAAGGTGGAGTCCGGCGACACCCTCGGCACCATCGCCCGGGCGCACGGCGTCCAGGGCGGCTGGAGCAAGCTCTTCGAGCTGAACAAGGACGTCGTCGAGAACGCCGACCTCATCTACCCGGGCCAGCAGCTCCACCTGAAGTGAGCCCGGCGGTCCGCGTGAGTCCGGCGGCTCACGCGGCCCCCACGACCCTCCCGCGGTGACCACCCCGGTCCGGCGCGCCTCCCCCCTGTGCGCGCCGGGCCGGGGTTCCCGTCTTTCCGCAGCACGCCGGACATGACGGTTACCGCCCAGTAGATCCGGGGCCCTTCGTCCCGGGATGCATGCCCTTGGGTCCTTTTTCGTCCCAGGGGGCGGGCGCCCGGCCGACCGGAGCCCCCGCGCCGGTTAGGCTCTTGTCGCAAGGCCGAGCGACCCCGCACCGACCTTGCGTCACATCCAGCGTCACATCCCAGAAGGAGATGCTCGTGCCGTCCATCGACGTCGTCGTAGCCCGGGAAATCCTGGACTCCCGAGGCAACCCCACGGTCGAGGTCGAGGTCGGCCTCGACGACGGCAGCACCGGCCGTGCTGCTGTTCCGTCCGGCGCCTCCACCGGTGCGTTCGAGGCCATCGAGCTTCGCGACGGTGACCCCAACCGCTACCTGGGCAAGGGTGTCGAGAAGGCCGTCCTCGCCGTCATCGAGCAGATCGGCCCGGAGCTCGTCGGCTACGACGCCACCGAGCAGCGCCTGATCGACCAGGCCATGTTCGACCTGGACGCCACCGAGAACAAGGCCTCGCTCGGCGCCAACGCCATCCTCGGCGTCTCCCTCGCCGTCGCGCACGCCGCGTCCGAGGCCTCCGACCTCCCGCTCTTCCGCTATCTCGGCGGTCCGAACGCGCACCTGCTGCCCGTTCCGATGATGAACATCCTCAACGGTGGGTCGCACGCCGACTCCAACGTCGACATCCAGGAGTTCATGATCGCCCCGATCGGCGCGGAGTCCTTCTCCGAGGCCCTCCGCTGGGGTGCGGAGGTCTACCACACCCTGAAGAAGGTCCTGAAGACCAAGGGCCTGTCCACCGGTCTCGGCGACGAGGGCGGCTTCGCGCCGAACCTCGAGTCGAACCGCGCCGCTCTCGACCTCATCATCGAGGCCATCAAGGAGGCCGGTTACGAGCCCGGCCGTGACATCGCGCTCGCGCTCGACGTCGCCGCCTCCGAGTTCTACAAGGACGGTTCGTACGCGTTCGAGGGCCAGTCCCGCACGGCCGCCGAGATGACGGACTACTACGCCGAGCTGGTCTCCGCGTACCCGCTGGTCTCCATCGAGGACCCGCTGTACGAGGACGACTGGGACGGCTGGAAGACCATCACCTCGCGCCTCGGCGACCAGGTCCAGATCGTCGGAGACGACCTGTTCGTCACCAACCCGGAGCGCCTGGCCCGTGGCATCGAGGAGGGCTCCGCGAACGCCCTCCTGGTCAAGGTCAACCAGATCGGCTCGCTGACCGAGACCCTCGACGCCGTCGAGCTGGCCCAGCGCAACGGCTTCAAGTGCATGATGTCCCACCGCTCCGGCGAGACCGAGGACGTGACCATCGCCGACCTCGCGGTCGCCGTGAACTGCGGTCAGATCAAGACCGGCGCCCCGGCCCGCTCGGACCGCGTCGCCAAGTACAACCAGCTGCTGCGCATCGAGGAGATCCTCGACGACGCCGCGGTCTACGCCGGCCGCAGCGCTTTCCCGCGTTTCAAGGGCTGAGCGACGCAGGAAGAGCTGAGCAGACGCACCAGGGCTGAGCAGGCGCCGTAAGGGCTGATCAGCCACAGCGAGGGCTGACACCCCCGCTCATCCGTACGTCCCCGTACTCGGTCCCGTACCGTGTGCGGGGACGTCCGCGTGAACAGGGGAGGCGACACGACATGGCCGCGAAGGACCGGGACCGGTTCTCGACCGCGACCCGGATCAGGCTGCTCGGCGAGCAGACCGCCGCCCGTGTCTACCGCTCCCAGACCCGCCGCCAGGCGCGCCGCTCCCGGCTCACCGGCCGCGCGGCCTTCCTCGCCCTGGTCGTCTGCTCCCTCGTCGTGGCGCTCGCCTACCCCATGCGGAGCTACGTCTCCCAGCAGGGTGAGATCGCCGAGCAGGAACGCCGGGCCGCCGAGGCCGCCCGGCGGGTCGAGGAACTGAAGGACGAGAAGGCCCGCCTCCAGGACCCGGCCTACGTCCGCCGCCTCGCCCGCGAGCACCTGCACTACGTGCTGCCCGGCGAGACCGGGTTCACCGTGAACGACCCCGGCGCGGAGCAGAGGCCCCGCGCCGACCAGGGCGCGGCGGACCGCCCCTGGTACGACAACCTCTGGGACGGCGTGGACCGCGCCGACCGCCCGTAAGCCCGTAACGACCTGACGAGCAAGGCAGACATGGAAACGCCCCCTCCGCAGACCGAACGCACCGAGCCCACCGAGGCGGACATCGCCGCCTTCGAGCTCCAGCTCGGCCGGCCGCCCCGCGGCCTGCGCGCCATCGCGCACCGCTGCCCGTGCGGCAACCCGGACGTCGTCGAGACCGCGCCCCGGCTGCCCGACGGCACGCCGTTCCCGACCACGTACTACCTGACCTGCCCCCGGGCGGCCTCGGCCATCGGGACCCTGGAGGCCAACGGGGTCATGAAGGAGATGCAGGCCCGGCTCGCCACCGACCCGGAGCTCGCCGCCGCCTACCGGGCCGCCCACGAGGACTACCTCGCCCGCCGTGACGCCATCGAGGTCCTGGAGGGCTTCCCGAGCGCCGGCGGCATGCCGGACCGGGTCAAGTGCCTGCACGTCCTCGTCGGTCACTCGCTGGCCGCGGGCCCGGGCGTGAACCCGTTCGGCGACGAGGCGCTCGCGATGCTGCCGGAGTGGTGGGCGAAGGGCGCGTGCGTCAGCCCGTGCGCCGACAAGGAAGAGGGGAAGGGCGCGTGACCCGGGTCGCCGCGATCGACTGCGGTACGAACTCGATCCGCCTCCTCGTCGCCGACGTCACCGTGCCCGACAGCGCCTCCGGCGCGGGCTCCACGGGTGACCTCGTCGAGCTGGACCGGCGGATGACGATCGTCCGGCTCGGCCAGGGCGTCGACAGGACGGGCCGGCTCGCGCCCGAGGCCCTGGAGCGCACCTTCGCCGCCTGCCGCGAGTACGCCCGGGTCATCGAGGAGCTCGGCGCCGAACGGATCCGCTTCGTCGCCACCTCCGCCTCCCGCGACGCCGAGAACCGCGACGAGTTCGTGAACGGGGTCGTGGAGATCCTCGGTGTCGAGCCCGAGGTCATCACCGGCGACCAGGAGGCCGAGTTCTCCTTCACGGGCGCCACCGGCGAGCTCCACGGCTCGGAGACGTACCTCGTCGTGGACATCGGCGGGGGCTCCACCGAGTTCGTCACCGGCAACCGGCACGTGGAGGCGGCCCGTTCCGTGGACATCGGCTGCGTCCGGCTCACCGAGCGGCACGTACGGCACGACCCGCCGACCGCCGAGGAGGTCGAGGCGATCCGCGCCGACGTCCGGGCCGCCCTCGACCTGGCGGCCGAGACCGTGCCGATCGGCACCGCCGGGACCCTGGTGGGGCTCGCCGGCTCGGTCACCACGGTCGCCGCGATCGCGCTCGGGCTCCCCGAGTACGACTCCGAGAAGATCCACCACGCCCGCGTCTCCGCCGCCCGGGTCGCCGAGGTCACCGAGCGGCTGCTCGCCTCCACGCACGACGAGCGGGCCGCGATCCCCGTCATCCACCCCGGCCGGGTCGACGTGATCATCGCCGGGGCGCTCGTCCTGAGGGAGATCGTGGAGCGCGTCGGAGCCGCCGAGGTCGTGGTCAGCGAGCACGACATCCTCGATGGGATCGCTCTATCCGTCGCATAGCGGGGGGCTATCGAGCCTCCTGACGACACCGCGTCGGGAAAGTTCGTGAAGTTCTTCACAAGGAAAAGGGCCCTGATGGCGCCCGAGGGGGGCCGTGAGGCCTTCCGAGGGGTCGCCCAGGGCCCTTTCGCAGGCGCGGAGGCCGATTCGCTCGATGTTTCCATCGTGTGAATGCACCCCGTGGTTCAGCGTTAACGGAAGCTCTCCGGGCCAGTTCACAGGGGGTGAACAACGTTCGCCCGCGCACCCCGGTTCCTTTGCAGCACCATGACCTGGATCACGTGGGCCGCGCAGTGTAGCAGAGGTACCCGAGGAGCTTGTGAAGGGGCGCACGAGCACCCCCTTCTGACGGGGTGGATACTCGATGGCATGAGCACCACGGAGCGTCCCAGGATCCTCGTAGTTGGAGGCGGGTACGTAGGCCTGTACGCAGCTCGGCGCATCCTCAAGAAGATGCGCTACGCGGAGGCGACCGTCACGGTCGTCGACCCGCGGTCGTACATGACCTACCAGCCCTTCCTCCCCGAAGCCGCCGCCGGCAGCATCTCGCCGCGCCACGTCGTCGTCCCGCTGCGACGCGTCGTCCGTGGAGCCGAGGTGCTCACCGGCCGGGTCACCACCATCGACCAGGACCGCAAGGTCGCCACGATCGCGCCGCTCGTCGGCGAGGCGTACGAGCTGCCCTTCGACTACCTCGTCATCGCGATGGGCGCCGTCTCCCGTACCTTCCCGATCCCCGGCCTCGCCGAGCAGGGCATCGGCATGAAGGGCATCGAGGAGGCCATCGGCCTGCGCAACCACGTCCTCGAGCAGCTCGACAAGGCCGACTCGACCACCGACGAGGACGTCCGCCGCAAGGCGCTGACCTTCGTCTTCGTGGGCGGCGGCTTCGCCGGCGCGGAGACCATCGGCGAGGTCGAGGACCTGGCCCGTGACGCCGCGAAGTACTACCAGAACGTGTCGCGCGAGGACATGCGCTTCGTCCTGGTCGACGCGGCCGACAAGATCCTCCCCGAGGTCGGCCCCAAGCTCGGCCAGTACGGCAAGGAGCACCTGGAGAGCCGCGGGATCGAGATCTACCTCCAGACCTCCATGGACTCCTGCGTCGACGGCCACGTCGTGCTGAAGAACGGCCTCGAGGTCGACTCCAGCACGATCGTGTGGACCGCCGGTGTGAAGCCGAACCCGGCGCTCTCCCGCTTCGGTCTGCCGCTCGGCCCCCGCGGCCACGTGGACTGCAACGAGAAGCTCCAGATCAACGGCCTCGACTACGCGTGGGCCGCGGGCGACAACGCCCAGGTGCCGGACCTGGTCGGCCGCAAGGCCGGCAACCCGAACGCCTGGTGCCCGCCGAACGCCCAGCACGCCCTGCGCCAGGCCAAGGTCCTCGGCGACAACGTGGTGGCCGGCATGCGCGGCTTCCCGCAGAAGGAGTACAGCCACGCCAACAAGGGCGCGGTGGCCGGACTCGGTCTGCACAAGGGCGTCGCGATGATCGTCATGGGCAAGGTGAAGATCAAGCTCAAGGGCCGCCTCGCCTGGTACATGCACCGTGGCTACCACGGCATGGCGATGCCGACCTGGAACCGCAAGATCCGCGTCTTCGCCGACTGGACCCTCGCGATGTTCCTCAAGCGTGAGGTCGTCTCCCTCGGCGCCATCGAGACGCCGCGCGAGGAGTTCTACGAGGCGGCCAAGCCCGCCCCCGCGCCGGCCGCCCCGGTGCAGGAGAAGGCCAAGGCCTCCTAGCGCACCCGCAGTACCGCAACACCCCCGCAAGGGCCGTCCGCCATCCGTGGTGCGGACGGCCCTTCGCGTGTTCCCCGGAAAGATTGCGCTGCGGCGGGACTGGAAATACCTACGGACGGTGTTCCCCTGGTGACGATGATGTCCGGGGCACGAGATCACGGAGGTGCGCACCATGGGCGACGCCGCAACGCGGCTTGCGACTCTCGCCGAGGAACTCCTCGGAGGACCGCTCCCGGTCCGACTGCGCGCGTGGGACGGCAGCGAGGCCGGTCCGGTGGGCGGACCCGTCCTCGTCGTGCGGGACCGCCGCGCCCTGCGGAGGATGACCTGGAAGCCCGGCGAACTGGGCATGGCCCGCGCCTGGGTCGCGGGTGAGCTCGACGTCGAGGGAGACCTGTACGAGTTCCTGGACGGCGTCTCCGGCCTCCTGTGGGCGCGCGCCGAGGACACCCGCGGCCTCCTCGACTCCGTACGCGACCCGAGGCTCCGCGCCGCCGCCCGTTCCCTGCTGCGGCTCGTGGGGCCGTATCCGCCGCCGCGTCCGCCCGCGGAGGAGATCCGGGGCCGCAGCGGAGGCCGGCACAGCAAGCGCCGCGACAAGCAGGCGATCAGTCACCACTACGACGTGGGCAACGACTTCTACGAGATCGTCCTCGGCCCGTCGATGGTCTACTCGTGCGCGTACTGGGCGTCCGACGGGCCCGACGCGACCCTGGAGGACGCCCAGCGGGACAAGCTGGACCTCATCGCCCGCAAGCTGAACCTCAGGGCCGGCGACCGGCTCCTCGACGTGGGCTGCGGCTGGGGCTCCATGGCCCTGCACGCCGCCCGGGAGTACGGCGCCCGGGTCGTCGGCATCACCCTCTCCCGCGAGCAGGCCGCGTACGCCCGCAAGCGGATCGCCGACGAGGGCCTGACCGACCTGATCGAGATCCGCGTCCAGGACTACCGGGACGTCGACGACGGCCCGTACGACGCGATCTCCTCGATCGGCATGGCCGAGCACGTCGGCGCGGTCCGCTACCGGGAGTACGCCGACACGCTGTACGGGCTCCTGAAGCCCGGCGGGCGGCTCCTCAACCACCAGATCTCCCGGCGCCCCGAGCCCGAGGAGGAGGCGTACGAGATCGACGCCTTCATCGACGCGTACGTCTTCCCCGACGGTGAACTCGCCCCCATGGGCCGCACGCTGAGCACCCTGGAGGACGCCGGCTTCGAGGTCAGGGACGTGGAGGCGATCCGCGAGCACTACGGGCTGACCCTGCGCCGCTGGGTGGCGAACCTGGAGCGGGAGTGGGACCGGGCGGTCCGGCTCGTCTCGCCCGGCCGGGCCAGGGTCTGGCGGCTGTACATGGCGGCCTCCGCCGTCTCCTTCGAGCGCAACCGGATCGGCGTGAACCAGTTCCTCGCCGTGAAGACCCCGGCGTCGGGGAGGAGCGGGACGGCGCTGCGGCCGCGCGTGTGGAACGAGAAGGCCTGACGTACGGGAAGGGCCGGCCTCCCGGGTCGGGAGGCCGGCCCTTCGCCGGTGGTGCGGTGCCTACTCGGTCTTGATGGCGGCCAGCATGTTCAGCCTGGCGGCGCTCCGGGCCGGCCACAGGGAGGCGAGGACGCCGACCAGGGCGGCCAGGACCAGGAAGAGCCCGATCCGTTCCCAGGGCAGGACCAGGGCGTAGCCCGGCAGGCTGTTCTTGAAGGTCTCGCCGATGGCCCAGCCGAGGAACGAGCCGAGGCCGATGCCGACGACCGCGCCGAACACCGAGATCACCACGGCCTCCAGACGGACCATCCGCTTCACCCGGCGCCGGTCGAGACCGATCGCCCGCAGCATGCCGATCTCCTGCTGGCGCTCGAAGACGGACATCGCGAGGGTGTTGACGACGCCGAGGACGGCGACGATCAGGGCCATCGCGAGCAGGCCGTAGACGATGTTCAGAAGCATGTTGATCTGCCCGCCGAACAAGTCACGGATGTCCTTCTTGTCCATCACGGTGATCGCCGGGTTCTCCCCCAGGGCCTTCGCCAGCGCCTTCTCGTGCGCCTCGGACGGGCCGCCGTCCGTCGCGACGAAGATCTGCGGCGTGTGGGCCTGCTGCTCGTGCGCGTCGATCACCTTGTGGTCGATCATGACGGGCGAGAGGAACTCGCTGTCCTCGTAGACCGCGCCGACCGTGAGCTTGCCCTTGACCCCGTCGAGGTACTCGACCGGCACGGTGACGCCGACCTTCAGTCCGCGCTTCGTCGCGGTCTTCTCCGCGACGGCGATCTTCCCCTGGCCGAGGGAGGCCAGCGAGCCGTCCACGACCGTGACCTTGAGGACCTTCTCGATGGAACCGGGGGTGACACCGGACGCCGCGGCGAAGTCGCCCTTGATCTGCAGCGCGCCGGACTGCTGCGGGGAGACCGCCGTGACGCCCGGCGTCTTCTCCAGGGCGGCCAGCGCCTCCTTGCTGAGGCCGTCACCGCTCGCCATGGTGATCATGTAGTCGGCCTTGATCTGGTCGACCGTCATCTTGTCGAGGGCCGTGCCGACGGTCGAGCCGATCACCGAGAGACCGGTGACGAGGGTCAGGCCGATGGCGAGCGCGGAGGCGGTGGCGCCGGTGCGGCGCGGGTTGCGGACCGCGTTCAGGCCGGCGAGCTTGCCGGAGACCCCGAAGGCCTTCACGAAGACCGGACGGATCACGGCGATCACGGGCCGGGACAGGAACGGGATCAGCACGATCACGCCGATGAGGGTGAGGAACGCGCCGCCCGCGATGAGCAGCCGGCCGTCGTCGCCGCCCTGACCCGCGCCGAGCACGATGAGCACGGCGCCGAGCGCGGTGACGGCCGCGCCGATCGCGTTCCGTACGACGAGGGACTTGCCGTTGGGGGTCGCGTGCACGCTGTTCATGGCGGCGACCGGGGGGATCTTCGCGGCGCGGCGGCCGGGCAGCCAGGCGGCGAACATGGTGATCAGGACGCCGACGCCGAAGGCCGAGAGGGCCGGGGTGGTCTCCAGGACCAGCGGGCCGTCCGGGACCTTCAGTTCGAAGGCGGCCATCGCGGAGCGGAGACCGACCGCCATGCCGATGCCCAGGAGGTAGCCGACGGCGGAGGCGACCAGACCGACGAGACCGGCCTCGGCGAGGACGGAACGGGTGATCTGCTTGCGCGAGGCACCCACCGCGCGCATCAGCGCCAGTTCCTTGGTGCGCTGGGCGACCAGCATGGTGAAGGTGTTGGAGATCAGGAAGACGCCGACGAAGAGCGCGATGCCCGCGAAGCCGAGCAGCACCTGGTTGAGCGCGCCGAGACCGGCCTCGATGTCCTTGGCCTCCTGGTCGGCGAGGGCCTGGCCGGTCTGCGCGGTGGCCGCCTTCGGGACGACCTTCAGGACCTCGGGGACGAGCTTGTCCGCGTCGGTGCCGGGGGTGGCGGTGACGGTCAGGTCCTGGAAGAACCCGGGCTTCAGGTAGAGCTTCTGGGCCACGGAGGTGTCGAAGAGGACGAGGCTGCCGCCGGCGTTGACGGCGCCGTCCTCGGTCGTGAAGACACCGGAGAGCTCGAACTCCTTCACCGGACCGTTGGTGGCGACGCGGACGGTGTCGCCGACCTTGTAGCCGCCCTTGTCGGCGGAGGCCTTGTCGAGCGCGATCTGGCCGTCCTGGACCGGCCCGCCGCCCGCGGTGAAGGTGTACGCGCGGTCCTTGCCGTCCTTGCCGGGGGCGAAGTTGGTGCCCTTGTTGGACCAGCCGACGCCGATCAGCTTGCCGTCCTTGTCGGGCACACCGGCGAAGCCGTCGACGCGGGGCGTGACGGAGGCGACCCCGTCGAGCTTCCCGACGCGGTCGACGACCGCCTGGGACAGGCCGGGGGTCTTCTTGGCCTCCTCCTCGCTCGGGTACATGCCGACGGCGACGGCGACGTCGTCGTAGCTCTTCGCGGACTGGCTGCGGAAGGCCTGGGAGAGGGTGTCGGTGAAGACGAGGGTGCCGGAGACGAAGGCCACGCCGAGCATCACGGCGAGGACGGTCATCAGCAGTCTCGCCTTGTGCGCGAGCACGTTGCGCAGGGCGGTACGGAACATGGGTGTGTCCTGAACGGAAGGGGGTGGGACGGAGGTCGGGGCGGGGCCGCGTTACGGCGTCAGCTCGTACGGCCCTTGGCGTCGAAGGCCTTCATGCGGTCGAGGACTCCGTCCGCCGTCGGGTGGAGCATCTCGTCGACGATCCGGCCGTCCGCGAGGAAGATGACACGGTCCGCGTATGAGGCGGCCACCGGGTCGTGGGTGACCATGACGACGGTCTGGCCCAGTTCCCGTACCGAGTTGCGCAGGAAGCCGAGGACCTCGGCGCCGGAGCGGGAGTCCAGGTTTCCGGTGGGCTCGTCGCCGAAGATGATCTCGGGGCGGGAGGCGAGGGCGCGGGCCACGGCCACGCGCTGCTGCTGGCCGCCGGAGAGCTCGGTCGGGCGGTGGCTGAGCCGGGCGGAGAGGCCGAGCATGTCGATGACCTGCTGGACCCACTGCTTGTCGGGCTTGCGGCCCGCGATGTCCATGGGCAGCGTGATGTTCTCCAGGGCGGTCAGCGTCGGCAGCAGGTTGAAGGCCTGGAAGATGAAGCCGATCTTGTCCCGGCGGAGCTGGGTGAGCTGCTTGTCCTTCAGGGTGGACAGCTCCGTCTCGCCGATCCGGACCGAGCCGGAGGAGAAGGAGTCGAGGCCGGCGACGCAGTGCATGAGCGTCGACTTGCCGGAGCCGGAGGGGCCCATGATCGCGGTGAACTCGCCCTGACGGAAGTCCACGCTGACCCCGTCGAGCGCGACCACCTGGGTCTCGCCCTGTCCGTAGACCTTGGAGAGATCCGTGGCGCGGGCGGCCACCGCGGTGGCGCGGGACACGGTGGGGGTGGTGGTCACGAGGGACTCCTGTCACTGCGGGGCTGTTGCGGGAACCCCTCCATCGTGTCGAGCGTTCCGGGCCCGGTCGTCCGCCCACATGCCCGTTCCCGGGGCAGCCTGGAGTCGGACCGGGGGTCCGGTTCGTCCTCCTGAGGTATGACGGCGGCCCTGAGGGGAGCCGTCGTGGACGCCCTTCCGGACACCCTTGTGGCGGTGTTCGGCCGAGGTGACAGAAGTGCGACGACTTTTCGTCATTCCAGGGGGTACGGCTTTGCGCCTGCGACTCCCGTCACAGTTCGACGAAAGCGCCTTCACCTGCACTGACACACCCTCAGGCGCCAATAAAATCAGACAACATCGGGCTCACGTTCCGCTGAACGAGGGAGGCGCCCCGATAGGCTCATGTGCCAACGCGGAGCTTCGCGACGCCCGGATGGTGGAATGCAGACACGGCGAGCTTAAACCTCGCTGGCCTTCGGGCCGTACCGGTTCGAGTCCGGTTCCGGGCACCACCGGGCCCCAGGCGAGTGCCTGCGGCCCGGCGAGGCCCCTCCTCTCCCCCCTTCGCTCCTCGTCAGGCGTTTGAAAAGATCCTCCCCGAGCACTAGAGAGTTTCTTTTGCCTACGCATTACCCTTGACGAGAGGCCGCGCTCATGCGGCACGCCATGGAGGAGTGAGATGAGGAGCAGCAACCCGGTCTTCTCGCGACGGGGGTTCAGCCGCGACAACGGCACCGCGGGCTTCGCCGGCCAGCAGCCGCAGGCCGGGGGCCCCGCCGTCGGAACCAACCCGTACGCCGCCGGCAGCCCGGCTGTCGAGGGCGCGACGAACCCGTACGCGACCAACCCGTACGCCCCGCAGGACACGCAGCTCGGCGCGCCGCAGCAGGTCCGCGGCGACGTGATGACGATCGACGACGTCGTGAGCCGTACGGCCATGACGCTCGGCACGGTCGTGCTCACCGCCGTCCTGTCCTGGTTCCTGCTGCCGGTCGACTCGGCCAACCTGGGCAAGTCCTACGGCATCGCCATCGGCGCCGCCCTGGTCGCGCTCGTCCTCGCGCTCGTGCAGTCCTTCAAGCGCAAGGCCTCGCCCGCGCTGATCCTGGGCTACGCGGCCTTCGAGGGTGTCTTCCTCGGAGTGATCTCGGCCGCCGTCTCGACGTACATCGCCGACGGTGTGGTCATGCAGGCGGTCCTGGGCACGATGGCGGTCTTCGCCGGTGTCCTGATCGCCTACAAGATGGGCTGGATCCGCGTCAACCGACGCTTCTACGGCTTCGTGATGGCCGCTGCCATGGGCTTCATGCTGCTCATGGTGGTCAACCTGCTGTTCTCCGTCTTCGGCGGCGGTGACGGCCTCGGCTTCCGCAGCGGTGGCCTCGGCATCCTCTTCGGTGTCATCGGTGTCATCCTGGGCGCCTGCTTCCTCGCCCTCGACTTCAAGCAGGTCGAGGACGGCGTGAACTACGGCGCTCCGCGCGAGGAGGCCTGGCTGGCCGCCTTCGGTCTCACCATGACCCTGGTGTGGATCTACCTGGAGATGCTGCGCCTGCTGTCGATCCTGCAGGGCGACGACTGACGCACCCCCTGACTCGGGGGGAAGGGCCCGTCCGGCTTCGTGCCGGGCGGGCCCTTCCGCGTGTCCGGCCCCCTCACCGCGTCCGGGCTACCGCGCCGCGTCGAGCAGGGTGCGGGCCGCGGCCTTCGCCTGCGCGGCCGGTTCGGGGGAGCCGGTGATGCCCGCGACGGCCATGGCGCCGTTGGCGAGCAGGGACAGCTGGCCGGCGAGGACGGGCGGGGCGCCGAGAGCGTCCGTCTGCTCGGCGAAGTACGCCCGCAGGGCCTCCTTGTGGTCGCGTGCGGCGGCGGCGACCGACGGGGCGACGCCGCCGAGCTCCCCGAAGGTGTTGATGAACGCGCACCCCCGGAAGCCGGGCTCCGCGAACCATTCGGCCAGCCAGTCGAAGACCGCGAGCGCCCGCTCGTACGGCCCGCCCGCGACCCGCTCGCCGTGCGCGGCGAGTGCGGCGCGGACGGTCTCGTCGCGGCGCCGCAGGACGGCTTCCACCAGGAGGTCCTTCGAGGGGAAGACCTGGTAGAGCCGCTTGAGCGAGACGCCGGACGCGGTGCGGATGGCGTCCATGCCGACCGCCTGCACCCCGCGCTCGTCGAAGAGCCGCCCGGCGGTGTCGAGCACCTTCAGCTCGGCGGATTCCGCGTCCATCGTCCGATCACCCCTTGCGTGGAGAACCATCGTTCTCGTAGCCTACAGGGCACGGGGAGAACGATCGTTCTCCCGGTCGGATTCCGCCCACCCGAAACGGGGAGCCAGCCATGTCTGCCTTCGCCCACCGCGCCCGCACCGTCACCGTCGACGGGCTCGACGTCTTCTACCGGGAGGCCGGCGACCCGGCGAACCCCACCCTCGTCCTGCTCCACGGCTTCCCGAGCAGTTCGCACATGTACCGGGGTCTGATCGCCGAGCTCGCCGACACGTACCATCTGATCGCCCCCGACCACATCGGCTTCGGCGCCTCCGCCGCACCCGCCGTCGACGACTTCACGTACAGCTTCGACCGGCTCACCGAGATCACCCTGGAACTGCTCGACCGGATCGGCGCCGACCGGTTCGCCCTCTACGTCCATGACTACGGGGCCCCCGTCGGCCTCCGGATCGCCTCCCGGCACCCCGAGCGGGTCACCGCGATCGTCAGCCAGAGCGGCAACGCCTACCGGGAGGGCTTCACGCCCTTCTGGGACGTGCTCTTCGCCCATGCCCGGGACCGTGCGGCGAACGAGGCAGCCGTACGGGACCTGCTGACCGCGGAGGCCACCCGCTGGCAGTACACCCACGGCGTACCCGCCGACCGCCTCGACCGGATCGCCCCCGAGACCTGGACCCTCGACCAGGCCGGCCTCGACCGGCCCGGCAACAAGGAGATCCAGCTCCAGCTGTTCTGGGACTACCAGTTCAACCTGGACGGCTACCCGGTCTTCCAGGAGTACTTCCGCACCCACCGGCCGCCACTGCTCGCGGTCTGGGGGCGCGGCGACGAGATCTTCGGCCCGGCCGGTGCCGAGGCCTTCGCCCGCGACCTGCCGGACGCCGAGATCCACCTCCTGGACGCCGGGCACTTCGCCCTCGAGACCCACGGCGAGGAGATCGCCGCACTCGTCCGGGACTTCCTCGGCCGGCACGTGGGGTGAGCCGGGGGCGGGGTGGCCCGACGCCGTCCGGCCGTTGGCGAGGGGGCCGGGGCGGCGCGTAGGGTCACGGGGTGCGCGATACGAGTGAACTGACCGCCGCCGTCGAGCGCTTCGCCGACCGGCTGCGGGCCGCCCCGCAGAGCCGCCTCCAGCGTGGTGCGGCCGCCGAAGGGCTTGCCCTGGCCCGCGAGCTGGCCGTGCGGGCCCAGCGGGCCGAGGACCCGGAGCGGGAGCCGGTGCTCATGCCCGACGTCGGCGTCTTCACCGTCGCCGACCAGCTCCTCGTCGCCGGGAACGACCTGGCCGAGATCCTGCGAACGGCCCCGGCCGATTCCCGCGAGGGGGAACTGGGCGAGGCCGTGAGGCTGGTACGGGAGGCGGCGGAGCGCTCGGGGCTGTGACTGCCGGAGGATGCCCTACAGCGAGGCGATGACGCGGTCCGCCAGGATGTAGACGTTCTCCTCGTCGGACTCGCCGTACGAGAAGGTCAGGGCGAAGGCGCCAGAGACGCCCGAGCCGCCGAGCAGCACCGGCGTACGCCCGGTGCGCAGGGCCTCCGCAAGGCGTTCCGCGGTCTCGCGGTGCCCCGGGGTCATGCAGAGCGTCGTACCGTCCGCGAAGACGTACACGTCGAGCGTGCCGAGCGGGCCCGGCCGCACGTCCGTGAGCGCCGTGCGGGTGTCGGCCAGCTCCTCCAGGCGCGCCACCGTCCGCTCGTGGTCGGTGACGACCGGCGTCTGCACCGGCACGAAGTCCGGGTGCGAGGGGTGACGGCGGCGGGCCGCGGCCAGCTCCGCCGAGTCCTCGGGGTACTCGTCGAAGGCGTCGAACGCGTCGGGGCCGTCGAGCTGGGCCGCCTCCGCCTCCATGGCCTCCAGGGCCATCGCCTCAAGACCCACGAAGTCGGACTGGCGGGGCACGAAGAAGGAGCCGTCCTCGGCCGGGCCCCCGAGGCCGCCGAGCAGCGACGGGGCGTCGGCCGCGTCCCGGGCCTCCTGCGCGGCCCAGAAGGCGCGGGCCTCCGCGAGCTCGCGCTCGCGTTCCTCGGCCAGCGCGTCCGCGACCGCGGCCCGTATCTCCGCGGCGGGCGTGGCGCGGGCTGCGGGAACGGTGACGGCGCGCCCGGCCGCCAGTTCGCTCCGCAGGGCCGTGACCTGCTTGCGGAGACCGTGGACGGCATGCAGGGCGGCAGCGCCCACGGCCGTGGCAGCGGCCGTGGTCAGCAGCAGGGCAAGAGGCATGGTGCTCACTGACGTACTCCCGGTTCCGAGTCGATCCCCCGACTTCCTACATCAGCTTGTCCTGGGGTGGGGCCCGCTGTCAGTGCATTACGTCACGAATTGGACAGGTATTTCTGCCAGGTGTTTGGTCCCGAAACGGCTCTGACCTGGGAAAACGAACTCCCCCGGGATATAGGTCACATCCTGGGGGAGATTCGGTCACGGCTCGGACGCGGGACGGTTGACCGCCCCGCCGACGGTCAGCTCAGACGCTCGATGACCATCGCCATGCCCTGGCCGCCGCCGACGCACATGGTCTCCAGGCCGAACTGCTTGTCGTGGAACTGGAGGCTGTTGATCAGCGTGCCGGTGATGCGGGCGCCGGTCATGCCGAAGGGGTGGCCGACGGCGATCGCGCCACCGTTGACGTTCACCTTGTCCAGATCCAGACCCAGCTCCTGGTAGGACGGGATGACCTGGGCGGCGAAGGCCTCGTTGATCTCGGCCAGGTCGATGTCGCCGATGGTCAGCCCGGCGCGCTTGAGGGCCTGCTTCGACGCCTCGACCGGGCCGAGGCCCATGATCTCGGGGGAGAGGCCGGAGACGCCGGTGGAGACGATGCGCGCCAGCGGCGTCAGGCCGAGCTCGCGGGCCTTGGTGTCCGACATGATCACGAGCGCGGCGGCGCCGTCGTTCAGCGGGCAGCAGTTGGCGGCGGTGACCATGCCGTCGGGGCGGAACACCGGCTTGAGGCCCTGCACGCCCTCCAGGGTGACGCCGGCGCGCGGGCCGTCGTCCGTGGAGACGACCGTGCCGTCCGGGAGGGTCACCGGAGTGATCTCGCGCTCCCAGAAGCCGTTCTTGATGGCCTGCTCGGCGAGGTTCTGCGACCGTACGCCGAACTCGTCCATCTCGCGGCGGCCGATGCCCTTGACGCGGGCCAGGTTCTCGGCGGTCTGGCCCATCGCGATGTACGCGTCCGGGACGACGCCGTCCTCGCGCGGGTCGTGCCAGGTGGAGCCCTCGGAGGCGGCGACCTCGGCGGTGCGGGCCTCGGCCTCGGCGAAGAACGGGTTGCGCGTGTCGGGCAGCGAGTCCGAGTTGCCCTTCACGAAGCGGGACACCATCTCGACGCCGGCCGAGACGAAGACGTCGCCCTCGCCCGCCTTGATCGCGTGCAGCGCCATGCGGGAGGTCTGGAGCGAGGAGGAGCAGTAGCGGGTGACCGTGCAGCCCGGCAGGTGGTCCATGCCCATCTGCACGGCGACGATCCGGCCCAGGTTGTTGCCCTGCTCGCCGCCGGGGAGGCCGCAGCCGAGCATCAGGTCGTCGATGTCCCGGGGGTCGAGCTCGGGGACCTTGGCGAGGGCGGCCTGGACGATGGTCGCGGTGAGGTCGTCCGGCCGCAGGTCCTTCAGGGAGCCCTTGAAGGCCCGGCCGATGGGCGAACGGGCGGTCGAGACGATCACGGCTTCGGGCATCACGGCTCCATGAGGGTGCGGTGTGAGCGGACTGAAAGGGAAGTTACCCGTACGTACCGCAGGGGTCACCGCCCAGGCGATGTGACACAGCCCTCTTTTCTAAGCGAGCGCTCAGTCATCCGGGAGTCCCCAGCCGGAGGAACGGCGTCCCGACGGGACCACCGCCTCCCGGCCAGGGCCTCACGTCTGGGCGTCCTCGGGCGCCGGCTCCGGGGTCTCCGCCGCGGGCAGACGCCGCCGCCGGCGGTGCTTGAGCAGGGCCCACGGCCCCCGCGCGCCCGTCACCTCCGTGCCCGCCTCCCTCGCCGCCTCGGCCGCCGCCTTCGCCACCGGCAGCATGTTCTCCCGCCGGGCCGGCTCGAGACGGTCGGTCTCCGGCCAGACGCCGAGCACCGCGCACATCGTCGGCAGGACGGCCATCGCCGCCGTCGCGTACCCCTCCGCCGACGGGTGGAAGCTGTCCACCCCGAACATCTCGCGCGGGTTCGCCGCGAACTCGGGGCCGAGGAGGTCGCCCAGCGACACCGTCCGCCCGCCCTGCTCCACCACCACGATCGTCTGCGCCGCCGCGAGGTGCCGCGAGGCCCGCCGGGCCAGCCAGCGCAGCGGCTGGTACACCGGCTCGATGGTCCCGAGGTCCGGGCAGGTCCCGACCACGACCTCCGCGCCCGCCGTCCGCAGCCGCCGTACCGCCGACGCCAGGAGCCGTACCGACTCCGTCGGCGGCATGCGATGCGTCACGTCGTTCGCCCCGATCATGATCACGCACACGTCCGGCGGCCCCAGGGGCTGGGCGAGCAGCAGCGACACCTGGCGCTCCAGGTCGTCCGAGCGCGCCCCGGACAGCGCCACGTTCCGCAGCACCACCGGCCGCTCCGCCACCGCCGCGAGCCCCGAGGCGAGCAGCGCGCCCGGCGTCTGGCCCGAGCGGCGCACCCCCTGACCCGCCGCCGTGGAATCACCCAGAAGGGCCAGTCGCAGCGGGTCGTCCGTGCCGAACGCGCGCCCGTACAGGCCGTCCGCGCCGGGCGGCAGCGGGGCCGCCCCGCCCCCGCCCACCGTCCGCTTCGCGAGCTGCATCTCGGCCAGCAGGACGCCCGCGGCCGCGACCCCGAGCAGCCCGATGCTCCCGCCGCCGTACGCCGCACCCGCCGCGATCCGCCGCGCCACCCTCGCCCTCGACATGAGGCCGTCACCTCCTTCAAGCCGTTCAGGGTGTAACTGCCCCGTAACCCGCTCCGACTACGCATACGCTGGCCACACCATTACGGAGACCCCGGAGATTACGGTGCAATTCCACGACTCGATGATCAGCCTCGTCGGCAACACCCCGCTGGTGAAGCTCAACAACGTCACAGCGGGCATTCAGGCGACCGTCCTGGCCAAGGTCGAGTACTTCAACCCCGGCGGCTCGGTCAAGGACCGCATCGCGCTGCGGATGATCGAGGCGGCCGAGCAGAGCGGGGCGCTGAAGCCCGGCGGCACCATCGTCGAGCCCACGTCCGGCAACACCGGCGTCGGCCTGGCGATCGTGGCCCAGCAGAAGGGCTACAAGTGCATCTTCGTCTGCCCCGACAAGGTGTCGCTCGACAAGATCAACGTCCTGCGGGCGTACGGCGCCGAGGTCGTCGTCTGCCCCACGGCGGTCGACCCGGAGCACCCGGACTCGTACTACAACGTCTCGGACCGGCTCGTCCGTGAGACGCCCGGCGCCTGGAAGCCCGACCAGTACTCCAACCCGAACAACCCGCGCTCCCACTACGAGACCACCGGTCCCGAGCTCTGGGAGCAGACGGACGGGAGGATCACCCACTTCGTGGCGGGCGTCGGCACCGGCGGCACCATCTCCGGCACCGGCAACTACCTCAAGGAGGTCAGCGGCGGCTCCGTCAAGGTCGTCGGCGCCGACCCGGAGGGCTCCGTCTACTCCGGCGGCTCCGGCCGCCCGTACCTGGTCGAGGGCGTCGGCGAGGACTTCTGGCCGACCGCGTACGACCGGAACGTCACGGACCGGATCGTCGCCGTGTCCGACAAGGACTCGTTCCAGATGACCCGCCGCCTCGCCAAGGAGGAGGGCCTCCTCGTCGGCGGCTCGTGCGGCATGGCCGTCGTCGCCGCCCTGGAGGTCGCCAAGGAGCTCGGCCCGGACGACGTCGTCGTGGTCCTCCTCCCGGACTCGGGCCGCGGGTACATGTCGAAGATCTTCAGCGATGAATGGATGGCCGACTACGGCTTCCTGGAGGACACCTCCACCGCCACCGTCGCGGACGTCCTGCGGCACAAGGAGGGCGTCATGCCCTCGCTCGTCCACATGCACCCGGACGAGACCGTCGGCCAGGCCATCGAGGTGCTGCGCGAGTACGGCGTCTCCCAGATGCCCATCGTGAAGCCGGGCGCCGGCCACCCCGACGTCATGGCCGCCGAGGTCGTCGGTTCGGTCGTCGAGCGTGAGCTCCTCGACGCCCTCTTCACCCAGCGGGCCTCCCTGGAGGACCCGCTGGAGCGTCACATGAGCTCGCCGCTGCCGCAGGTCGGCTCCGGCGAGCCCGTCGCCGACCTGATGTCCGTCCTCGGTGAGTCCGCCGACGCGGCGATCGTCCTGGTCGAGGGCAAGCCGACCGGTGTGGTGAGCCGCCAGGACCTGCTGGCCTTCCTGGCCAACGGCGGTACGAAGTAGCTCGTGCGGCCGGGCGCGGGCCGTTCGTGCAACTGGTACGAGCGCGTCACGTACCGGCAGCACCCGCTTAACACGCGTCCGGCACATTGGTGGTTGTCGGCGTCACGGACTTCCGGAGCGGCTCCCGGGCCTCCACGGACGCCACGGATGCGGAGACCGGCCCTGACCCGGGCCCGTGTCCCTCGCGGGGACCGCCGTCGTCCCGCCCCCCGGTAACGGGGGTGCGGCGGTCCCCGCGCAATCCCTCGCGCTGGCCGTCCCGGCACCCGGCTGCATATCCTTATGCAGAGTTTTCGACGGGTGAATACGGGAGGGGGCGGCATGGGGGACAGCCCGGCCGGTCGGCTGCAGGCGCTCTTCGAAGGGCACCGGCTGACGCCGACGCAGCGGCGGATCGCGCACTGCATGGTCCGGCGCGCCGGGGACGTGCCGTTCCTGTCCAGCGTCGAGCTCGCCGACCTCGCCGGGGTCAGCCAGCCCTCCGTCACCCGGTTCGCCGTCGCCCTCGGCTTCGACGGGTACCCGGCGCTCCGCCGCCACCTCCGCGAGGTCGCGCCCCCCGAGCCCGGCGGCGACGACGGGGGCGAGACGCTCAACGAGTACCAGCAGGCCGTCCTCGCCGAGATCGAGAACCTCAAGCACCTCGCCGGGCTCCTCGCCGACCCCGCGCCCGTCGAGCGGGCCGGCCGGCTGCTCGCCCGCTCCCGTCCGCTGCCCGTCCTCGGGCTGCGGGCCGCCTCCTCGCAGGCGCGTGGCTTCGCCTACTTCGCGGCCAAGGTGCACCCCGACGTCCGGCTCCTCGACGAGGGCGGTTCGATGCTCGACGACCGCGTCGACGCGGCCGTACGGGCCGGTGCCACGGCGCTGCTGTGCTTCGCGCTGCCCCGGCACCCGAGGGAGGTCGTCGAGGCCCTGGAGTACGCGCGGGCGGCCGGGCTCACGGTCGTGACCGTCGCCGAGTCGGCGTTCGCGCCCGTCGCCGCCCACAGCGACCTGCTGATCCCGGCCGCCGTCGGCACCGGGCTCGCCTTCGACACCGCATGCGCGCCGATGATGCTCGGCCGGGTCCTCCTGGAGGCCATGGCCGACGAACTCCCGGACGCGCAGGCGCGCCTGGAGGAGTTCGACACGAAGGCGGCGGCGCGGGGCCTGTTCGTCGAGTAGCCCCCACGCGCGCGGGGAGCGGGGTCAGACCTCCAGCTCGTTCTCGATCTTCTTCAGCTGGTGGCGGGCCATCGCCAGGTTCGCCCGGCCCTTGTCGAGGGCCAGGTACAGGAACAGGCCGTTGGCGCCGCGTCCCTTGAGCAGCCGGATCAGGTGGTAGTGCTTGCCGAGGGTGATGAGGATGTCCTCGATCTCGTCGTCGAGGCCCAGCATCTCCATCGCCCGGACCTTCGCCCGGACCACGTCCGTGTTGGCGGCCGCGGCCACGTTCAGGTCCAGCTCCTTGCCGCCGCCGATGGTGCCGAGCGCCATGCCGCTGGTGTAGTCGACGAGGGCCGCGCCGATCGCGCCGTCGATGGAGGCCGCTTCCTTGAGGGAGGTCTCGGTGTTCGCCATGGTGTCGTACTTCTTCCTTCTCGGGTTACGGGTTCGGTTGGTGTGCGGGTCGGTTCAGGTCCCTGCGCTCCAGCGCGCCGTCGACGAGTTCGCCTATCCGGACGCTGGACCTGCGGGCCTCCAGATGGAGCCGCCCCACGTTGATGCGGGGCTCGGCGAGCAGCGTCAGGACGGCCGAGGCGCCTGCCGCGTACGTGGCCACGTAGCCGTTGTCGCCGCGTACGAGCAGTTCGCGGAAGCGGCCCTGGCCGGTGGAGTCGGTCAGCCGCTGGCCGACGCCGAGGGCGGCGGCGGTCAGCGCGGCCACGCTCTCGGCCTCGCCGTCCACGGTGTCGTGGGCCAGGACGAGGCCGTCGGCGCTGGCCGCGAGCGCCCCGGTGAGCTGGGGCAGCCGGGCCCGCAGCCGTCTGAGCTCGCCGAGGACCTCGGCTTCTGCCGTCATGAGCTGTTTCCTTTCGGCGCGCAGGCGCAGGGCACGCCTCATCACAGGTGTGCCTCCAGGGCGTCACGGAGCCGGCGCAGCAGGGCGATGTCGGGATCGGCCACCGGCGGCGCCGGGAGGGGGGACGGTGGCGTGGGGTCGGGGCCGGGGTCGAGCGGTGTCTCGACGAGCCCGGCGGCGGCGAGCCGCCGTACGTCGAGGAGGGTGTGGAAGGCGGGCCGGCCGAGCAGCCGGGCCAGCTCCGCCGGGGTGCGCTCGCCGTCCGCCGCGGCGAGCAGGGCGCGCTGGCGGGCCCCGACGGTCTGGCCGGGGGCGGCCGGGCGGGGCACGACCGGGGCGGTGTCCACGGAGGCGTACGGCCAGACGGCGTCGAGGAGTTCACGGCGGCGTACGGTCTCGCGCTCGACGGCCTCGGCGGAGACCGGCCGCACCGTCCCGAACCAGTGCCCCACCCCGTACCGGAAGCGGGTGGGTCCGCTGGTGGGGGAGAGGGCGAAGAAGGCGGCGTCGAAGACGGCGCCCAGGTGGCAGATCTCCAGCTCGCCGTCGTGGAGCCGACCGCTGTCGACGAGGAAGCGGCCGACGGCGCGGTGGGCGCCGGCCCGGTCGACGGCCTCGTCCCAGCCCTCGCGGGGCAGGCGTCCGCCCGTGGTCAGGAGGACGTCGACGCCGGGGGAGGCGGGGCTCTCGGCGTGCACGACCCGGCCGTCGACGAGGTAGAGCGTGCCGTGGTCGCGGAGCAGGGCACCGGTGGCCTTCTCGGCGGCGAGCCGGACCAGCATGGGGGAGACGGGGGTGGCGACGGCGCTCATCCGAGGACCAGCCTTTCGGCGAGGTCGCGGAGGCGGAGCCGGGCCAGGGCGAGGTTGCCGGTGTCGCGGTCGAGCCAGAGGTGCAGGAAGACGCTGCTGTCGAAGGAGGTCTCGACGAAGCGCAGGACGTGGTAGCCGGCGCGGGTGGTGACGATCACGTCCTCGACGGGCGGCCCGTCCTCCGTGCCGTCGCCCGCCGCCACGAAGGTGTCGAACTCGGCGGCGGAGCGTGCGAGTTCGGCGGTCTCGGCGGCCGTGGTCTCGTGGTCCCCGACCGGTGAGTCACCCGCCGTCCCGAGGGCGAGCCCGCTGGTCCAGTCGACCAGGGAGGCTCCGCGAGCGCCCGGCAGGGCCATGGCCTCCAGAAGGCACTCGTCGATTCCGGGCACGCGGTTTCCCCTCCCGATGCGGCGTGCGAACGTGTGGCAGTGACGGTGACGTTACTGAACGCAGCGCTCCGGGGGAGGGGTTCTGGCATTTTCCATATGAACATGCCAGCGTCTGGGGAGAATTGTGCCCGGCGGACGGGCGGACCTTGTCAGGTCCGCGACTCCACGGCGTTCGCGATGTCGGACAGGTCCTTCGCGAGCGCCTTGGCGACCGCCTTCGCGCCGAAGCGGGTCATGAGGCGGCCGAGGAGTCCCGGGCGGCGGCCGTGGGCCGGCCGTGCGGAGAAGGTCATCCGCAGGGTGGTCGCCCCCGTTCCGTCGGGCGTGAGGGTGAGCTCGGAGACGTAGTGCATGCCGTGCGAGTCCGCGACCGTGACGTACCGGTCGGGCGGCACGCACTCCGTCACGGTCATCTCCTCCGTGGCCTCCTTGCCCAGCATCCGCCGGGTCTCCCGCCAGCGCGTCCCCACCCCGAAGCCGCCCTCGGTGAGCACCTCCACCCGCTCGACGCCCGAGAGGACGCGGGGCATGTCCCGCAGGTCGGTGATCGCCTCCCAGACCCGCCCGGGGGAGGCGTCGACCCGCCGCTCGACGACGACGGATGTGGTGTCCGTACCGGTTCCAGTCATGGCCTCATCGAAGCCGGGCCGCCGGTCCCCCGCTACCGGAACCGCCCGGTCCGTGCTGTCCGTGTCCGTGCGCCGCCTCCCGGACCAGCGCGTCCGCGTGGGCCCCGCCCGATTCGGCGACGATCTCCGCGAGCGTCTGGGGCGTCCGCACGGTCGCGAAGGTCACCGCTCCGTCGTCGGCCACCGTGAAGCCGTGGATACCGGGCCGGGGCAGGCTGTTGTACGCGTAGTGGTGGGCGAAGTAGTACGCGCCGGTGTCGGGGACGGCCACCACGTCGCCCGGGTGGAGCAGCGGCAGCTCCCGGTTCACGGCGAGCAGGTCCCCGGCGAAGCAGGCGGGGCCCGCCACGTCCTGGGCAACGGTCTCCCCGGTGCGGGGGCGGCCTTCGGAGTCGTACGCGAGGACGCGCAGCGGCCAGGACCCGGGGGCGTAGACCGTACGGGTGGCCAGCTGCACGCCCGCGTGGGTGACGGCGATCGGGCGACCCCCGGAGCTCTTGGTGTACTCCACCCGGGCGAGGATCGTGCCGTGCTTGGCGAGCAGCGAGCGGCCGAACTCGGTCACCAGGCGGTAGCGGCCGTCGAAGAGCCCCGGGACGGTGTCGGCGAGCAGCCCGGCGTACTCCGCGTACGTCGGTGTCTCCTCGTCGGAGCCGAAGTCGACCGGCAGTCCGCCCCCGATGTCGAGGGTGTCGATCCGCTGCTCGCCGGCGGCGCGGTTGATCTCCTCGGCGAGCGCGTAGGCCGCCCCGACCCCTTCGGCCATGAGGGCGAGCGGGACGCCCTGGGAGCCGGTGTGGGTGTGCAGCCGGGTCAGCCACGGCCGGTCGAGGAAGGCCTGGACGACGGCCTCGCGCGCGCCCTCGTCGCGGAGCGCCACGCCGAACTTGGAGGTGGCGGTCGCGGTCGAGAGGGAGCCGATGGAGCCGGGTCCGACCTGGGGGTTCACCCGCAGGCCGAGCGGTGAGGAGGTGGGGGCGGAGGCGACGAGGGCGTCGAGGCGGGCCAGCTCCTGGAGGTTGTCGGCGTTGACGGCGATGCCGAGCGCGAGGGCCTGGCGGAGTTCGGCGGGGGTCTTGGCGGGGGAGTCGAGCACGGTGTGGGTGGGCGGGACCCCGGCGGCGCGCGCGAGGGCCAGCTCGCCGGGGCTGGCCACCTCGACGCCGAGCCCGGCTTCGTGGAGCAGGCGCAGGACGGGCACGAGCGGGGCGGCCTTCACGGCGAAGGCGTGCAGCACCCTGGCGTCGGTGACGGCGGCGAACGCGCTGGTGAGGGCGGCGGCGGAGGCGCGGATGCCGGCGGTGTCGAGGAGGGCGACGACCGGTTCGGCGGCGGAGAGGAGTCCTTGGTCGACGGAGGCTCGGACGGCGAGATCGCGGCGGGAGGAGGCCATGCGGTCCATCCTCGTCGACGGGTTCACCGGCATGCGTGAGGGCGGCCCTGTTGACTACATCTATTCATATCGCCAGGATGTGAATAACTGAACGACATTCGAGGAGGCACCGCCATGTCAGGACCCCGCCCCGTACGGGCCCCGCGCGGTACGGAACTGAGCGCCCTGGGATGGCAGCAGGAGGCCGCCCTCCGGATGCTCCAGAACAACCTCGACCCCGAGGTCGCCGAGCACCCCGACAAGCTCGTCGTCTACGGCGGCACCGGCAAGGCCGCCCGCGACTGGCGCTCCTTCGACGCCATGGTCCGCACCCTGCGCACCCTCAAGCAGGACGAGACGATGCTCGTCCAGTCCGGCCGCCCCGTCGGCGTCATGCAGACCCACGAGTGGGCCCCGCGCGTCCTCATCGCCAACTCCAACCTCGTCGGCGACTGGGCCAACTGGGAGGAGTTCCGGCGCCTGGAGCAGCTCGGACTCACCATGTACGGCCAGATGACGGCCGGGTCCTGGATCTACATCGGCACCCAGGGCATCCTCCAGGGCACCTACGAGACCTTCGCCGCAGTCGCCGCCAAGAAGTTCGGCGGCACCCTCGCCGGCACCATCACGCTGACCGCCGGCCTCGGCGGCATGGGCGGCGCCCAGCCGCTCGCCGTGACGATGAACGACGGCGTCGCGATCTGCGTCGACGTCGACCCGCGCGCCATCGAGCGCCGCATCGAGCACCGCTACCTCGACGTCAGGGCCGACGACCTCGCCCACGCCCTCGCCCTCGCCACCGAGGCACGCGACGCCCGCCGCCCGCTCTCCATCGGCCTCCTCGGCAACGCCGCCGAACTGGTCCCGCAGATGCTGGCCGAGGGCGCCCCGATCGACATCGTCACCGACCAGACGAGCGCCCACGACCCGCTCTCCTACCTCCCCGTGGGCGTGGCCTTCGAGGACATGGCCTCCTACGCGGCCAAGGACCCGGCGGGCTTCACCACCCGGGCCCGCGAGTCGATGGCCCGGCACGTCGAGGCCATGGTCGGCTTCATGGACGCGGGCGCCGAGGTCTTCGACTACGGCAACTCGATCCGGGGCGAGGCCCGGCTCGCCGGCTACGACCGCGCGTTCGCCTTCCCCGGCTTCGTCCCCGCGTACATCCGGCCGCTGTTCTGCGAGGGCAAGGGCCCGTTCCGCTGGGCCGCGCTCTCCGGCGAGGCCTCGGACATCCACAAGACCGACAAGGCGATCCTGGAACTGTTCCCCGAGAACGAGTCCCTGCACCGCTGGATCAAGATGGCCGGCGAGCGCGTCCACTTCCAGGGCCTCCCGGCGCGCATCTGCTGGCTCGGCCAGGGCGAGCGCGACAAGGCGGGCGACATGTTCAACGACATGGTCGGCGACGGCACCCTCGCCGCGCCCCTCGCGATCGGCCGCGACCACCTCGACTGCGGCTCCGTCGCCTCCCCGTACCGCGAGACGGAGGCCATGCTCGACGGCTCCGACGCGATCGCCGACTGGCCGCTCCTCAACGCGATGGTCAACGTCGCGTCCGGCGCCTCATGGGTGTCCCTGCACCACGGCGGCGGCGTCGGCATGGGCCGCTCCATCCACGCCGGCCAGGTCTCGGTGGCGGACGGCACGGCCCTCGCGGGCGAGAAGATCCGCCGCGTCCTGACCAACGACCCGGGCATGGGCGTCATCCGCCACGTCGACGCGGGCTACGACATCGCGGAGCGGGTCGCGGACGAGAAGGGCGTCCGCGTCCCGATGCGCGAGGGCGCCCAGGACGACGAGGGTGTCTCCGCGTGAGTGCCACCTTCCACGCCATGTGGCGGTCGCTGCGCCCCATCGGCCGCAGCGCCGCCTCCGGCGGCTACCGGCGCTACGCCTGGACGGACGCCGACGCCGACTGCCGGCTCTGGTTCCGGATGCAGGCCGAGGCCCGCCGCCTGGACGTCGAGACCGACCGCAACGGCAACCAGTGGGCCTGGCTCGGCGACCCGACGGCCGGGAACGCGGTCGTCACCGGCTCCCACCTCGACTCCGTCCCCGACGGCGGCGCCTTCGACGGCCCCCTCGGCGTGGTCTCCGCCTTCGCCGCGCTCGACGAACTGCGCTCCCGGGGCGTCTCGTTCAAGCGGCCCCTCGCCATCACCAACTTCGGCGACGAGGAAGGCGCCCGCTTCGGCCTCGCCTGTGTCGGATCCCGCCTCACCGCCGGACGCCTGACGAAGGAGCAGGCGTACGAGCTCCGCGACGCCTCCGGGACCAGCCTCCCGCAGGCCATGGAGGCCGCCGGGTACGACCCGTCCGCCATCGGCCCCGACCCGGAGCGCCTCTCCCGCATCGGCGCGTTCGTCGAACTGCACGTCGAGCAGGGGCGCGCCCTGGACCTGTCCGGGGACGCCGTCGGCATCGCCTCCTCCATCTGGCCGCACGGCCGCTGGCGGTACGACTTCGCCGGCGAGGCCAACCACGCGGGTACCACCCGGCTCGTCGACCGCCGCGACCCGATGCTCAGCTACGCGGAGACGGTCCTCGCCGCCCGCCGCGAGGCCGAACTCGCCGGCGCCGTCGCCACCTTCGGGAAGATCGCCGTCGAGCCGAACGGCGTCAACGCCATCCCGTCCCTGGTCAGGGGCTGGCTCGACGCCCGCGCCGCCGACCAGAGCTCCCTGGACAAGGTCGTCACGGGCATCGAGGCGGAAGCCCGCGCCTACGCCGAACGCCACGGCATCGACCTCACCGTCGTCCAGGAGTCCTTCACCCCCGTCGTGGACTTCTCGCACGCCCTGCGCGACGAGATGTCCCGGATCCTCGGCGCCTCCGGGAAGGTCCCGGTCCTCGGCACGGGCGCCGGCCACGACGCGGGTATTTTGTCCGAATCGATCCCGACCGCCATGCTGTTCGTGCGGAACCCCACCGGCGTCTCGCACTCCCCGGCCGAGTTCGCGGCCGAGGACGACTGCGTGGCCGGGGTCCTCGCACTCGCCGACGTACTGGAGGAGCTGGCGTGCCGCTGACGACGTACTGGCTGGAACACGCCTGGCTCGACACGTACGCCGAACCGGGCGTCGCCCTGGACGTGGACTCCGACGGCCGCATCGCCGCGGTACGCACGGGGGTGGACGCCCCGCCCCCGGGCGCCGTCGTCCTGCGCGGCCTCACCGTCCCCGGCCTCGCCAACGCCCACTCGCACGCCTTCCACCGCGCCCTGCGCGGCACCGTCCAGGTCGGCTCCGGCACCTTCTGGACCTGGCGCGAGGTCATGTACACCGTCGCCCAACGCCTCACCCCCGACACCTACTTCGCCCTGGCCCGCGCCGTGTACGCGGAGATGGCGCTCGCGGGCGTCACCGCCGTCGGCGAGTTCCACTACCTCCACCACGCGCCCGGCGGCACCCCGTACGCCGACCCCAACGCCATGGGCGAGGCCCTGATCGCCGCCGCCGCCGACGCCGGCATCCGCATCACCCTCCTCGACACCGCCTACCTCTCCTCCGGCTTCGGCGCCGCACCCGAACACCACCAGCTCCGCTTCACCGACGGCACGGCGGACGCCTGGGCCGAACGGGCCGAGCGGCTGAAGGACCGCGACGGCGTACGGATCGGAGCGGCGATCCACTCCGTACGGGCGGTCCCGGCGGACCAGCTGGCCACGGTGGCCCGATGGGCCCAGGACCGGCAGGCGCCCCTCCACGTCCACCTGTCGGAGCAGACCGCCGAGAACGACGCCTGCCTCGCGGCCCACGGCCTGACCCCGACGCGGCTCCTCGCCGAGCACGGCGTCCTCGGCCCCCGCACCACGGGCGTCCACAACACCCACCTGACGGACGGCGACATCTCCCTCCTCGGCTCGTCGGCCACCGGCACCTGCATGTGCCCGACGACCGAACGCGACCTGGCCGACGGCATCGGCCCGGCGATGGCGCTCCAGCGGGCGGGCTCGCCGCTGTCCCTGGGCAGCGACAGCCACGCCGTCATCGACCTCCTGGAGGAGGCGCGGGCCATGGAACTGAACGAACGCCTGCGCAGCCGCACCCGCGGTCACTGGACGGCGGCGGCACTGCTCCGCGCGGCCACCGCCGACGGCCACGCGGCCCTCGGCTGGGCGGACGCGGGCACCCTGGAGGCGGGCGCGCTCGCCGACTTCACGACGATCGCCCTGGACAGCGTCAGGACAGCGGGACCGGTACCGCGTCTGGCAGCCGAGACGGCGGTATTCGCCGCGTCGGCCGCGGACGTGCGTCACACGGTCGTGGCCGGACGCCATGTCGTACGGGACGGGGTCCACTCCTCCGTACCGGACGTGGCGCGGGCCCTCGCGGACTCGATCGCCGCCCTGCGCGGCTGAAGGAGACACCCCTCACCATGGACACCGGCCCCGCGGCGATGAACAACCCGGCGGCGACCTCCGCCCCCACCAGCGCGAACAGCGCCGTGGCGAACACCGCCACCGCCATCGTCAACATCGCCAGTCTCGTCACCAACGACCCCTCCCTCGGATGGGGGTCCCCCCGCTCGAGCAAGTTCGAGAGCGGGGGAGGCACCCCCCTGGGCCTGATCCAGGACGCGGCCGTCGTCATCGACGGCGACCGCGTCGTCTGGGTCGGTGAATCCAGCAAAGCACCCGCCACTGACAACCGGGTCGACGCGGGCGGCCGGGCCGTGATCCCCGGCTTCGTCGACTCCCACTCGCACCTCGTCTTCGCGGGCGACCGCACGGCCGAGTTCAGCGCCCGCATGTCCGGCCGGCCGTACCAGGCGGGCGGCATCCGCACCACGGTCGCGGCGACGCGCGCCGCGAGCGACGCGGACCTGGAGCGCAACCTGAGGCGCTACCTCGACGAGGCCCTCCGGCAGGGCACGACCACCTTCGAGACGAAGTCCGGCTACGGCCTGACGGTCGAGGACGAGGCCCGCGCCCTGCGCATCGCGGCCGGCCACACCGACGAGGTGACCTACCTCGGCGCGCACATCGTCTCCCCGGACTACGCGGACGACCCGGCGGCGTACGTGGAACTCGTGACGGGCGAGATGCTCGACGCCTGCGCCCCGTACGCCCGCTGGATCGACGTCTTCTGCGAGAAGGGCGCCTTCGACGGCGACCAGGCCCGCGCCATCCTCACCGCCGGCAAGGCGAAGGGCCTCCACCCCCGGGTGCACGCCAACCAGCTCACGTTCGGCCCGGGGGTCCAGCTGGCGGTGGAACTGGACGCGGCCAGCGCGGACCACTGCACGCACCTGACGGACGCGGACGTGGACGCCCTGGCGCACTCGTCGACGGTGGCGACCCTCCTGCCGGGTGCCGAGTTCTCGACCCGGGCCCAGTGGCCGAACGCCCGCCGCCTCCTGGACGCGGGCGCGACGGTGGCCCTGTCCACGGACTGCAACCCGGGCTCGTCGTTCACGTCCTCCGTCCCGTTCTGCATCGCGCTCGCGGTACGGGACATGGGCATGACCCCCGACGAAGCGCTCTGGTCCGCCACGGCCGGCGGCGCGGCAGCCCTCCGCCGCACGGACGTGGGCCGCCTGACCGCGGGCGCGCGGGCGGACCTGCTCCTTCTGGACGCCCCGTCCCACGTCCACCTGGCGTACCGGCCGGGAGTGCCGCTGGTGGCGGGGGTGTGGCGCGCGGGCGTACTGTCCTGGCCGCCGCGCTGGGCCGCATGACCCTGAACGCCTGCGGCGCGGCGGACCCGAGCGGCAGGACGTCCGCCGTGGGCGCCACCGTCCCGGAGAAGCCGAAGCGGAAGCCGTAGCCGGACGCGCCCCTGCCCTGACCGATCCGTCAGGGCGGCCGTGCCGACCGCCCCTCGGACAGACCGCTCCCCACCCTGTCCGCTCCGCACGGCCTGGTCAGGGAAAGACCGAGTATCCCTGTCTCGGAGGGTTCCGGACGGGTACCGTCCTGTCCTGGCAGTACTCAGGGGACCGGGGGGTCGGCAAGGTGAGCGCTTTTCGGGTGCGGATCGTGAGGCCGGGGGAGCTGAGCGAGCGCGAGATCGAGGCGTGGCGGGGCCTGCGGGCCACGTCCGGCACGCCCGCCAACCCCTTCATGGAACCGGAGTTCACGCGCGCGGTGGCCGAGGTGCGGCCCCGGTCGCGGGTCGCCGTGTGGTGGGAGGGGGACGAGCCGGTCGGCTTCCTCCCCTTCGAGAAGGGGCCGCTGGGCCAGGGCCGTGCCATCGGCTTCGGCGTCTCCGACAGCCAGGGCGCCGTCCTCCGCCCCGGGCTGCGGCCGGGCCCTCGGGCGGTGCTGCGCGCCTGCGGGATCACGATGTGGGAGTTCGACAACCTGGAGGCCGGCCAGCCCGTCTTCGCAGGCGCCGTCGACGAGTCCTTCGCCTCACCCGTGATCGACGTCGGCGAGGGATACGCGGCCTACGAAACGCTGCTGCGCGCCCAGTCGCCCAAGTTCCTCAGGACCACCCTCGCCAAGGAGCGCCGGCTCGGCCGACAGGCGGACGGCGAGGTGCGGTTCGTCTTCGACGACCGCGATCCCGCCGCGCTGCGCACCCTCATGGACTGGAAGTCCGCCCAGTACCGCAGGACCGGCCGCGGTGACCGCTTCGCCAAGGAGTGGATCACCACCCTCGTCCGGCGCCTCCACGAGCAGCGCACGCCCGGCTGCTCCGGTGTCCTGTCCGTGCTGTACGTCGGGGAGCGGCCGATCGCCGCGCACTTCGGGCTGCGGTCCGCGACCGTACTGTCCTGCTGGTTCCCCTCGTACGACCCCGAGTTCGCCAGGTACTCGCCCGGCCTCGTGCTGCACCTGCGGATGGCGGAGGCCGCCGCCGCGGCCGGGATCGGGATGCTGGACCTGGGGCGCGGTGAAGCCGAGTACAAGGACGCGCTGAAGACCGGGGAGTTGACGGTGTACGAGGGGGCCGTCTTCGTCCCGGGAGCGCGGGCCGCCGTGCACTGGCTGGGCCGGGAGCCCGCCCGGCGCGTCCACCGCTTCGTCCGCGACCGCCCCGCCCTCGCGGCCCGCGCCCGCGCCACGCTCAACGGGGTCGCCCGGCTGCGGGGGAACCGTTAGCCCCGACCCGCCGACGGCCTCCGAGGCCTCCGCGCCTTCCGTCACCCCGGTGGCCCCGCCGCCATCCCCGTCGCCCTCCCACCACCTCCCCCGTCGTCGAACCCGTGCCCGCCTCCGTACCTCCCTGACCTCCCTGGGGGATCCCCGTTGAGCAACCCTCCGCCCCGCGCCGTCTCCGTCGCCGAGCTCGATCTCGCCGCCGGGCCGGACGGGCACGTCCTCTCCCTCCGTCCCGCGCCCGGCGGGCCGGACCTCGTGGACGGTGACGTGTACGCCCTCGTCCGGGTCGAGGGGCGCCCCGCCGCCACCGTCCTCGGCGCCGTGGCGGACGGCGAGGACCCCGCCGAGGTGCTCGCCGCGCTCGCCCGCGCGCGGCTCGCGGAGGCCCGGCCCCCCACCGACGCCGAACACCTCGCCGCCGCGCGGCCGCTCGCCCGGCCCGACCTCCGGGAAAGCAACCGGAAGGGGCAGCCCGCGCCCCGTACCTCCGTCGTCGTCGCGACCCGTGAGCGGCCCGAGCAGCTCGCCCGTGCCCTCGACTCGCTGCTCGCCCAGGACCACCCGGACTTCGAGGTCGTCGTCGTCGACAACGCGCCCCGGACCACGGACACGTACAACCTCGTCAGCCGCGCGTACGCCGACCGCGTCCGGTACGTCCGCGAGGACACCCCCGGTCTCGCCGTCGCCCACAACACCGGGGTCGCCGCCGCCGACGGCGAGGTCCTCGCCTTCACCGACGACGACGTGATCGCCGACCCGCACTGGCTGACCGCGCTCACCGAGCCGTTCGCCGACGACCCCGGTCTCGGCTGCGTCACCGGCCTGATCCTGCCCGCCCGGCTCGCCACCCCCGCCCAGGTCCTCCTCGAATCGCACGGGGGCTTCGCCAAGGGCTTCGCACCCCGCCTGTACGACCCGGCCCGGCCGCCCGCCGACGAACCGCTCTTCCCGTTCACCGCGGGCAGCTTCGGCTCCGGAGCCAACATGGCCTTCCGGGCCGCCGCCCTCCGAAAGGCCGGCGGCTTCGACCCCGCCACCGGCACCGGGACCCCGGCGAAGGGCGGCGACGACCTGTACGCCTTCGTCGCCGTCCTCTCCGCCGGCTTCCGGCTCCGCTACACCGCGGAGGCCCTCGTCTGGCACCACCACCGCGACACCTGGCAGGACCTGCGGAACCAGGCGTACGGCTACGGCGCCGGCCTCACCGCCTACCTCACCGCCACGCTGGTCCGCCGCCCCGCCCTGCTGCCCGCGCTCCTCGCCCGGCTGCCGCGCGGCCTCGCCCGCGCCCGTACGATGACCGCCCAGCGCGGGGAGACACCCCCCGACGGCGGCGTTCCCGGCGAGCACGGCACCCACCACCACCCCTGGCCTCGCAGCCTCTCCCGACTGGAGCGACGCGGCATGCTCTACGGCCCCATCGGATACGCGAAAGCCCGCGTCACGGCCCGGCGGGGGAGGAACCCCCGATGACGAACGTCCCCCTCCACACCCGGATACCCGTCCTCCTCTACCACGCCGTGATGGACGACCCCCCGGACTGGATCGCCGAATTCACGGTCACGCCCGGGGAGTTCGCGTCCCAGCTCGACGCGGTCGTCGCCAGTGGCCGGGCGCCCGTCACCGTCGGCACCCTGGCCGCGCACCTCGCCTCCGGGGACCCGCTGCCGGACCGGCCCGTCGTCATCACCTTCGACGACGGCTTCGCCGACCTGGCCGGGCCCACGGCCGAGGCGCTCGCGGCCCGGGACCTGCCGTCCACGGCGTACCTCACCACCGGGGCCATCACCCCCGGCCGGCCGTGCCTGCTGCCGCCCGCGCCGATGATGACCCTCGAACAGGCGCCGCGCCTGGAGGAGTACGGGATGGAGGTCGGCGGACACACCGCCACCCACGCGCAGCTCGACACCCTGGCCCCGGGGGCCCTCCGGCGTGAACTGCGCGAGTCCAAGGCGGTCCTCGAGGACACCCTCGGCCACGAGGTCCGGCACCTCGCCTACCCCCACGGCTACAACAGCCCCGCCGTCCGCCGGGCCGCCGCGGCCGCCGGCTACACCTCGGCCGTCGCCGTCCGGCACGCCCTGAGCTCCGGTCGCGACGAGATCTACCGCATCGCACGGCTCATCGTGCGCCGAACCCACACCACGGCGGACGTGGAGCAGTGGATGGAGGGCCGGGGCGCGAGGACCGCGCCGTACCCGGACTCGCCGTTGACGGTGGGCTGGCGGATGTACCGACGGACGCGCGCGCTGGTGCGCGGGGCGGAGTTCGCCGGGTGACGAGGAACGTGTTCACAACGACGCCGGAGAACAACGTGCCGCCGGAGAACAACATGCCGCCGGAAGGCGAACTGCCGCCCCGGAACAACGAGCCGACGGAGGGCTCCCAGCTGTCGGGACGCGACTCCGGCGCCGCCCCGGCCCCCGTCCGTCGGACCGGCCCGGCCGCCGCGCTCCGCTCGCCGGCCGCCCTCAATCTGGCGCCCCTCCTCCTCGCCGCCGTGCTCTGGCTCTGGGCGCTGCCCCGCATCGACTTCCGGAGCATCGAGGAGTTCGGTCTCCTCGACCGCTTCCCCCTCAGCTTCTACGCCGCCCTCACCGCCCTGACCTGCGGCTTCGTCATCACCCTGCGGCGCGCGGGCACCGCGCCCCTCTGGCCCGCCACCTACTGCGCGGCGATGCTCGTCGCCCTCAAGGCGCCGCCCGCGATCCTCTACGACACCGTCCGCTACGCCTGGGCGTCCAAGCACGACGCGATCATCAGCCGACTGCTCACCGAGGGCACCGTCCACCCAGGGCGCGAGCTTTCCGGCGGCATGTCGGCCTACGACCAGTGGCCCGGGTTCTTCTCCCTCGACGCGGCCCTGGTCCGCGCCTTCGGCGTCGAATCCGCCGCCTCGTTCATCAACTGGGCCCCGGTCGCCCTCGGTCTGCTCACCGTGCCCGTCCTCATCCTCGTCTACCGCACGTTCAGCGACGACTGGCGGCTCGTGTGGACCGGTGTGTGGATCTTCCAGCTGGCGAACTGGGTGGGCCAGGACTACCTGTCCCCGCAGGGCTTCTCGTACCTGCTCTACCTCACCGTCTTCGCCGTCGTCGTCCGGCACTTCGTCCTCCCGGGCTCGGCGGGCGCGCTCCGCGACCGCTCAGCGCTCGACCCGGCCGCCGCGTCCGTGCCGCCGCCCACGACCACCCGGCAGCGGGCGGTCGCCGTCCTCTTCCTCGTCCCGATCGTCGCCACCATCAACGCCTCGCACCAGCTCACCCCCGTGATGCTGTGCGCTAGCCTCTTCGCGCTCTGTCTCACCCGCCGCTACCGCAACCTGGGGCTCCTCGCCACCACCGGCCTGATCATGCTGGTCTGGAACCTCACCATGGGCCGGGAGCTCTTCCTCGACACCCTCGGCACCCTGCGCGAGAAGGCCGGAGACCTGCTGGGGAACTCCCGCCCCGGCTTCGCGGGCGACCCGACGGGCCCCGGCCCGGAGCTCGTCGGCAGCGCGAACGTCCTGATGGTCCTCGCCCTCGGCGGGCTCGCCGTCGCCGCCGTCCTGCTCCGTCGCAGACTGGCCCGCAGCGCCCTGCCGTTGGTCCTCGCCGCCGCCGCGCCCCTCCCGATGTTCGCCGTCAACGACTACGGCGGCGAGATGATCTTCCGTGTCTACCTCTTCGGCCTGCCCGGCTCGGCGTTCTTCGCGGCCGCCGCGCTCGTCCCCGCCGCCGGGGCCGCGAGCCGTGCCGCCACCGTCGCGCGCCGGACGGCGGCCGTCGCCCTGCCCGTCACCCTCGTCGCCATGCTCGCCGGCTTCCTGCCCTCGTACTACGGCAAGGAGGGCATGCACTACGCGCCCCCCGGCGAGACCGCGCTGACCCGGCGCGCCTTCGACCGGGCGCCCGACGGGGCGCTGATCCTCGCCGCCACCGGCGCCTTCGCCGATTCGTACTACCGCTACGACCACTTCGAGCGGTGGTTCTTCACCGAGCAGGAGGTCGACGAGAACCTCCGCATGCTGAAGGACCCGGCCGGCTACCTCGCCGGCGGCATCCCGGCCGGACGCCCTGCCTACGTGATCCTCACGCCCACCCAGGGCGAGGCCGTCATCGGCGAGGGCTACCTTCCGGAAGGCGGCTTCGACACCCTCCGCGCCGCCCTCAAGAACTCGCCGCTGTTCGGGGTCGTCGAGGAGAACCGGCACGGGCTCGTCCTCCGCTACCGCCCCACGACCGGCGGCTGAAGCCGTCTCCGCCCCCACCCCCGCCGACCGCACGCACGAGGAGTAGGTACGCCATGGCCCACCCACGCCTGACCCCGCGAGTCCAGCGCAGAGCCGTCCTCGCGGCCTCCGGATGGGTCGCCCTCGCCGCGACCGCGATCCCGGGCGGCTCGCCGCTGCGCTGGATCCCGGTCCTCGCCTTCGTCGTCCTGGCACCGGGCCTCGCCCTGATGCTCCCGCAGCCCGTCGGTCTGCGGCCCGGCGCCCGGCTGGAGGCCCTGGCGCTCGCCGCGCCCGTGAGCCTCTCCGTGGCCACGATCGCCGCGACCACCCTGTTCCTCACGAAGTCCTTCTCGCTCACCGTCTTCCTCGTCGTGCTCGCCCTCTTCGTGAGCGTCGCCGCCACCCTGCCCGGCGTGCCGCTGCCGGCCGCCACCCGCGGCGCCGTCGAGCGCGCAGGCTCCACCCGCACGTCCCCGTTCCCGTCCCGGTTCCGGATACGAAGGCCCGGTGGAGGGCGATGAGCAGGCGGCACGCCAAGGGTGATGCCCGGACCCGGCTCGCGGTCGCGCTGGCCGCCGTCGGGGCGCTCACCGTCGGCCTGGGCGTCTGGTCCGTCCTCGGCGAGGAGGAGGACCGCTGCACTCCCGATGCCTCGCTCGTCGCACCGTGCGGGGCATGGTGGGGCGCGTACATCCCGTACGACGAGGACAGTTCGCTCACCCGGCCGGTGTACGCCTTCGAGAAGAAGATCGGCCGCAGACTCGACCTCGTCTACACGTACCACGACATGTCGGGGAGCAAGGCCGACGGTGAGCTGCTCACGCCGGACGAGCGGGAACTCGGCCGCGAGCGCCTCCTCATGCTGGCGTGGGAGTCGACCGTGTGGACCGAGAAGCACCACGCCGACTGGACCGAGAGGCAGCTCGGCTGGAAGAACATCGCTTCGGGGACGTACGACGCCTCGGTCATCGACCCGCAGGCCCTCCGCGTCAAGGAGTACGGCAAGCGGGTCTTCTTCTCCTTCGACCAGGAGGCCGACTTCCGCATCGAGCAGGGCGCCGGGACCCCCGAGGAGTACGTCGCCGCCTACCGTCACGTCCGTGACCGCTTCGAGAAGCTGGGCGTCACCAACGTGGTGTGGGTGTGGACCGTCTCCGGCTGGCTCGGCAACGCCGCCTTGATGAAACGGCTCTACCCCGGCGACGACTACGTCGACTGGATCGGCATGGACCAGTACAACTACTACCTCTGCCACAAGTCGACGGACTGGCTGGACTTCGACCGGAGTCAGCGGCCCGGTTACGACTGGCTCCGGGAGAACATCTCGGCCGACAAGCCGGTCATGCTCGCCGAGTTCTCCACCGCCCCCGACCCGAAGCGGCCCGAGCGGCAGCGTGACTGGTACACCGCCATCCCCGGGGTCGCGCCGACGCTGCCGAAGGTGAAGGCGTACGTGCACTGGAACCGTGCCGTGCCCGGGCCCGGCTGTGACCTGACGATCGACTCCGGACCCGGCCTCGACGGCTACCGGATCGCCGGCCAGGACCCGTACTTCCGGCAGGCCGTACCGAAGGGCTGAGGCTCAGCCGCCGTCCCGCCGCCGGGGTCTCACCGTCGGCCCGTCGTCAGGCCCCGGAAGGCGCACACCGCCATCGTGCCCCCGGCCAGGCCCAGGAAGAGCGGCAGCGGGGCCGTGGCGAAGGCCTGCTGACCCGCCCAGCCCGCCCAGACCAGCACCCACACCACCCCGGCCGTGACCCGCGCGCCCACGCCGACCACCCGCAGCAGCACGGCCGTAGCCAGCAGACTCAGCGCCTGGAGGACGATCGGGGCGACGGCTCTCCCGGCGCCCTCGCCCAGGAGCGCGGCGCCGGGGCCGTCCGCCTCGGCGGGCCGCAGGCCGAGCAGGGGCGGGGCGGTGTGCAGGGCGAGGAAGGTGGCGAGCAGGACCGTTCCGGCGAACCAGGGCCGGAACGCGCCGAGTCCGACGGCCGCCCCCTGGAGGGCGACGAGCAGCAGCCCGGCGGCGAGCGTGACGGGCGGGAGCGCGGTCAGCAGACCGGTGCCGGAGAGCCGCTCCACGTCGAGCGCCCCGGAGCCGGTGAGCGGCAGCCAGAAGAGGGCTGCCGCGAGGGCGAGCAGCACCCACCGCCAGGCCTCCGACCGGTCCACGCGTACCGTCGGCCGCCTCTGCGGAGCCGGGGCCGGGGCCGGAGCCGGGGCCGTGGGCGCCGACGGGGTGGTGGGGAGCTTCGACCCGTCCGCCCGTACGGACGGGCCCACCGGCTCCTCCGGACGCGGCCGGGGTACGTACACGGGGATGCCGAACGCCGGCGTCACCGACTCGTGCGCCCCGCGCAGATAGGCGCTCTCCCGTGCCCAACTCGTGCCGTAGTCGTCCTCGGCGCGCTCCCTGACCCGCGCGGCCCGCTTCGGCTCCTCGGCCGGTGCGTGGCTGTTGAGGGCGGCCCGCAGGCCCGGTACGGACACCAGGGCCATCAGGGTCATCGCCCCGAGCACGGCGTATCCGGCTCCCGCGATGCCGAAGGGCCCCAGGAGGAGCGCCGCGCTGCCGAGCACCAGGACGCACATCGCGCCCTGGAAGGCGGCGAGTACACCCGTACGCCCCTGGACGCGCAGGACACCGATGTACAGCTCGACGGCGACCCGGGGGAGCGCGGCGGCGGCGAGCAGCCGGAGCACGGTCGTGCCCTGCTCCGCGTAGGCGCCGCCGAATGGCGCGAGGACCAGTGGGGCGAAGACGACGAGGACGAGCACGACGGGGACGAGCAGCAGGGTCATGCGGCGCAGTGCGCCCCGTACTCCCTCGGCGAGGGACTCGGGGCTGTGCGAGGCGTGCGCGGTGAGCGAGGTGGCCATGTTGATGGCCATGAACTCCATCGTGCCGCCGAGGGTGTAGGCCGTGTAGAAGAAGGCGTTGTGGGCGGCGTCGAAGCGGACGGCGACCATCACCGGCAGCAGGTTGATCATGATGAGGCTGAAGAACGCGCCGACGGAGTCCCCGGCCATGAAGCGGCCGATCTCGCGCATGCCGGGCGGTTCGCGGTCGCGGTCGGCGTGTGCCTGCCGGGGGATGAGCCGCCGGAGGACGAGCCAGCCGATCGGCAGCACGGAGAGCGCTATCGCCGCCGACCAGGACACGAAGACGCCGAGGACCGGCAGGGCGGTGGCGAAGAGGATCAGGAGGACCAGCTTGCCGACGGTGAAGACCGCGTTTCCCACGGGGACCCAGATCGCCTGTCTGAGTCCGGTGAGGACGCCGTCCTGGAGGGTGAGCAGGGCCCAGCCGATGCTGGAGGCGGTGAAGAAGAGGCCGGCGGAGAGGGTGCCCAGCGGGGCGTACGAGGGGCCCCACCAGTCCAGGGTGAGCAGGAAGACGCCGCAGGCGACGGCGACCACCACGGTGCTGACCAGGTACAGGCGCACCACGAGCGGTCCGGTGGCGCGGCCGGCCCGGGGCACGTACCGGACGACGGCGCCGGTGAGCGTCGTCGCGGTGAGGGAGGCGAGCATCCGCTGGGCGGCGATGGCGGCGGAGCCCTGCCCGACGGCCTCCTCGGTGTAGTAGTGGGCCGCGACCAGCCAGAAGCCGAGGCCGAGGGCGGCGGAGACGCCGGTGGAGATCATCAGGGCGTAGGCGTTGCGGAAGAGGGAGTCGTCGGCGCCGGATGCCGAACTCTCGGCCGGGCCCGTCTCCTCGACCGGGTCCCTCGTGTCGGCGGGGGGCTCCGGCGGCGTGCCCGAGGGTCCCTCGGCCTCCGGACGTCCCGTCCCGCGCAGCCGTACGGTCTCGCTCACCGGGCGCCCTCGGGGGCCGCCGACAGGTGGGACGCGGGGCGGATTCCGGCGGTACGCAGCACCGCGAGGACCTCGTCCGCGTGGCGCGGGTCCACGGGCAGGGCGTGCCGGGCGAACCAGGCGGCCGGCTCCGGGGCGGCGGAGGGCTCGGTGAACGCCTCGCCCGCGTACCGGTCGAGCGGCGGGTCGTAGACGTAGCCGGTGGTGATCCGCTGCCGGGCGAGGGCGACGATCGCGGTGTCCCTGTCCTCGACGAGCAGCGGTACCCGGAACAGCGGCTGCGCGGCCTCCCGCGGGGCCCCGGGCGTGCCGTACTCGCTGGCCAGGAGTCGGGCGGTGCCGTCCCGGTGGGTGGCGAGGACGTCGTCGAGACGGGCGAGCTTGCCGGTGGTGCGGCGGAGCCGGCCGGCGCCGGGCCGGAGGCGGTAGTCGTGCATGTCGACCCGCACCCAGGAGTCGAAGGGGTCGAGGGCGGGCGCGGCCGGGAGGGCCCGCGCCAGCTCGTCGGCGCGGAGCGGCATCCGGATCTCCTCCCGCTCGTCGAGGCCCAGCAGCCGCACGGTCGCGCGCGCGGCCCCGGCGAGGCGCAGTCCGCGCAGGGCGGCCTCGGCGTACGGCCGGGTCAGGTAGGCGAGTTCGGCGGTGGCGCGGGTGGGGTGCAGCAGCGCGTCGCGGGCGGCGGCGAGTTCGTCGCGCAGCGCCGGGTCGGCGAGGGCGAGGAAGCCGCCGGCCTTGGCCGCGGTGTGCTTCGAGAGGCTGAAGACGGAGGCCTCGCCGTACGTGCCGACCGGGCGGCCGCCCACCGTCGAGCCGATGGCGTGGGCCGCGTCCTCGATGAGCGGGATCCCCGACCGGTCGCAGCGGGACCGGAGTCCGGGGGCGGGGTCGGGATTGCCGTACAGATTGGTGGTCAGTACGGCGGACAGGCCCTGCCATACGGAGTCGGGCACCGCGGCCGTGTCGATCGACCCGTCCCGGGGGTCGAGCGGCGCCTGCACGGGGCGCAGCCCGGCGGCGAGGACGACGAAGAAGATGACGTCGTCGTTGACCGGGGACATCAGCACCCGGCCGCCGGGACGGCACCAGTGGCGCAGCGCGAGATAGAGACCGAAGCGGCACGACGGCACGTAGAGGCACTCCCTGCCCCCGAGCCTGTCGCGCATGCGCTCTTCCAGTTCCGCGTACGCAGAAACCATGTGATTCCCCCCTGAACCCCCGGGCTCAATGTGGCCCAATCCGGACGGCTCGTCAACACGGCCCTCCGGTCACGCGGAAGGGCCCGTCCCGGGTCCGAAGACCGTGAACGGGCCCTTTCCGTAGCCATCTTCGCGGCTCGCGGGAGGCGGTGGAGGTCATTCCTCCAGAGTGAGACCGCGGCGGAGCCGGGCGAGGGTGCGGGAGAGCAGCCGGGAGACGTGCATCTGCGAGATGCCGAGCTCCGTGCCGATCTCCGACTGGGTCATGCCGGTGACGAAGCGGAGGGAGAGGATCTCCCGCTCGCGGTCGGGCAGCGAGGCGATCATGGGCTTCAGGGAGGCGATGTACTCGATCCCGGTGAGGCCGTGGTCCTCGTAGCCCAGCCGGTCGGTGATGGCGGCCTCGCCGCCTCCGCCGTCCTCCTCGGTGGGCTGTGCGTCGAGCGAGGCCGCGGTGTAGGCGTTGCTCGCGGTCATGCCCTCGACGACCTCCTCGCGGGCGATGCCGAGTTCCTCGGCGAGCTCGGCGACCGTCGGGGCGCGGTCGAGGCGCTGGGAGAGCGCGTCACCGGCCCTGGCGAGGTCGAGCCGCAGCTCCTGGAGCCTGCGGGGCACGTGCACGGACCACGACGTGTCGCGGAAGAAGCGCTTGATCTCGCCGATGATCGTCGGCATCGCGAACGTGGGGAACTCGACGCCCCGGGAGAGCTCGAAGCGGTCGATGGCCTTGATGAGGCCGATGGTGCCGACCTGGACGATGTCCTCCATCGGCTCGCTGCGGGTGCCGAAGCGGGAGGCGGCGAACTTTACGAGGGCCAGATTGAGTTCGACGAGGGTATTGCGGACATACGAGTGGTCGTGGGTGCCCTCTTCCAGCTCGGCGAGCCGGGCGAAGAGCTGCTTCGAGAGGGCGCGCGCGTCGACCGGTCCGATCCGGTCGAGCGGCTGCTCGGTGAGCTGCCGCGGAAGCCGGACGGTTGCGAGGGAATGGTTCATGGGGTGGCCGGGTAGGTCGAGGGGGACTGCTGCCGACGGCGCGTCGGGGGTACGCGGGGCGTCGAGCCGGGGTGACATGGGTCTCCTTCGGGGTTCTTCTGCTGCGGTGTGCGGTGCCTCCGAAACCGGTCGTGTCGGGTGTTCTCCTCTAGCCCTACCTGCTCGACGCGTGAGGTCGCAAGTGTCGACAATCCGTTATGTACGGGTATGAGGGGGACCCCGTGTGCACGGAGGCGCACCTCGCTTGTAGGGTTCGAGGCACGTCAGTCGGCACCCGCGAGAGCGAAAGAGGCACGGCCATGGACCGCGAGAACATCGGCAGCGCAACGCCCGCGCGGCTGCGGGTGGAAGTCCGGACCGTGGACGAGGAGATCGAACTCCTCGCGCCGGTGGGTGAGCTCGATCACCACACCTCCGAACTGCTGCGCGCGCCGCTGGACGACGCGCTCGAAGCGGGCCGTTCGCGCCTCGTCGTCGACTGCTCGGGCCTGGAGTTCTGCGACTCGACCGGACTCAACGTCCTGCTCGGTGCCCGGCTCGGAGCGGAGGCCGCCGGCGGCGGGGTCCACCTGGTCGGGATGCGGCCCGCGGTGGCCCGGGTGTTCCAGATCACGGGTGCGGACGCCGTCTTCACCGTGCACGAGACGCTCGCCACGGCTCTCCCCGCCTGAGCCCCTGTCAGGCTCCCCGGCCGCGCCCTGCCCGCGACGCCCGGCCCCGCACCGGCCGAACCCCACCCGCACCGCCCGTACGTCCTGCCCCCTGTCCCGTCGATCGGTGAGGTGAAGCGCTGATGGACCAAGCTTCCGACGTCCGTACCATCGCCCTCGGCGAGACCAGCGGCACCGTGCCGCTCGCCCGCGACTTCACGCGGACCGCGCTCCGCGAGTGGGGCTGGCTCCCGGCCGCCACCGCCGACCGCAGAGCCGCCGCGGAGGACGTCCTCCTCGTCGTCTCCGAGCTCGTCACCAACGCCTGTCTGCACGCCGACGGCCCCGAGAGCCTCCGCGTCCTGCGCCTGGCCAAGGTCCTGCGCCTCGAAGTCACCGACCGGGGCGCCGGCCAGCCCGCGCCCCGCACCCCGCACCGGTCCGGCCGTCCGGGGGGCCACGGCATGTTCATCGTGCAGCGCCTCTGCCTCGACTGGGGCATCGAGCGCACCCCGGGCGCCCCCGGCAAGACGGTCTGGGCCGAACTCGCCTCACCTGTGTAGGACTTCCACAGCTCCACCCGTTGTCCGGCCCGCTCGGACGGAGGCAGCCTCGCCGGGGCCGACCCCGGGAGCGACGGCACCCCGCGCGCCCTCGCCCTCGTCGGCGGGACGGTGATCCTGCTCGGCGGCGCGGCGTTCACGTTCACCCCGTGGGCGCGGCTCAGGACGTGACGGAGGGCGGGAACGGCGAAGGCCGCCGCACCGGATCGGTGCGGCGGCCTTCGGGCGAGCGGGTGGCGTCAGTGGACGCTGCCCATGAGCCCCTGGACCTTCTTGCGGTACATGTAGATCGCGAAACCGGCGCCGACGGCGAGCGTCGCCTGCATGGCGATGATCCCGGTGCCGTTCAGGTCGACCCCCGCGATGGAGAGCAGACCGGTGGTGCAGTCACCGGCGGTGACGGCGAGGAACCAGACACCCATCATCTGGGAGGCGTACTTCTTCGGCGCCATCTTCGTGGTGACGGAGAGGCCGACGGGGGAGAGGCACAGCTCGCCGATGGTCTGGATCATGTAGATCGAGACGAGCCACATCGGGGAGACCAGGGTGCCGTCGCCCGCCATGCTCATCGGGACGATGAAGACGAAGAAGGACGCGCCGACCAGGACCAGACCCATCGCGAACTTCACGATGGTGTTCGGCTCCTGGTTCTTGCGGGCCAGCCACAGCCACAGCCAGGCGAAGACCGGCGCGAGCGCCATGACGAACATGGGGTTGAGCGCCTGGTACCAGGTGGCCGACGGGTCGAAGCCGAAGAGCGTGCCGGTCTTGTCGTCGGCGAAGAGCGACAGGGTGGAGCCACCCTGGTCGTAGATCATCCAGAAGATGGCGGCGGCCACGAAGAACCAGATGTAGCCGTTCATCCTCGACTGCTCGCCCTTGTCGAGGTCCTTGTCGCGCTTGATGCGGACGAGGACGGCGACCGGGATGATCAGGCCGGCGAGGGTGAGCGGCACGAGCGCCCAGTTCAGGGTGAACAGGTCGAGGCCGACGACGACGCCGTAGAAGACGGCGGTGAGCACGACGACCAGCGAGGCCTTGACGAGGAGGCCCTTGCGCTCCTCGGCGGAGAGCGGGTTCGGGACGACGCTGCTGGTGGGGCTCAGGCTCTTGGTGAAGGCCAGGAAGCAGGCCAGGCCGAGGCCCATGCCGATGGCGGCGAGGGCGAAGCCCAGGTGCCAGTTGACCTTCTCGCCGACGGTGCCGACGACGAACGGCGCCACGAACGCGCCGAGGTTGATGCCGACGTAGAAGAGGGTGAAGCCACCGTCACGGCGCGGGTCGTCCGGGCCGTCGTAGAGGTGGCCGACCATCGTCGAGATGTTGGCCTTGAGCAGACCGGAGCCGGCGGCGACGAGCGCCAGGCCGACGAAGAACATCGCCTGGCCGGGCAGGGCCAGCGAGGCGTGACCGGCCATGATGACGAAGCCGGCGATCGTGACGGTCTTCCGGGCGCCCCAGACGCGGTCACCGAACCAGCCGCCGGGCATGGCCATGAGGTAGACCATCGACACGTACACGGAGTAGATGGCCGTGGCCGTGGCCGCGGTCATCGCGAGACCGCCGCCCTGGCTGCCCGTGGCCGCGTCCGCGCCGCCGGAGACCAGGTACAGAACGAGAAGGGCCCTCATGCCGTAGTAGGAGAAACGCTCCCACATCTCGGTGAAGAAGAGGGTGGCCAGGCCGCGGGGGTGGCCGAGGAACGTCTTCTCGGAACCAGGGGTTCCGCTCGAAGCCGTCGTCAGGCTGGACGCCATGTCGATCCTTGCTCTGTCGGGACGCGCGCCTTGTGAGCGTGATGCGCCCGGTGGGGGAGGCCGGCACCGGCGGGGGTGGTCGCACCCCCGTCGGGATCCACGCTCCGGGAGACGCGTCGTCGCGTCCCGGAACCCGGCCCACAGGTCGTTCGCCGTCTTCAAGGTTCGGCGAGGCCGACCTCACGCAGAAAGAGGACCTCGGCCCAGAAAACTGGCCAAAGGTCCCCGATCACCGCAACAGACGTCTCGCCACCATACGCCACGACAGGGCGGGATATGGAAGGACTTGAGAGATGGATCACAGGTGAAAGTGCAACCACATGGTCCCATTCCAAGGTCATGTGCAGGATGGTCACAAGATCTCCAAGGGTCGCCCGGTCCCTGTCGATCCCGCCCCGCCCCGGGACCCGTGCGGACTACCATCACCCCATGACCCGTGTACTGCTCGCCGAGGACGACGCCTCCATCTCGGAACCGCTGGCCCGCGCCCTGCGGAGAGAGGGGTACGAGGTCGAGGTCCGCGAGGACGGCCCGACCGCCCTCGACGCCGGACTCCAGGGCGGAGTGGACCTGGTCGTGCTCGACCTGGGCCTGCCCGGGATGGACGGCCTGGAGGTCGCCAGACGGCTGCGCGCCGACGGGCACGCCGTCCCGATCCTGGTGCTCACCGCCAGGGCCGACGAGGTCGACACCGTCGTCGGGCTCGACGCGGGCGCCGACGACTACGTCACCAAGCCCTTCCGGCTCGCCGAGCTCCTCGCCCGCGTCCGGGCCCTGCTCCGGCGCGGCTCCAGCGAGCCCGCCGCCGCCCCCTCGACCCACGGCGTCCGCATCGACGTCGAGTCGCACCGCGCCTGGATGGGCGAGGAGGAGCTCCAGCTCACCGCGAAGGAGTTCGACCTGCTCCGGGTCCTGGTCCGGGACGCCGGCCGGGTCGTCACCCGCGACCAGCTGATGCGCGAGGTCTGGGACACCACCTGGTGGTCCTCCACCAAGACCCTCGACATGCACATCTCCTGGCTGCGCAAGAAGCTCGGCGACGACGCGGCGAACCCCCGTTACATCGCCACCGTGCGCGGAGTCGGTTTCCGCTTCGAGAAGAGCTGAGCCACCCCCACGCCATGCGCCGCCGACTGATCAACTCCACGCTCGCCGTGGTGCTCGTCGTCATCTCCGTGTTCGGGGTCTCCCTCGTCATCGTCGAGACCCGCACCATCACCAGCACCGCCCAGGAGCGGGTGGACACCGAGGCCGTCCGGCTCGCGTCCATCGTCGACAGCCGGCTCATCGGCGGCGAACCCGTCAACCCCGACATCCTCGCCGAGCAGAGCGGCGCCAAGCGGTTCGCCGAGATCCGCATCCCCGGCCGGCCGTCGATCGAGATCGGCACCCGCCCCACCGGGGACGTCATCCGGGGCCTCGCCGAGGGCGAGCGCGGTGAGACCGTGATCATCGAGGAGTCCCGCTCCACCGTCACCGCCGAGGTGGGCCGCACCCTGCTGATCATCGGCGCCGTGGCCCTGCTCGCCGTCGTCGCCGCCGTCCTCCTCGCCGTACGGCAGGCGAACAAGCTGACCTCCCCGCTCACGGACCTCGCGGAGACCGCCGAGCGCCTCGGCTCCGGCGACCCCCGCCCCCGGCACAAGCGGTACGGGGTGCCCGAGCTGGACCGGGTCGCGGACGTCCTCGACGCCTCCGCCGAGCGCATCGCCCGGATGCTCACCGCCGAGCGCCGGCTCGCCGCCGACGCCTCCCACCAGCTCCGTACGCCCCTCACGGCGCTCTCCATGCGCCTGGAGGAGGTGGCCCTCGCCGACGACCTGCACACGGTCAAGGAGGAGGCGACGATCGCGCTCACCCAGGTCGAGCGGCTCACCGACGTCGTCCAGCGGCTCCTGACCAACTCCAGGGACCCCCGGACCGGCTCCGCCATCGCCTTCGACCTGGACGAGGTCGTCAAACAGCAGATCGAGGAGTGGCGGCCGGCCTACCGCAGCGCGGGGCGGGCCATCGTCCACTCGGGCAAGCAGGGGATGCGGGCCGTGGGCACCCCGGGCGCGGTCGCCCAGGTCCTCGCGGCCCTGATCGAGAACTCGCTCATGCACGGCGGCGGCACGGTCGCCCTGCGGACCCGGGTCATCGGCAACCAGTCCGTGATCGAGGTCACCGACGAGGGGCCCGGCGTCCCGGCCGACCTCGGCGCACGGATCTTCGAGCGGGCCGTCAGCGGCCGCAGCTCCACGGGCATCGGCCTCGCGGTCGCCCGCGACCTCGCAGAGGCGGACGGCGGGCGCCTGGAGCTGCTCAGGGAGCAGCCGCCGGTCTTCGCGCTCTTCCTGAGCCGCGAGGTGAAAAGCGTGTCCGACGAGCCGCGCGACCGGCCCGTACGGTGAGAATGCCTGGTCAGACCCGGTCGGGCTGGCGGCGGGTCGCCTGGCGCGGGGGCTGCTCCAAGAACGATTCGGCGGCCTGGACCGCCTCCTTCGCGGGCAGCGCGCGGAAGACCCATGTGCGGTACGACCAGAAGCGGAACAGCGTGGCGATCCCGATGCCGAGGAACTTGAAGAAGTTGCTCGCCAGGGGGCCGTCCCAGCCGAAGCCGTACGTCGCCGCGTAGAGCACGCCGTTCTCGACGACCATGCCGATCACGCTGAACAGCAGGAACAGCGACATCTCCTTGGTCCGCCCGGACTTGTCCCGGTCGCGGTACGTGAAGTAGCGGAACCCCACGTAGTTGAAGACGATGGCGACGACGGTCGCGATCAGGCTGGCCCGCACCATCGGAATCTCGGTGGTGGCCCGGACCAGGTTGAAGACGGCCAGGTTGACCAGGACGCCGAGACCGCCGACCACCCCGAACTTGGCGACCTCGCGGACGAGCAGGTCGAGTCGCGTGCGCAGCGCGCCGGGTTCACTCATGGTGATGGCTCTGTCCCGTCCGTCCGGGTGACGTCCGGATGACGTCAACCCAACCATGCTAACCAGCCGCCCTGTCACCCGCCCGTGTACCTCGTAAACCCCCGGGAGCCCGGCCCTCACCCCTGGTTTTCTTGTGCCAAACCACAGCCGGACGCGTGTTCCCTGATGGTGCGGATACCCTAAGAGGGTGACGTTCCCCGTAGTAGGCATGGTCGGCGGCGGGCAGCTCGCCCGTATGACCCACGAGGCGGGCATCCCCCTCGGCATCAAGTTCAAGCTCCTCAGCGACACCCCGCAGGACTCCGCGGCCCAGGTGGTGAGCGAGGTCGTCATCGGCGACTACCGCGACCTGGACACGCTGCGTGACTTCGCGCGCGGATGTGACGTGATCACCTTCGATCACGAGCACGTCCCCACGGAGCACCTGCGGGCCCTCGAAGCGGACGGCATCCCCGTCCGCCCGGGGCCCGACGCGCTGGTGCACGCCCAGGACAAGGGGGTGATGCGCGCCAGGCTCGACGAGATCGGCGCGCCCAGCCCGCGGCACCGCATCGTGGCGGACCCCGAGGACGCGGCGGCCTTCGCCGCCGAGGTCGGCGGCTTCCCGATCATCCTCAAGACCGTGCGCGGCGGCTACGACGGCAAGGGCGTCTGGTTCGTCCGTACGCCGGAGGACGCCCGCGACCCGTTCCTCGCGGGGGTCCCGGTCCTCGCCGAGGAGAAGGTCGACTTCGCGCGCGAACTCGCCGCGAACATCGTCCGCTCCCCGCACGGCCAGGCCGTCGCCTACCCGGTCGTGGAGTCCCGCCAGGTCGACGGCGTCTGCGACACGGTGATCGCGCCCGCGCCCGACCTCGACGACGAGCTGGCCGGTCAGGCGCAGGAGCTGGCGCTGCGGATCGCCAAGGAACTCGGCGTGGTGGGCCATCTGGCCGTCGAGCTGTTCCAGACCACGGACGGCCGCATCCTCGTCAACGAACTGGCGATGCGCCCGCACAACTCCGGCCACTGGACCCAGGACGGGGCGATCACCTCGCAGTTCGCCAACCACGTCCGGGCGGTCCTCGACCTGCCCCTCGGCGATCCGCGCCCGCGCGCGACCTGGACCGTGATGTGCAATGTCCTGGGCGGCGACTACCCGGACATGTACGCGGCGTACCTGCACTGCATGGCCAGGGACCCGCAGCTCAAGATCCACATGTACGGCAAGGACGTGAAGCCCGGCCGCAAGGTGGGGCACGTCAACACCTACGGCGACGACCTGGACGACGTGCTGGAGCGCGCCCGCCACGCCGCCGGCTACCTGCGAGGAACGATCACCGAGTGAGCAGCATCAGCACCTCCCCCGTCGTCGGCATCGCCATGGGATCCGACTCCGACTGGTCCGTCATGGAGGCCGCCGCGCAGGCCCTCGACGAGTTCGAGATCCCCTACGAGGTGAACGTCCTCTCCGCCCACCGGATGCCGCGCGAGATGATCGCGTACGGCGAGCAGGCCGCGGACCGCGGGCTGAAGGCGATCATCGCGGGCGCGGGCGGCGCCGCCCACCTGCCCGGCATGCTCGCGTCCGTCACCCCGCTCCCCGTGATCGGCGTGCCGGTGCCGCTGAAGTACCTCGACGGCATGGACTCGCTGCTCTCCATCGTGCAGATGCCGGCCGGGGTCCCCGTCGCCACGGTCTCCGTCGCCGGCGCCCGCAACGCGGGCCTGCTCGCCGCCCGGATGCTCGCCGCGCACGACCCCGAGCTCCTCACCCGGATGACCGACTTCTTGCAGGACCTGAACGACCAGGCGACCGAGAAGGGCAAGCGGCTGCGGGCCAAGGTCGAGGGCGCCGACTCCTTCGGCTTCGGCGGTTGAGCGCCGCCGACCGCCTGGCGGAGGCGCGGGAGCTGCTGGCTTCCGCGCCCGTCGCCGACGGCCACAACGACCTGCCGTGGGCGCTCCGCGAGCACGCGCGGTACGACCTGGACCGCATGGACATCGCCGCGGACCAGACCGGCGCCCTCCACACCGACCTCGCCCGGTTGCGGGCCGGCGGCGTCGGCGCCCAGTTCTGGTCGGTGTACGTGCCCTGCGGGCTCACCGGGGACGACGCGGTCAGCGCGACCCTGGAGCAGATCGACATCGTCGACCAGCTCCTGGAGCGGTACGCGGACGAGCTGGCCCCCGCCCTGACGGCGGACGACATGGAGACGGCCCGGCGGCAGGGCCGTATCGCCTCCCTCAAGGGCGCCGAGGGCGGCCACTCGATCAACAACTCCCTCGCCACCCTGCGCGCCCTGCACACCCTGGGCGTGCGGTACATGACGCTCACCCACAACGACAACAACGACTGGGCGGACTCGGCCACCGACGAACCCCGCGTCGGCGGTCTCTCCGCCTTCGGCCGCGCGGTCGTCCGCGAGATGAACCGATCCGGCGTGCTCGTCGACCTCTCGCACGTCGCCGCCACCACCATGCGGGACGCCCTCGACGCCACGGCGGCGCCGGTGATCTTCTCGCACTCCTCGGCCCTGACGGTCTGCCACCACCCGCGCAACGTCCCGGACGACGTCCTGGAGCGGCTGCCCGCCAACGGTGGCGTCGCGATGGCCACCTTCGTGCCGAAGTTCATCCTCCCCGCGGCCGTCGAGTGGACCGCGCGGGCCGACGACAACCTCCGCGCCCACGGCCTCCACCACCTCGACACGACCCCCGAGGCGATGAGGCTGCACCGCGCCTTCGAGGCGGAGAACCCGCGCCCGGTCGCCACCGCCGCCACCGTCGCCGACCACCTCGACCACATGCGCGAGGCGGCCGGCGTCGACCACATCGGCATCGGCGGCGACTACGACGGAACGGCCTTCACCCCGGCCGGTCTCGACGACGTCGCCGGGTACCCGAACCTGATCGCGGAGCTGCTGCACCGCGGCTGGTCCCACCCCGACCTGGCCAAGCTGACCTGGTCCAACGCGGTCCGCGCCCTCCGTGACGCGGAGGCGGTCTCCCGCGACCTGAAGAGCCGTACGGCCCCGTCGAACGCGACCATCGACCTGCTCGACCCCGTCGACGCACCGTAACCGCCCCGTCACCCGGACGGCTCAGTCCGCCGCGCTCCCGTACGGGGCCGGTGGCACGGTGGACGGTACCGCCCCGCCGCACTCGGCGGGGCGGTACTGCATCGCCCGAGTTCGGAGTCAGACCATGGCGGACCTGCTAGACGACCCTCCCAGCCTCTCCACCGTCCCCGCCGCCGGCGAGCCCGACGAACCCCCTGAGCCGCCCCCGCCGCTCGACGAGACTGCCCGCGCCCGCGCCGTCCTGGCCGTCGAGCACGTCGTCGAGGGGCACACCGAACTGCCCGCCTCACTCGACCCGGAGGACCTGCCGCCGGCGCGTGCCGAGGAGACCGGGGCCCAGTTCTGGTCCCTGCGCGCCGAGGCCGACGAGGGTGTCATCGGCACCCTGCGGCGCATCGACTCCGTCCGCGCGCTCGTCGCGGGCTGCCCGGAGGAACTGCGCCTCGCGCACACCACCACCGAGATGGCCCACGCCCGGAACTGCGGTCGCGTCGCCGCCCTCCTCGGCCCGGTCGACTGGACCGCGCTCGGCGGTTCCACGGCCGCCCTGCGGGCCTACCGGACCCTGGGGGTACGGGCCGTCAACCTCACCCGCTTCGACGACTTCACCCGCGAGGCGCTCCGGGAGATGAACCGCATCGGCATGGCCGTGGACCTGTCGGGCGCCGACGAGGAAACGATCCGCCGCGCCCTCGCGGTCACCCGCGCCCCCGCGCTGCTGACCCGGGCCGCGCCCGAGGGCCTGCCCGACGACGTCCTCGGACTCCTCGGCGAGAACGGCGCCGTCTGCATGGTCACGGTGACGGACACCCCGGCCGCGGTCGCCGACGTCCTGGACCGGGTGCGTGCGGCAGCCGGACCGCACTGCGTGGGCCTCTCCCGCACCACCGCCCCCGCCGTCGGCTACGTGCCGCTCTTCGCGGAGCTCCTGCGCCGCGGCTGGGCCGCCCAGGACCTGGCCGGGCTCGCCCACGCCAACGCCACCCGGGCGCTTCGCCAGACGGAGTTCCTGGCCCGGGCGAGCCGCGTCGGGCCGACCGCGGTCTGACCCCGTACGCAGACGAGGAGGGGGCGCCTCCGCGCCCCCTCCTCGTCGTACTCCCGCCCGCTCAGGCGCGCGGGCGGCCCATCGCCCGGTACGTCCACCCCGCGGCCCGCCAGCGCTCCGCGTCCAGCGCGTTGCGGCCGTCCAGGAGCACGGGCGCCGCGACCAGGTCCACCAGCTCCGCCGGGTCGAGCTCACGGAACTCGCGCCACTCCGTCAGGTGCAGCACCACGTCCGCCCCGCGCACCGCCTCGCGCGCCGTGTCCGCGTACCCGAGGGTCGGGAAGACGCGCCGGGCGTTGTCCATGCCCTTCGGGTCGTAGACGGTGACCTGGCCGCCCTGGAGGTGTATCTGACCGGCCACGTTCAGCGCGGGGGAGTCGCGGACGTCGTCCGAGTCCGGCTTGAAGGTGGCGCCGAGGACGGCGACCCGACGGCCCAGGAAGGAGTTCCCGCCGAGGACCTCCCGTGTCATCTCCACCATCTGGCCGCGCCGCCGCATGTTGATCGAGTCGATCTCGCGGAGGAAGGTCAGCGCCTGGTCGGCGCCGAGCTCGCCGGCGCGGGCCATGAAGGCCCGGATGTCCTTCGGGAGGCAGCCGCCGCCGAAGCCGATGCCGGCGCGCAGGAACTTGGCGCCGATCCGGTCGTCGTGGCCGATGGCCTCGGCCAGCTTGGCGACGTCACCGCCCGCGGCCTCGCAGACCTCCGCCATCGCGTTGATGAAGGAGATCTTGGTGGCGAGGAAGGAGTTCGCGGCCGTCTTCACCAGCTCGGCCGTCGGGAAGTCGGTCACCACGAACGGCGAACCCTCGCCGACGGGTACGGCGTACACCTCGCGCAGCGTCTTCTCCGCCCGCTCGCCGCGTACGCCGACGACGATCCGGTCCGGGCGCAGCGTGTCCTGCACGGCGAAGCCCTCCCGCAGGAACTCCGGGTTCCAGGCGAGTTCGACACCCTCAGGCAGCACGCCCGCGAGCCGCTCGGCCGAGCCGACGGGCACGGTCGACTTGCCGACCACCAGGGCCCCTTCGCGTACGACCCCGGCGAGGGAGGTGAAGGCGGCGTCCACGTAGCTCATGTCGCAGGCGTACTCGCCGTGTTTCTGCGGGGTGTTCACGCAGACGAAGTGCACGTCGCCGAAGGCCCCGACCTCCTCCCAGGAGGTGGTGAACCGCAGCCGCCCGCTCGAACCCTCGATGCCGGCCACGTGCTTGGCGAGCAGCTCCTCGAGGCCCGGTTCGTACATCGGGACCCGGCCGGAGGACAGCAGCTCGATCTTCTCGGGGACGACGTCGAGGCCGAGCACCTCGAAGCCCAGTTCCGCCATGGCCGCGGCGTGGGTGGCGCCGAGGTAGCCGGTGCCGATCACGGTGATCTTGAGGGCCATGCGGGTCTCCAGTGACGTCGGGCGGAATGCCTGCCCGAGCATAGTCGTGCCCAGGTCGGGGACCCGGGCGCGCCCTCCCCTCGTGCTGCCGCAGGGTCACGGGTTCGACTCGACGGTGACCTTCTCGTCGTTCTGGATCTGCGACACCAGCTGCTTCACCTTCGGCATGTCCCACTTGAGCGAGTTCTGCGGTGCCTTGCCCGAGATCGGGATGTTCATGGACTTGCCGTCGCCGCCGCTGATGCCCTTCATGGCGAAGAACATCTTCCCGAGGTCGTACAGCGACATGTCCTTGTCCACGATCAGCGTGTCCAGACCGGCGCCCAGCGTCGGGTACAGCGCGAACGGGTTGAGGATCGTGCCCGGCGTCGCCGCCTGGTTGGCGAGGGCGGCGAGGAACTTCTGCTGGTTCTTCGTCCGCGAGAGGTCCGAGTCGGCGAAGGCGTACCGGGTACGGACGAAGGCCAGGGCCTGCTCGCCGTTGAGGGTCTGGGTGCCCGCCTGGAAGTCGGCGCCGGACTTCTTGTCCTTGAAGCCCTTGTCGATGTTCAGCTCGACACCGCCGAGCGCGTCCACGATGTTCGCGAAGCCGGCGAAGCCGATCTCCGCGTAGTGGTCGATGCGCAGGCCGGTGTTGAACTCGACGGTCCGCACGAGCAGCTCGGGGCCGTCCATGGCGTACGCCGCGTTCAGCTTGGAGCCGCCACGGGCCGGGAAGGACTTGCCGGACTCGGAGCCGACGAAGTTCGGGATCGTCACCCAGGAGTCGCGGGGGAGCGAGACCATCGTGTTCCCGCTGGAGCAGGCCGCGAGGATCATCATCGAGTCGGTCCGCTTGCCCTCGGCGGAGCCCGTGCGGAGCCTCTTCTTCTCCTCGGCGGACATGCCCTCGCGGCTGTCGGAGCCGACGATCAGATACGTCGTGCAGTCGCCCTCCGCGGGCCGCTCGATGACCTTGGAGAGGTCGACCTCGTTGCGCATCTGCGAGCCGGCCCAGGCGTACGTGCCGATGCCCCAGGCGAGGACGCCGACGACCAGGACGATCGAGCCGACCTTGACGCGCTTGCGCCAGTCCGGCGCGGGCCCCCCCGGGCCACCGGCGCCGGTGCTCGGCGCGTACTGCGGCGGTACGGTGCCACGGCCGCCCCCCTGCGGGCCGCCGTAGACCTGGCCCGAGCTGTAGCCCGAGTCGTAGCCCGTGCCCTGGGCCTGCGTGAAGTTCGGGTCGGCCTGGTCGTAACGAGGCGGCTGCTGCGGAACCTGCGGGCGCTGCACATGGCTCATGCGGCGAGGACCCTCGGGGTGGGGGTTCGAGCTGCCGCGGCCGTATCCGCCGTCATCGGGCCAGTCATTCATGCGGACCAGTGTGCCGGGCAGGGCTTCGCGGGCGACAGGGCGGGTGGAGCATCGGGCCCGGGCTGTTGCCAAGCTGATGCAAAGCGGACCGGACGGCGACGGTCCGCAGGCCCCGCATATGGTGGACGGCATGACAGATCAGGGCGATATTCCGGGCAAGCCCACCTCCGCCTCCCGCACCACCCTCAGCCACATCATGACCAGCCACGACACCAACCTCCTCGGCACGGTGCACGGCGGCGTGATCATGAAACTGGTGGACGACGCGGCGGGCGCCGTCGCGGGCAGGCACTCGGGCGGTCCGGCCGTGACCGCCTCGATGGACGAGATGGTCTTCCTCGAGCCGGTACGGGTCGGGGACCTGCTCCATGTGAAGGCCCAGGTCAACTGGACCGGCCGGTCCTCCATGGAGGTCGGCGTCCGGGTCATGGCCGAGCGCTGGAACGAGTCCACGCCCGCCACCCAGGTCGGCTCCGCCTATCTGGTCTTCGCCGCCGTCGACGCGGACGGCAAGCCGCGCCGGGTCCCGCAGGTCGTCCCCGAGACGGAGCAGGACAAGCGCCGCAACCAGGAGGCCCAGATCCGCCGCACCCACCGCCTGGCCCGCCGCGAGGCCATCAAGGACCTGCGCGAACGCCGGGCGGCGGAGGGCTACGAGGACTGAGGACGGAGGCCCGCGCCGCCGGTCACGGACGCACGACCCCGGTCACGGACACACCACCCGGTCCCCCGTCACCGCCTCGAACGGGCCCGCCCGGCCCGCCTCCTCCGCCCGGACCGCCCGCACCCCCCTGTAGTCCGCCCCCACCGTCACCCGCAGCGTCCCGCCCCTCCCCGGCACCGCCTTCAGCTCCGCTCCCGGCAACGCCACCGCGAGGGTCTTCGCCGAGCGGTCCCAGCGCGGGTCGTACTCCACGAGCGTGCGCGTCCGGTCCTTTCCCGGCGCGGTCATCGGCGTCCGCGTGGTGTCGAAGCCGGTCCCGCGCAGCGCGTCGTCGACCTTGCGGCCGAGCCCGTCCGTCCGGGTCCCGTTGTAGACCTGCACCCGGACCGTGCGCGGCGCCACGTCCACCACCTCGGCCTCGGGGGCCTTGTCCGACGAGGCGGGCTTCGCGGGGGTGAGCGGCCGGTCCTCCCGTAGCGCCTGGAACAGCTTCTGCGCCTTCGCCGCGTCCCACTTCACCGTCGAACCGATCCCCTTCACGGGGAAGCTCATGTCACCGATCGGCACGGACACGAACTCCGACGACGCCGGGGTGAAGCCGCGCATCGCCCTGGCGAGGGCGAAGAGCTGGTCCGTACCGAAGTCCTCGTCGGCCCGCACCGAGCCCAGCATGGCCGTGGCGACCTCGCGGAACCGCACCGGGTTGAACAGCACCCCGCTGCCGCTGATCCGCTCCACGAGCGCCGCGAGGAAGCGCTGCTGCCGCTGCATCCGCCCGATGTCGGCGGCTCCGTCGATGTGCCGGGAGCGCACGTACTGGAGGGCCTGCCCGCCGTCGAGCTCATGGGTGCCGGCCGTCAGGTCGAGCCCGGTGTAGGGGTCCTTCATGGGCCGGGCGGTGCAGATCTGCACGCCGTCGACCGCGTCCACGGTCCGCATGAAGCTGGTGAAGTCGACCTCCAGATAGTGGTCGATCTTGACGCCGGTCATCGACTCGACGGTGCGCACGGTCAGCCCGGGACCGCCCTCGGCGTACGCCGCGTTCAGCTTCACCGGATGCGCCTGGTGCTTCTCGCCGCTGATGAGATCGGTGTGCTCGGGCATCTCCGCGTACGAGTCACGGGGCAGGCTCACCACGCTCGCCCGTTCCCGGTCCTCCGAGATGTGCACGAGCATCACGGTGTCGGTGCAGTGGCAGGGCGCGCCGCCGAGCCGGTACTTCTCCTTCTCCTCGGGGGTGATCCTGTCCCGCCCGTCGGTGCCGACGACGAGGACGTTCATCCCGTGCCCGGCCTGCGGCCGGTTCTTCATGTCCTTGAAGGGGTCGACCCGGCTGATCCCGGTGTTCAGACCGGTCACCACCGCGTGCCCGATCCCGCCGGCCGCGAGGACCGTCACGGACAGCGCCGTCGCCATCCGCATCCCCCACCGTGGGCGCCTCCGCCGCCCACGGGCCGGCACGGGGCGGGCGGCGGGCCGGGTACGGGGCGTGCGGGGCGGTGTGGGCACGGACGGACACCTCCGCGGGTGTGACAAGGGGAACCGTGAGCACCGTAGGCCCATACGATCAGCGCAAGGGCCCACCACCCGTGCGGCGCGCACCGCTGTCCCCCATTCGCGGTAACGTGGCGGACGATGAACGCCACGCCCCCCGTCTCCGTGATCATGCCGGTCCTCAACGAGGAGCGGCATCTGCGCACCTCGGTTCGTCACATCCTGGAGCAGGAGTACGCCGGCGAGATGGAGGTGGTGATCGCGCTCGGCCCGTCCACGGACCGGACCGACGAGATCGCCGCCGAACTCGTCCGCGCGGACCCCCGCGTCACGACCGTGCCGAACCCCACGGGCCGTACTCCCGCCGCTCTCAACGCGGCGATCAAGGCCTCACGTCACCCGATCGTGGTGCGCGTCGACGGCCACGGCATGCTGTCCCCGAACTACATCGCCACCGCCGTCCGGCTCCTGGAGGAGACCGGCGCGCAGAACGTCGGCGGTGTCATGCACGCCGAGGGTGAGAACGCCTGGGAGGACGCGGTCGCCGCCGCGATGACGTCGAAGATCGGCGTGGGCAACGCGGCCTTCCACACGGGCGGCGAGGCGGGCCCCGCGGAGACCGTGTACCTGGGCGTCTTCCGGCGCGAGGCGCTCGAACAGCAGGACGGCTACAACGTGGAGTTCATCCGCGCCCAGGACTGGGAGCTGAACTTCCGCATCCGCGAGGCCGGCGGTCTGATCTGGTTCTCGCCGGAGCTGCGCGTCCAGTACCGCCCGCGGCCCAGCGTCCGCGCCCTCGCCAAGCAGTACAAGGACTACGGCCGTTGGCGCCATGTGGTGGCCCGCTACCACCCCGGCTCCATCAACCTGCGCTACCTGGCCCCGCCGACCGCCGTCTGCGCCATCGCCGCCGGCCTGCTCGTGGGCGCCACCCTCACCCCGCTCGGTTTCGTGATCCCGGCCGGCTACCTCGCCGCGATCACGGCCGGCTCGGTCCCGGCGGGCAAGGGCCTGTCGCTCAAGGCCCGCCTCCAGATCCCGGTGGCGCTCGCGACGATGCACATGTCCTGGGGCTACGGCTTCCTGACGAGCCCCCGCTCCCTCGCGAGGAAGGTCATCGCGAGCCGCCGCCCGGCCGTGAAGACCGGCGAGGCCGAGACGGTCTGACCCGCTCCCCGCACACACGCCGACGGCCGGACCCCTCCTCGGGGTCCGGCCGTCGGCGTCGGCGGTGCGGGGGTCAGCTCTTGCTCTTCCCGTCCCACCTGTAGACCGAGTAGATGTCCATGCAGGTCGCCTTGTCGTCGGCGCCCTCGGGCAGGTCGCCGGCGACGGCCGTCGGCTTCTTGTACGTGGCGCCCTCGCGCCAGTCGGCGCCGACGACCAGGGTGATGCCGTCCGCCTCGGCGTCGGGCCGCACCTTGGTCTCCGGCAGTCCGAGGGCCTTCGCCACGGACACCGCGTTCGCCCGGCCCTGGTCGCCGTCGGCCTTCGGGTACATGACGACCGAGTCCTCGCGGGGCTGCGGCTCCTTGGAGGCCTCCGCCTGCGTGAAGCCCTTGCCCGTCAGGCTCTCGGTGACGGCCTTGGCGCGCCCCTCGACGGGCGCCCCGTTCGTTCCGGCGGTTCCGTTGGCGACGGTGACGGCGAAGGAGCCGGGGGCCTCGGCGGTGGCCTTGGGCGTCGCGGGCGTGTCCGGCTTCGGCTTGGGCGTGGCCGGCTTGCCGTTCTTGTCGAAGGCGATGTCGTCGCGGAGCATCGCCCACATCCTGTCGGCGGACGACTTGACCATCTGGAGCTTGTTCCGGTTCTGGGACCACTCGACCGTGGGGACCGTCGCCGTCGTCAGACGGTTCATCTTCACGTTCTTGAGCTGCATCGACAGGTCGAAGAGCTTCTTCACCGACTTCAGTTCGTCGGAGACCTGGAGCGCCTTGGTGGCCGTCTCGGCGAGGCCGGTCAGCTGCCCGGTGTCGCTCCAGGCGTTCTGCTTCTGGAGCTTCTCGACCATGCCGTTGATGTACATGTGCTGGGCCTTGGCCCGGCCCTGGTCGTTGCCGAAGGCGTGCCGGGTACGGAGCCACTGGAGGGCCTGCTTGCCCTGGATCTCCGTGGTGCCCGCGGGCAGCTGCAGGCCCGAACCGCCCTTCACCCGCCGGGTCGACCTGTCCCAGACGCCGGTCTTCACGCAGACGGGGACGCCGCCGACCTCATCGGCCATCGCCACCACGCCCGCGAAGTCGATCATCATCCAGTGGTCGATGTAGACCCCGGTGATGCTCTCCCAGGTGGTGAGGGTGCAGCCGGGACCGCCGCGCCCCAGCGTCTCGTTGATCGGTTCGGTGGTCGTCGCCGGGTAGGTGGAGCCGTCCTCGCCCTTGCACTCCGGGATGGGCACGATCGTGTCGCGCGGGATGGTGACGATGGAGGCGTTCTGGCGGTCGGCGGAGACGTGCAGCAGCATCTGCACGTCCGCGAGCGGCTTCGCCTGACGGAGGTTCTTGCCGCCGCCGAGCGCCACGTTCTTGGCGTCGGCCCGGCTGTCGGAGCCGATCAGGAGGATGTTCAGCGGGGTGTCGCCGAGCGCGTTCGGCGCGGCCTTCTTCACACCGCTGTCGCCGCCCGCGCGCGAGCCGCCGCGGATGTTGCCGTTCAGGTGCTCGTAGTACAGGTATCCGGCGCCGGCCGTGCCGAGTATCAGCACCGACATCGTGATGGCGACCCAGCGCAGCACCTTGCGCTTGCCGGACTTCTTGGCGCGACGGCGTGCGGCGGCGCGGCCGCCCGCTCCCGTACCGCCACCCGACCCCGTACCGCCGGCGTCGCCGGCGGCGGTTCCGCGGCGGCGTTCGGCGCGGGTCGACGCGGGTGCGTCGGTCCGGGCCGCGTTCTCCTCGGGAACGTCGCCCCCGACGCCGGTGACCTCACCGGCGCCGTGCAGGTCGTCGTCCCAGCCCCGTTCACGGGCGCGCGGAACGCGTCCCCGCGTTCCCTCCCCACGCACGCTCTTCTGTCCCACCCCAGGTCCCCTCGTCAGTCAGGAGTGCGCGGAGACCCGGTGTTTCCGGGTCACTTGGCGCACACCTGCTTGTCAGCTTCTACCTTGTCGACGGCCGGCGCCTTCGTCGGACCGTTGATGGGCACCCCCGCGCCCTTGAAGTCGGCGCCGAGGACGAGCGTCATGGGCTCGCGTTCCCCGGCGTCCTGCGTGCCCGGCTTGAGCGCCGTGGCCGCCAGACCCATCATGTCCGCGAGCGCGCGGGCCTGATCGGCCTGGTTCGGTGCGTAGGTGAGCGTGGTCTTCGCCGCCTTGTCGGGGGCGTTGCTCTTGTTGGTGGAGCGGTTCACGCCCTGCTCGTTCTGCAGCCAGTTGATGGTCGACTGGGCCGCGCCCGTGATGCCGCTGCCGTTGTAGACGTCGACGCGCACGTCGGCGGCCGCGGCACGCGCCCCCTGGAGCAGCTTCGCCTGGGCCTGCGCCTGGGCGTTCTTCGCGTCCTGGGTCTTCTTCTTCACCGCGGTGAGCGAGACGTCGGCCTGCAGCGCGGCGAAGAGTTGCGGTGCCTGCGTCGGATGCGGCACGACGGTGATCGGCTTCGGCTCGGCCGGGTTGTCGATGACCGGGAGGGTCGCGAACGAGATGTTCTTCGTGTCGATCCCGGAAAGCTCCTTGCCCAGGTCCTGGAGCTTGGAGAGGGAGCCTATGCCCTTGTCGACGGTGAGCGCGTTCGTCGCCGCCTGGGCGAGGTCGAGGAGCTTGGTGGGGCTGGTGAGCGTCTCGTCCGACTTCATCTGCCGGATCATGGAGCCCAGGAACTGCTGCTGGATCTTGATCCGGTCCAGGTCGCTCTTGTTGCCGAAGCTGGAGCGGGTACGGACGAAGGCGAGGGCCTGCTCCCCCTCGATGACCGACTCGCCGGCCGGCAGCTTCAGGTGCGACTTGGGGTCGTCCACCGCCTTCTCGACGCAGACCTTCACGCCGCCGACGGCCGAGGTCAGCTCCTTCACGGCGTTGAAGTCGACCATCATGAAGTGGTCGACGGTCAGGCCGGTCAGTTCCTTGACCGTGCGCATGGTGCAGCCGGGGTCGCGGCCGTCCTGGCCGAGGCTCACGTTGAACCGGGCCTGCTGCTGGGCGGGGATCGTCAGGATCGACCCGTCGTCCTGCCGGGACTGGCACTCGGGGATCGTCGTCATCAGGTCGCGCGGGATGGAGACCGCCGTGGCGTTGGTGCGGTCCTTGGAGACGTGGAAGAGGATCGTGGTGTCCGCGTGGCCGGGGCTGTTCTTGTCGCCGTAGCCGCCGTTGCCCTCCCCGGTCCGCTTGTCGGTGCCGATGATCAGGATGTTGAAGGCCTCGCCCTTGCGGAAGCCCTTGCTCTCCATGCCGACGGGGTCGACGACGTCGATGTTGCCGTCGAGCTTGCTGTAGAGCATGTACGCGCCCGTCGCGCCCCCCACGAGCACCAGGGCCATCGTGCCCCCGGTCCACAGCAGGACCTTCTTCTTGCGGGACGCGCCCTGCTTGCGCTTGCGGCGGCTCGCGGGCGGCTGGGGTGCTCCGCCGCCCGGCTCGGTGACCCTGCGGCGGCGCTGCCCGGGAACAGGTGCCTCGGCGGGGGTGTCGGACGGGGCGGGAGCGGGAACGGTGGATCTACGGGGCCTCGCCGGCGCCTGGGTGGTCGGCTGCCCTGCGGAGTGGTCCAGTCGCAGTTCGTAGTTGCCGGTCTGCGGGTTGAGCACCCACTGGTCGGCGGGGTCGATCTCGTCCGCCCGTCCACGGCTGTGCGCGTCCACGGTTACTCGAGTCCTCCGTCGGTGCCACGCGAGGCGCCTTCCCCACCGGGCGCCGCTCTCTCGGTCGTTCGATCCTTGGTGAGTGCGACCACGCGTCGGGGTGCACCGGATCGCGTCACACTATCCGCCCAGTTCAGCGTGGGGCGACGCGCGTGACAAATTCCACCCCCCTTACAACCGGGCAATTTGCTCAAACCTCATCGCTCCCCGCCCTCCCCTTGGTGTGGCCTTTACCCACCCGTCCCCGGGGCCCCTCCGAGGCGCCCCGCCCGCCGGTGCCCACCGTCGGCCCGGTCTCGTGAGCCCCCTAGGAGCACACCCCTTCCGCGGCGTTCCGACCGGTGAACGTCGGGGTCACCGAGGGTGTCGGGATGTCCGCGTCGTCGGGTTTCCCGTCCGTGCCGCCGTCCTGCCCGTCGTCGTCCTTCCCGCCCGGCGTGACCACCACGGGCCGGTCCTCCCGTAGCTGCGTGAAGAGTTGACTCGCCGCCGGCTGTACCAGTTCGTCCCGGTTCGCATCGAATCTGTACGGGCGGCGGGGGACCGTGAGGAATTGCACCTTCTCCGTCGGTACCGCCCGCATCGACCGCGCCAGGTCGTAGAGGTCCCGCAGCGAGTCGAGCCCCGCGTCGGTGGTGATCGCCCTGGTGGTCGCGTCCAGGACCGGATAGAGCTTCGTCGGGTTGAGCAGCACCCCGTCGCTCTGCACCTTGCTGACCAGGGCGCCGAGGAACTGCTGCTGGCGGTCCATGCGTTCCGTGTCGCTGCCGTTGCCGATGGACTTCCGGGCGCGTACGAAGCCGAGCGCCTGTTCCCCGCGGAGCGTCTGGCGGCCCGCGGGCAGCTTCAGTTTCGCGTCGTGGTCGTCCACGGGCTCCTTGAGGCAGACCTCCACGCCGTCGACCGCGTCCACCATCTTCTTGAAGCCCCGGAAGTCGATCACCATGTGGTGGTCCACCCGGATCCCGGTCAGCTTCTCGACGGTACGGATCGTGCACGCCGTACCGCCGAACTCGAACGCCCAGTTGAACTGCGCGAACTGCTCGCCGGTCCGGGTCCCGTCACCCTTGGGGCAGCTCGGGATCGTCACCATCAGGTCGCGGGGGAGGGAGACGGCGGTCGCGCTCGACTTCCCCGCCGACAGGTGCAGCAGGATCGTCGTGTCGGAGTGCTGGGTCCCCTTGTCCCTGCCGTACTGGCGGTTCCCCTCGCCCGCCCGGGTGTCCGAACCGATCAGCAGGATGTTCCGGGCGGCCGACACGACCGCGGCCGGGCGCTCCTTCTCGTACTTCCGGAGCTCGGCGGCGGCGGTCGTGTCCGTGGTGATGTTGCCGTCGAGCTTCCGGTAGAACCACCAGCCGACCCCGGCCGCGGCCAGCACCACGAACGAGACGCCCAGGGCGGTCCACCGCAGCCAGTGGCGCCGGCGCGGCTCCTCCGGCGCTCCGGGCGCCGTGCCCTCCGCCGGAGGGGTGTCCCCGTCCGCCGGAGGGGGATCCGGTTCGGCGGGCGTGCCCGCGCGGTCCGTCACGTCTCAGTCCGTCCTTCATGGCGTCGGCGGCACGCCGGGCGGCCGCCGGTCGTAGAAGGAGACGGCCGAACCCGACACATGGTTGTACGGAAGGAGTCCACTCCCCCTGGGCCGATCATGTACCGGACGGCGCGCCCGGGCCCGGGGACCCGGCGCGTCGCTGGTCCGAACGGGTGCGTCAGACGGCGGTGACCGTCACCCGCTCGCTCTCCACCCGCTGGGCGAGGGCCTCGGGCGCGAGCTGCTGCGCGTTCCGGCACAGGACCACGGAGCCGCCGGCCGCGAGGGGCGCGTACAGACCGGCCGAAAGACCCTTCCAGTGCCCGTACCCGAGCCCGGAGAGCAGCCGGGCGCCGGGAGGGAGGCCGAGCGCCTCCGCGTCGGCGCGGGCCTGCGCGACGACCTGCGCGCCGCTGTGCTCCGTACCGTCGACGACGAGCGCGGGGGCCTCCGGATCGACCGGTACGAACGGGGCGAACCGGTCGCCCTGGCTCGGTACCTCCACCGCGTAGTCCGCGTATCCGGCGGGCGCGGCCGGGAAGCGGCGGCCCATCGGGGCGAGCGAGAGCGCGATCCGCTCCCCGGAGCAGGCGAGCCCCGCGTCGAGCGCGTCCGGCCCCGCGACCACGAGGTCGGCGTCGGCCGGGTCGGCGCCGACCTCCGCGGTGACCCCCACGGAGGAGCAGGCGAGCAGCCAGACGGCGGTCTGCCAGTGCGCGGGCAGCAGCAGCGCGAGCCGGTCGCCGGGAGCGGCGGACAGTTCGCCCTGGAGCAGGTTCGCCGTCTTGGCCACCCAATTGGCGAAGGTGGCGACGGACAATTCCACCCGCTCACCGGTGGCGTCGTCGTAGAAGGTGACCAAGGGGCGGGCGGGGTCCGCGGCGAGCGCGGATCGCAGCAGGTCGGCGGGGGTGCGGTCGCTGGCGTTCACGCCGGACAGCGTACGCGCGCCGCCGTGCGGGGGTCCGCCGTACCGGTGACGCCGTCCACCGGTCGGCCGACACGCCGTCAGTTCCCGGGCCCGTTCCCGGCGCGCGGAACGGCTCACGGGTACGCACGATCGGCCCATGCGTGCCTCACTCGCCTCCTCGATCGCCGTCAGCTGTGCGGCGGTCCTCGCCCTGCCGGTCTCCCTCGCCGCGCCCGCGGCGGCCGAGGTCCCCCAGGCGCTCGGGCCGCCCTCCTCGCTCTCCGCGCTGCCACCCGCGCCCGACCTCCACGGCTCCACCCGGTCCCTCCCGCTGGAACCCCTGTCCGACGCGTCCGACCGGTCCTTCGGGGGCGGGGCGGACGGTACGGAGACGCAGGGACTCACCCGGCTCGACGTCCAGCCCTTCTCACTCGTCGGCGTCGTGTGGGACGACCCCACGGCCGCTTTGCACGGCACCGTCCAGGTCCGCACCCGGGCCACCGGCGGCGGAGCCTGGTCGCCGTGGCAGGACGTGGAGACCCACAACGACGACCACGGCGCCGACCCCGACACCGCGGAGGGCGCCGGCCGGGCGCTCAAGGGCTCCACGGCCCCGCTGTGGGTGGGCGACTCGGACGGCGTCGAGATCCGCGTACGGGGGGAGGAACCGCTTCCCGAGGGCCTGCGCCTGGAACTGGTCGACCCGGGCGAGGGCCCGGCGGAGACCGCCCCCGAGACCGCTCCGGAGACCCCTCCCGAGGTCACCCCGGTGGGCGTCGCGGCGGCGGCCGCTCCCGATGTCGCTCCCGCCGCGCGTACCGCTGTGGCCGCCCTGGTCCAGGCCGGGCTCGGTGCGGCGGAGGCGGCGGTCAGCGCGGTCAACGCCCAGCTCGCCCCGTACGGCGCGGCCTGGATCCCGGCCCTGTCGAAGGAGGCGACCGCGTTCACGGTCCCGTACGCGCCGTCCACGCCGTACATGGAGCCGGCGGAGGCAGGGGAGCCGGCCGAGGTGGTGGAGCCGGCGGAGGCCAAGGAACCGGCTCTGCCCGACGCCCTGCCCGAGGCCCAGGCCGCGGCGAAGCCGTACATCGGTCCCCGACCCAAGATCATCACGCGCAAGGGCTGGGGCGCGGACGAGAAGATCCGCGAGAAGGGCTTCGTCTACACGAAGAGCATCAAGGCGGCCTTCGTGCACCACAGCGCGACCGGTAACAACTACACCTGCGCCCAGGCACCCTCCGTCCTGCGCGGTATCTACCGCTACCACGTCCTGAGCAGCGGATGGCGAGACTTCGGCTACAACTTCGCCGTCGACAAGTGCGGAAACATCTACGAAGGACGGGCCGGGGGAGTGGCCAAGCCGGTCCTCGGCGCGCACACCCTCGGCTTCAACACCAACAGCATGGGCATCGCCGTCCTCGGAACCTTCAGCAAGACCACTCCGCCCGCCGCCGCGGTGACGGCCGTCGCCCGCCTGACGGCCTGGAAACTCGGGCTGCACGGGGTGAACCCGAAGGGAACGTCGTACCTCGTCTCAGGAGGCGGAAACCTGTACGCGAAGGGCAAGAAGGTCCGGTTCAACGCCATCGCGGGACACCGCGACGGATTCGCGACGGAGTGCCCCGGAGTACGGCTGTACGGCAAGCTCGGGACGGCCCGCGCGAGCTCCGCGAAGTACCAGGGGAGGCGCTGATGGGGGCATCGGGGCAACCATCTGCCTAAACTGACCGGTCATATCGCACGGACGACCGACACGGGCGTGCTGACCGACCCCGAACAGGAAGCAGAGACGACAAGGTGACAGAAGCGATCCTCCTGGTCGGTGGCAAGGGAACGAGGCTGCGACCGCTCACGGTCAACACGCCGAAGCCCATGGTCCCGGCAGCGGGCGTCCCCTTCCTGACGCACCAGCTGGCCCGCGCCCGCGCCGCCGGCGTCGAGCACATCGTGCTCGCCACCTCCTACCTGGCCGAGGTCTTCGAGCCGCACTTCGGAGACGGCTCCTCGCTCGGCCTGAGCCTGGAGTACGTCACCGAGGAGGAGCCCCTCGGCACCGGCGGCGCGATACGCAACGTGGCCTCGCGGCTGCACTCGGGCCCCGACGACCCGGTCCTCATCTTCAACGGGGACATCCTCACGGGCCTCGACATCGGGGCGCTCGTCGCCACCCACTCCTCCTCCGGCGCGGACGTCTCCCTCCACCTCACCCGGGTCGAGGACCCGCGCGCCTTCGGTCTGGTGCCCACGGACGCCACCGGCCGCGTCACGGCCTTCCTGGAGAAGCCGCAGACGCCCGAGGAGATCGTCACCGACCAGATCAACGCGGGCGCGTACGTGTTCCGGCGCTCGGTCATCGACACGATCCCCGCGGGCCGCCCGGTCTCGGTCGAGCGCGAGACCTTCCCGGAACTCCTGTCGTCCGGCGCACACCTCCAGGGCATGGTCGACTCCACGTACTGGCTGGACCTCGGCACCCCGCAGGCCTTCGTCCGCGGCTCCGCCGACCTGGTCCTCGGCCGCGCCCCCTCCCCGGCCGTCCCGGGCCGCTGCGGCGACCGCCTGGTCCTGCCGACGGCCCGGGTCGCCCCGGACGCCAAGCTGACCGGCGGCACGGTCGTCGGCGCGGACGCGGTGGTCGGCGAGGGCGCCCGCGTCACGGGCTCCACGATCCTGGCGGGCGCGGTCGTCGAACCGGGCGCGGTGATCACCGACTCGCTCATAGGCGCGGGCGCCCGCATCGGCGCGCGCTCGGTCCTCACGGGAGCGGTCATCGGCGACGGCGCCCACGTGGGCCCCGACAACGAGCTCCGCGAGGGCGTCCGCATCTGGTGCGACGCCACCCTCCCGGCAGCCACGGTCCGCTTCTCCTCGGACCAGTAACCACGCGCACCATTACCCACACGGGCACGTGGTCGTCCCGTCGTGCCCGTGCGTTCCGCAGGGCGTGGGCCCCGGGGGGGGCACCACGCACGCGGCGCCCGTCCCTCGGGCCCGTCACCCCGAGGACCTGGGACGGCGCCGCATCCGCACCCACTCCGGCCCCGTTACGCTCGTATCCATGGCCGGCCGCTTCACACCCCCCACCACTCCCACCCGCACCACCGTGCGCGGCGGCCACACCCACGCTCCCGTCGCCGTCACGGACGACACCCCGCTCGACCTGGGCCTCACCCTCGGCCCCCTCCGCCGCGGCCCCGCCGACCCCACCTTCCGCGCCACCCCCGACGGCTCCGTCTGGCGGGCCAGCCGCACCCCGGACGGCCCCGGGACCCTCCGGGTCCGTATCCGCGAGGGACGCGCCGCGGCCGAGGCCTGGGGCCCCGGAGCGCCCTGGCTCCTGGACCGCCTCCCCGGGCTGCTCGGCGCCGACGACGACCCGGCCGCCTTCGTCCCCCGCCACAAGCTGGTCCTCGCGACCCACCGCCGCCGCCCGGGCCTCCGCCTCACCCGCACCGGCCTGGTCCTGGAGTCGCTGATCCCCTCGGTCCTGGAGCAGAAGGTCACTGCGGACGAGGCGTACCGCTCGTGGCGGGTGCTCGTGCGGAAGTACGGCGAGCCCGCGCCGGGACCGGCCCCCGAGGGTATGCACGTGATGCCGGACGCGCGTACGTGGGCGATGATCCCGTCCTGGGAGTGGCACCGCGCGAACGTCGACGGCAAGCGCTCGGCCACCATCGTCCGCGCCGCCCAGGTGGCGGCCCGCCTGGAGGAGGCCGCGCACATGGCCCCGCCGGCCGCCCGTGAGCGCCTGGAACTGGTCCCGGGCATCGGCCCCTGGACGAGCGCCGAGACGGTCCAGCGCAGCAACGGCGCGCCGGACGAGGTCACCACCGGCGACCTCCACCTCCCCGGCATCGTGGGCTGGGCGCTCGTGGGCGACCGGACCACCGACGACGCGGCGATGCTCGACCTCCTGGCCCCGTACGCGGGCCAGCGCCACCGAGCGGCCCGCCTGATCCTCCTCAGCGGCCGCGTCCCACCCCGCAGAGCCCCACGCATGACCCCCGGCGACATCACGCGGATCTAGGGCCCGTCGTTCGGATCAGGCCGGGCTCGCGGGGACTGATCCGAACGAAAGGCCCGAGGGCCGGGCGTCCGGATCATGCGGGGCCCGTGCCCCGCACACCCCACCTCTCACCGCACCTCGACGAACTCCGCCGCCCCCCGCGCCGCCCGTTCCCTCGGCGCCGCCGCCGGATGGCCGATCGCGACCGCGCCGAGCGGGTCCCACCCGGCCGGCAGGTCGAGGACCTCCCGTACGACGTCCCGGCAGAACATCGTCGAGGACACCCATGCCGAGCCGAGCCGCTCACCCGCGAGCGCCACCAGGAAGTTCTGTACGCCCGCGCCCGCCGCCACCACGAACATCTCGCGTTCGGCCGCGTCCCGGCGCGGGTCGCCGTAGTGGTGGGAGCCGTCCATGACGAGGCAGGGCACCGCCAGGTAGGGCGCGTCGCGCAGGACGTCCCCGCGGCGCACCCGCTTGGCGATGGACTCCTCGGACCTGCCGTCCCGCCGCAGGTCCGCGATCCACGCGTCCCGCATCGCGTCGAGCAGTCGGACCCGGGAGGCCGCCGACTCCAGGAGCACGAACCGCCACGGCGTGGTGTGGTGCGGCGCCGGAGCCGTCACGGCCGCGGCGACCGCGCGCCGTACCGCACCCGGGTCGACCGGATCCGAAGTGAACTTCCGTACGGTCCGCCGCAGCGTCACCGCCTCGCGTACGGCCTCCGAGGTACCGAGCCGGAACATGTCGTCGGCCGCGCCGCGCACCAGCGCCCGGGCGCCCGGCTCCTCGTCCCCGCCCACCACGTGCGGCAGGCCCCGGACGACGGCGACGGGAAGACCCGCCGCCTTGCCCTTCACCAGGTCGCCCGCGGCGGCGAGCTCGTCGGCGGTGGCGACCACGGTCGCGCTGAGCGGATTGCCGTACGTGTCGGTCCCGCCGCGCAGGTCGTCGAGGACCCGCACGCCGGCCGCCCCGATCGCCACGTCGGTGAGCCCGCTGCGCCAGGGCCGCCCGAAGGTGTCCGTGACGACGACCCCCACGTCGACGCCGAGCGCCTCGCGCAGCCCCGAACGGATGCGCCGCGCCGAGGCGTCGGGGTCCTCGGGCAACAACAGCACCGTCCCGGCGGGGGTGTTGGACGCGTCGACCCCCGCGGCGGCCATGACGAGCCCCTGCCGGTTCTCGACGATCCGCAGGGTCCCGCGCCGCGCCACCACCCGCACGGTCTCGGCGTCGATGACCTCCTCGCGGTCGGCGGCGGCGACCACCCGCCCCTCGGCCTTGCTCACGATCTTGGAGGTGACGAGGAGGACGTCCCCGTCGACGAGGTCAGGCGAGACGGAGGCGATCAGCTTGGCCAGGTCGTCCCCGGCCGCCACCTCCGGCAGTCCGGGCAGCGCCCAGACCCGGTACGAAGGGGGTACGGGGGTCACCCGCGGACCTCCTCGGCGAGCGCCAGCGCCTCCCGCGCCATCGCGGCCGTCGCCTCGATGTCGGTCATCATCAGCGGGACCGCCCGGCAGCGGATGCCCGCCGCCTCGACCTCCGCGACGGCGCCCGCGTCGACGGTGTCGACGAGCCAGCCGTCGACGAGTTCGGAGCCGTAGTGCCGGGCGACGGCCGCCGCCGTGGACTCCACGCCCACGGCCGCGAGCACCTTGTCGGCCATGCCGCGCACGGGCGCGCCCCCCACGATGGGGGAGAGGCCCACGACGGGCACCTCGGCCGCGACGATCGCTTCGCGGATCCCGGGCACGGCCAGGATCGTCCCGACGCTGACCACGGGGTTGGACGGCGGGAAGAGGATGACGTCCGCGTCGGCGACGGCCTCCAGGACACCCGGCGCGGGCTTCGCGGCCTCCGCGCCGACCGGCACGATCGCCTTCGCGTCCACGGAGGCGCGCAGCTTCACCCAGTACTCCTGGAAGTGCACCGCGCGCTGCTCGCCGTCGACCTCGATCGCCACGTGCGTCTCGACGCGGTCGTCGGACATGGGCAGGAGGCGTACGCCGGGCTGCCAGCGGGCGCACAGCGCCTCCGTGACGGCGCTCAGCGGGTAACCCGCGCCGAGCATCTGCGTACGGACGATGTGGGTCGCGAAGTCCCGGTCGCCGAGACCGAACCACTCGGGTCCGACGCCGTACTCGGCGAGCTCCTTCTTCACGGTGAAGGACTCGTCGCGGCGGCCCCAGCCCTGTTCCTCGTCGATGCCACCGCCGAGGGTGTACATCACCGTGTCCAGGTCGGGGCAGACCTTCAGCCCGAAGAGATGGATGTCGTCACCGGTGTTGCCGATGACCGTGATCTCCGCGTCAGGCGCGGCCTGCTTGAGGCCGCGAAGGAAACGGGCACCACCGATGCCGCCGGCCAGAACCACAATGCGCATGCGGAGCAGTCTGTCAGGCGACGACGACACCGGGGGCGGCCGGGGCGCACCGGCCCTGGAGCGACTCGTGCATCGGCATCTCGGTGAGACCCGGGAAGTAGACGTGCAGGCTGACGGCCGGTTCGAGGGAGTCGTTGACGACCTCGTGGACGTACCCCGGCGCGAACACCCGCTCCGCGCCGGGCACGAGCGTCCGCGTGCCCCGGTCCGTACGCTCCGTCAGCTCGCCCTCCAGGACGGTCAGGACACCGGAGGAGACCCCGTGGTCGTGGAGCCCGCTGCCCTGGCCGGGCACCCAGGAGAGGAGCCACACCTCGTAGCCGGGGCCGGTGCGCAGCCGGTGGTACCAGCGGGTGGTGGCGTCGTACTCGACGTACGGGGCCCACTGGGCGCGGTCGTCGGCGATCGAGCGGGCGAGGCCGGCGAACTCGGCCACGGTGACCGGGTGGGGGCGCTCGGGCTGGAGGAGGTGCGGGACCTCGAGGATGTCGCCGGCGATCTGAAGGTCGCTGTCCATGTTCATGGGTGGGGAGGTTCCTCAGCAGAAACAGAAGCGGTGGGGGTCACGAGGCAGAGGTGACGCGAGTGACGCGTGTGACGCGGGGTGGCGCTATGAGGAGAAGCTGGAGCTCTACGGCATCAACAGCTGGAACAACAACAGCAACAGCGCGCCTGGACAGCGCGGCGGAACCCACGGCTGTGGGTCGCGGAGAGCGCTGCGGTCGCTGGCATGCCACCAAAGGTGGCCGCCAGGGCACCCGACTGTCAACTCAATGCCCGATTTGGGGGTAATGTTTCACCTCTTCTGATTGCTGCGCGGGGAGAAAGGTTTGCTCATGCGCCGACCAGGAGAGATGGCGCTTCGGTCGTGCTCGTAAACCTGGCAGCCTCGTCGTGAGGGCGGGGCGGGTCGTGATCGGACTGTGATCCGGATCGCTTCCATGGCTGGATCGCAACAAGATCCACGTCCTGGACGTCTTCCTTGCGGGACCACGCGGTGCGGCCAGACCGGTGGCATGTGTCACGTTTTTTGGTGATTTGAACACTTTCCGCATACGCTTGGTTCCGCAGAGTGAATACCGGGCCCAATAGCAGATCTCGGCTTGACTCGCACAGAGCACGAACTTGTAATTTCACTCGTGTCGTTCGGCCGGTTTCGCAACGGCAACATCACGGGGACGCACAGAACAGACGAGGGGCGCACATGACCGAGTTGTTCCAGGAACTGCTGGTCGAGGACGCGGACGAGGAACTCGGCTGGCAGGAGCGCGCGCTGTGCGCCCAGACCGATCCCGAGTCCTTCTTTCCCGAGAAGGGCGGCTCGACCCGCGAGGCCAAGAAGGTCTGCCTCGCCTGCGAGGTCCGCTCCGAATGCCTCGAATACGCCTTGCAGAACGACGAGCGCTTCGGCATCTGGGGCGGCCTCTCCGAGCGCGAGCGACGCCGCCTGAAGAAGGCCGCCGTCTGAACGGCGCGAAGCCCGCCGGTGCCCGCGCACCGGGCCGCGCCCACCACGACACGCGGAACGGTCCGCCCCTGTGACCCATCCACAGGCGGCGGACCGTTCTGCGTGTTCTGTACGAAACCGTTCCGCACCCTCTGTCCACAGGTCGGCGGACCGCTCCGCGTGCAGCCGTTAGTGTGGGCCTCCGTCCGAGACGCTCCCCACGCCCTTCGCGGGCGACCCCGGCCGGAGGGCCCGTAGCTCGATGTCCTCAACTCCTGAGTTTCCGCGACACGTCGTCACCGCCGTGCTCGTCACCCACGACGGCGCCCGCTGGCTGCCGGACGCCCTCGCCGGGCTGCTCGCCCAGGAACGCCCCGTGCAGAACGTGGTGGCCGCCGACACCGGCAGCGCCGACGACTCGGCGCAGCTCCTCGCCGACGCCATCGGCACCGACCGCGTCCTCCACCTCGCGCGCCGCACCGGCTTCGGCACCGCGGTCGAGGAGGCCGCCCGCACCGCGCCCGTGCTCGGACCCGAGGACCTGCCCTACCTGAAGCGGCCCAGCGGCTGGGACCCCGTCAGCCGGACCTGGAACGACGACGCCTACGACCTCCCCGACCTGCCGCACGGCGAACCGGTCCAGTGGCTCTGGCTCCTCCACGACGACTGCGCCCCCGAGCCCGCCGCCCTCGCCGAACTCCTGCGCGTCGCCGACTCCGACGCGCACGCCGCCGTCATCGGACCCAAACTGCGCGGCTGGTACGACAGGAAGCAGCTCCTGGAGACCGGCGTCTCCATCGCCCGCAGCGGCCGCCGCTGGACCGGGCTCGACCGCCGCGAGCAGGACCAGGGCCAGCACGACCAGGTCCGCTCCGTCCTCTCCGTCTCCACCGCCGGCATGCTGATCCGCCGGGACGTCTTCGAGGAGCTCGGCGGCTTCGACCGGCGCCTGCCCCTCATGCGCGACGACGTCGACCTGTGCTGGCGCGCCCACTCCGCCGGCCACCGCGTCCTCATCGCCCCCGACGCCGTCCTCCGGCACGCCGAGGCCTCCGCCCGCGAGCGCCGCACCGTCGACTGCGCCGGGCGCACCGCCGCCAACCCGCACCGCGTCGACAAGGCCGGCGCCGTCTACACCCTCCTCGCCAACACCCGGGGCGCGGCCCTCCCGTACGTCCTCCTGAGGCTCGTCCTCAGCACCCTGCTCCGCACCCTCGCCTACCTCGTCGGGAAGGTCCCCGGGCAGGCCGTCGACGAGGTCATGGGCCTCCTCGCCACCCTCCTGCGCCCCGAGAAGATCCTCGCCGCCCGCAAACGCCGCAAGAACCCGGCCGTCGCCGCGAGCGAGCTCCGCCCGCTGTTCCCCCCGCCCGGCGCCACCGTCCGCGCCGCCGTCGAACAGCTCACCGCGGACTTCGGCGGCGACGAGGCCGACTCCGGCGGCTCCCGCCACGGCGTCGTCGAGTCGGGTCCCGGCGGCGACGACGCCGACTACCTGGAGATCGAGCAGTTCGCCCGGCTCAAGAAGATCGCCGCCAGACCCGGCCCGGTCCTCTTCGCCCTGCTGCTCCTCGTCTCCCTCGTCGCCTGCCGCAACCTCCTCGTCGGCGGCTCCCTGGCCGGCGGCGCCCTGCTGCCCGCCCCCGACACCGTCTCCGGCCTCTGGTCGCGCTACGCCGACACCTGGCACGCCCTCGGCACCGGCGGCACCCAGACCGCCCCGCCCTACCTCGCCGTCCTGGCCGCGCTCTCCGCCCTCTTCCTCGGCTCCACCTCCACCGCGCTGACCCTGCTGCTCGTCTGCTCGGTCCCGCTCGCCGGCTTCACCGCGTACTTCGCCTCCCGAGGCATCGTCGAGTCCCGGCTTCTGCGCGCCTGGGGCGCCATCGCCTACGCCTTCCTGCCCGCCGCCACCGGCGCCCTCGCCACCGGCCGGCTCGGCACCGCCGTCCTCGCGATCCTGCTCCCGCTGACGGCCCGCGCCGCCGTCGCCGCCCACGGCCTCAACCGGCCCGACCGGGGCAGCTGGCGCGCCACCTGGGCGTACACCTTCCTGCTCACCTTCACCATGGCCTTCACCCCGGTGGTGTGGCCGCTCGCCGTCCTCCTCGGCCTGGGCGTCCTCGTCGTACGCCGCTCGGACATCACCGCGTACGGACTCCGCTTCCTGGCCGCCGTCGGCACCCCCCTCCTCGTCCTCGCCCCCTGGTCGCTCACCCTCCTCACCGACCCCGCCGCCCTCCTGCGCGAAGCCGGCCGCGACATCCGTACGGGCACGGCCACCGCGCTCGACCTGCTCGGCACCAGCCCGGGCGGCCCCGGCACCACCGGCGGCCTCCTCCTCCTGGGACTCGTCCTCGCCGCCCTGGCCGGACTGCTCCGCGAGGAACGCCGGACCGCCGTCCTCGCCGCCTGGACCGCCGCCCTCGCGGGACTCCTCCTCGCCGTCCTCACCAACGGCGCGGGCGGCACCGGCTGGGCCGGACCCGCCACCCTCGTCTACGGCGCCGCCCTCATCGCCGCCGGAATGATCGGCGCCGAAGGCGGTCGCACCCGCGTCGCCGCCCACGGCTTCGGCTGGCGCCAGCCCGTGGCCGCCCTGATCGCCCTCGCCTGCGCCGTCGGCCCGGCCGTCGCCGCCGCCGGCTGGATGATCGCCGGCGCCGACGGTCCGCTGACCCGCCGCGACCCGGTCCAGGTCCCGGCCTTCGTCGCCGAGGAGAGCGGTACGCGCGACCAGCCCCGCACCCTCGTCCTCGGCGGCGGCTCGCCCGGCCAGGTCGACTACAGCCTGGTCCGCGGCTCGGGCGCCCGCCTCGGCGACGCCGAACTCACCGCGGGCGCCGAGGCGGACCCCCGTCTCGACGCCGTCGTCGCCCACCTGGTCGCGGGCTCCGGCGCCGACCAGACCCAGGAGCTCAGCGGCTACGCGATCCGCTACGTCCTCGTACGGGACGGGGCGCCGCGCCAGATGAGCCGCGTCCTCGACTCCACCCCCGGGCTCAGCCGCCTCAGCCAGCTCGACGGCAGCGCCCTCTGGCGCGTGGACCGAGAGATCGCCCGCGTCATGATCGTCCCGCCGGCCGGACCGGCGGAGAAGCCGGCCGACACAGCGAAGGCGACGCCCCCGGTCGCCGTCGCCGCGGGCCCCGTCGAGGCGCACACCGACATCCCGGCCGGCCCCGCGGGCCGGGTCCTGCGCCTCGCCGACCGCGCCGACGAGGGCTGGACCGCCACCCTCGACGGCAAGGAGCTGACACGCACCACCGTCGACGGCTGGGCGCAGGGCTTCGAACTCCCCGCCGGAGCCGGCCGCCTCGACGTCACCTACGACCAGCCGCTCACCCGCACCGCGTGGATCTGGACCCAGGCCGGCCTCGCCGTCGTCCTCCTCGTCCTCGCCCTGCCCGGCCGCCGCCGCCAGATCGACGACGACCTGCCCGACGAGGAACTCGCGATCCCCGCCCAGGCGACCGAGGGCGACGGCCGCAGGGCCCGCCGTCTGCGCGCCGCCGCGGAGGCGGAGGCGGAGGCCGAGGCCGGGGCCACCGGGGCGGGACCCGGGAGCGAACCCGCCGCCGTCCCCGAGCAGCAGGCGTACGAGCCCCAGGAATGGGAGGGCGGCTACGACCCGGCCTACGCCCAGGCCCAGGAACAGCCCCAGGCCCAGAACCAGGAGCAGCCCCAGCCCCAGGCGTACGCCGAGCAGGGCTACTACCAGGACTACGCCGCCGACCCGTACCAGCAGCAGCCGTACGCGTACCCCCAGCAGGGCTACGAACAGGGCTACGGCCAGCAGGGGTACGAGCAGCCGCAGCACGACCAGCAGCAGTACGAGCAGCAGGGTCACGAGCAGCAGCAGTACGAGCAGCCGCCCCAGCAGTACGAGCAGCCGCAGCATCCCGACCAGCAGCAGTACGACCCGTACACCTACGGCTACGGGCACCCCCAGGGCCACGAGACCGAGCAGCGTCCCGACGGGAGCAGCAACCAGTGAAGCGCACGACCCTCTCCCTGATCGCGGTCGCCACCGGGCTCGCCGCCCTCACCGGCTTCGCGTCCCTCACGGCCCCGGACGGCACCGCCACCCCCGGGGCCAAGGCCCCCACGCGCCTGCCGGTGGAGCGCGCGGGCCTGGTCTGCCCGGCGCCCAGCACCTCCGAGGTGGCCGAGACGCGCTACACCTCGTACACCCCTCCGAGCACGGGTTCGGGCTCGGCGGCCGGTGCCCCGGGCAAGGGCGAGGCCGAGCAGCCCACCGCCCAGCTGCGGCCCGCCGCGGGCACGACGCCCTCCGGCGGCACCGCCAAGGGCGGCAAGAAGCCCAAGGCCCCCAAGGCCCCGGCCACCGTCACCGCCCCCGGCAAGCCCGTCACCGCCGAGGCGGAAGGCCCCGCCGTGCCCGCCCTCGCCGGCTCGGCGACCGGCACCCTCGCGCCCGGCTGGACCGTCCAGCAGACCACCGTCGTCCCCGCCGGCGGCGCGGGTGGTCTCCTCGGCCTCAGCTGTGGAGCCCCCGACACCGACTTCTGGTTCCCTGCGGCCTCCACCGCCAAGGAGCGCCAGGACTACGTCCACCTCACCAACCCGGACGACGCGGCCGCCGTCGCCGACATCGAGCTGTACGGGCCCGAGGGCCCCCTCACGTCCCAGTTCACCGACGGCATCCCGGTCCCCGCCCGCTCCACGGTCCCCGTGCTCCTCTCCACCCTCACGGGCGAGGCCGCCAAGCAGGTCGTCACCGTCCACGTCACCACCCGCAGCGGACGGCTCGGCGCGGCCGTCGCCGCCGCCGACGACAAGCTCGGCAGCGACTGGATCGCGGCCGCGACCGACCCGGCGAGCCGCGCCGTACTCCCCGGCATCCCCGCCGACGCCACCTCCGTCCGGCTCGTGGCCTTCGCCCCCGGCAACGACGACGCCGACCTGAAGGTCCAGCTCGTCACGGCGACCGGCACGATCGTCCCGGCCGGCGCCGGTTCCCTCCACCTGAAGTCCGGGATGACGGCCTCCGTCGACCTGCCGGACCTCACCCGCGGCGAGGGCGGCTCCCTGCTGCTCACCCCGAGCGACCCGAAGAAGCCCACCCCGTTCGTGGCCGCCCTCCGGGTGGTGCGGGGCAAGGGCGACAACACCGAGGTCGCCTTCGTACCGGCGGCCGCGGCGATCTCCGACCGCGCGACGGTCGCCGACAACCGGGCCGGGGCCACGACGCTCTCCCTGACCGCGCCCGACGCCGCCGCCCAGGTCAAGGTCACGGCCTCGGCCGGTTCCGCGGCGGGCACGCCGGTGTCGAGGACGGTCACGGTCAAGGGCGGTACGACGACGACCCTCACGGACCTGGTCCCCGAGGGCCTCAAGGGTTCGTACGCGATCACCGTCGAACCGGTCTCGGGCGGCAGGGTGTACGCGGCCAGGACCCTGGCGCTGCCCCTGGACGGCACACCGATGTTCACGATCCAGACCTTCGCCGACGACCGCGGCACGGTCGAGGTCCCGACGGCACACCAGAACCTCGGGGTGCTGGACTAGGACCTGACCAGCAGGCACCGGATCAACGCCGGTCCGGCAGGCACGGACCACAGCCTGTCCGGCGGGTCGGCGCTCAAGGCCGGTCGGGACAGGCCCCTGAGGCTCGGCCGGGGAGCCCTTCCGCCGGCTCAGTCCTGCCCGTAGCGCGGATCGACCGACTCGGGGGAGAGCCCGAGGAGTTCCGCGACCTGCTCCACGACCACCTCGTGGATCAGGAGCGCCCGCTCGTCCCGGTTCTTCGACCGGATCTCCACCGGGCGCCGGTAGACGACCACCCTGGCGGGCTCGTTCTTCTCGGCGGGGGCCGAGCCTCCCAGCGGCACCGTCTCGCCCGACACCGGCGGAGGCACCTCCATCACCATGAAGTCGACGTCCGCGAGCTGTGGCCAGCGCCGTTCGAGGCGTTCGACCGAGTCGAGCACCAGATCGCGGAAGGTGTCGGCCCGGCTCGCGGAGAGCGGCACCTGCGGCGGGGCGACCGGTCCGCGCATCCCGCGGCCGTGCCGGTCGCGGCGGCGCACCCGGGGCTCCGCCGGAGGCTCCGGGGGACGGTGCGAGGGGCTCGGCGGCACAGGACTGTCCATCACTGACGCAGCGTAACCCTCATCTGTCTCCCCGCACTCTGGCGCGTCCCCGCCGCCGCCCCCGGGGCCGCCGCCCCACCCCCACCCCCGATGGCGAAACCTGAACATTCCGGCCAATCATCCGCTCGATTCCCCAGGCCCTCGTGATCGGCCATCTGGCCGTGGTTGACCGGATCTGTACCCCAGACTGTCCGGATCGACTCCCGGCCCCGCCCCCATGCGTCCTCTCCCACGCAGGTCGGAGCGACCACCCCGGGCGGCGGCGTGGGGGAGGTCACAGCGCGACACGGGCGGGTGACCTGAGGGCGAGTCGTCGCGGCCCGCTCAAGAGTGCGGTACCGTCCAACGTCGTGAGCCCTGTACGTCGCTGTTCGCGCACCGCGTGCGGCCGCCCTGCCGTCGCGACACTGACGTACGTCTATGCCGACTCGACTGCGGTCCTCGGCCCGCTCGCCACCTACGCCGAGCCCCACTGCTACGACCTGTGCGCCGAGCACAGCGAGCGCCTCACCGCCCCACGCGGGTGGGAGGTCGTGCGGCTCACCGACGGTTCCGCTCCGCCCCGCCCCAGCGGCGACGACCTCGAAGCCCTGGCCAACGCGGTACGGGAGGCGGCCCGCCCCCACGAGCGCGCGGCCGAGGCGGGCGGCAAGGGCGGCGGAGGCCGTGGCGGCGACCCCATGGAGGTCGGCCGCCGAGGGCACCTCAGGGTGCTCCGCTCGCCGGACAACTGAGCCGACGGCCAGGCCCGGACACGGCACCGATCCGGCACCGATCCGGCCCGGATCCGAGCGCAACAGGCCACGGTCCGCTTACCCCTCCCCGCGCCGGGTAGTTTGGGCGTTCCGTACACGTGCCGCACACACGTGCCGAGAAAAATCTCAGGAGGGTGGATCCGTGACTGCCGATCTGTCGCAGATCGTGAAGGCGTACGACGTCCGCGGAGTGGTACCCGACCAGTGGGACGAGGATCTCGCCGAACTCTTCGGCGCCGCCTTCGTACGGGTGACGGACGCGGACGCGATCGTCATCGGCCACGACATGCGCCCCTCGTCGCCCGGCCTGGCCGACGCCTTCGCGCGCGGCGCGGCCCGCCTCGGCGCCGACGTCACCCTGATCGGACTCTGCTCCACCGATCAGCTGTACTTCGCGTCCGGCAGCCTCGGCCTGCCCGGCGCCATGTTCACCGCCTCGCACAACCCGGCCCAGTACAACGGCATCAAGATGTGCCGCGCGGGCGCCGCCCCCGTGGGGCAGGACACCGGCCTGGCGGAAATCCGCGAACTGGCCGAACGCTGGTCGGAGACCGGCGCGCCGGAAGCCGCGGCCACGCCGGGCACGGTCTCGCGGCAGGACACCCTGGCGGACTACGCCGCCCACCTGAAGGCCCTCGTCGACCTCACGACGATCCGCCCCCTCAAGGTGGTCGTCGACGCGGGCAACGGCATGGGCGGCCACACGGTCCCCACCGTCTTCGACGGCCTGCCGCTGGACGTCGTCCCGATGTACTTCGAGCTGGACGGGACGTTCCCGAACCACGAGGCGAACCCGCTCGACCCGAAGAACATCGTCGACCTCCAGGCCCGTGTCCGCGCCGAGAGCGCCGACCTCGGTCTCGCCTTCGACGGCGACGCGGACCGCTGCTTCGTCGTCGACGAGCGCGGCGAGCCCGTCTCGCCGTCCGCGATCACGGCCCTCGTGGCCGCCCGCGAACTCGCCAAGCACCCCGGCGGAACGATCATCCACAACCTGATCACCTCCTGGTCGGTGCCCGAGGTCGTCCGCGAGAACGGCGGCGAACCCGTCCGCACCCGCGTCGGCCACTCCTTCATCAAGGAGGAGATGGCGAAGACCGGCGCGATCTTCGGCGGCGAGCACTCCGCGCACTACTACTTCAGGGACTTCTGGAACGCGGACACGGGCATGCTCGCCGCGCTCCACGTCCTGGCGGCCCTCGGCGGCCAGGACGGCACCCTGTCCGACCTGGTGTCGTCGTACGACCGCTACGCCTCCTCGGGCGAGATCAACTCGACCGTCACGGACCAGGCCGCGAGCGCGGCGAAGGTCAGGGCGACCTACGAGCGCGAGGGCGCGACCCTCGACGAGCTCGACGGCCTCACGGTGACGGCCGCGGACTGGTGGTTCAACCTGCGCGCCTCCAACACCGAGCCGCTGCTCCGCCTCAACGTCGAGGCCCGCGACGAGGCCACCATGGTCAAGGTCCGCGACGAGGTCCTCGCCCTGGTCCGGGCGACGGACTGACCCGGCAGGCCGCCGGGGAACGGGGCGCCCCCCGTCCCCCGGCGGTAGGCTGACCAGGCCCGACCCCCGCTTGTTCGAAGGGACACCCCATGCCGCTCGAAGCCGGCCTCCTGGAGATCCTGGCCTGCCCCGCGTGCCACGCTCCGCTGAACGACCGCACGGCGGACGAAACCCCCGAACTCCTCTGCACGAGCCCGGACTGCGGCCTCGCCTACCCGGTCCGCGACAACATCCCGGTCCTCCTGACCGACGAGGCCCGCCGCCCGTCGTGACCCGACCGAACGAGCCCACCTGACGAAGACAGGCCGCGACGGTGGCACGGCCGCCGAACGGCGGGCGGGTCCCGACGCGGGCCCCGTCACCGAACGGCAGTAAGGCCCGCCACCGGCACGGCCACCTGACGGCGGCATGCCGCGACGGGTGGTACGGCCCGCACGGGGCCGTGGCCACGCAAGAGCCTCACGGCCACCAGACGGCGGCGGGTCCGCGCGACGGCACGGCCACCCGCCGGGCGGCAACGCCACCCGAGGACGTACGGCCACCCTTCGGGGGCTGCGCCCAACGGCGGCACGGCCACTCACGCGGTAGCCGTCGGCCAGGTCCGACTGAGGTACGGCCACCCGTCGGCAGGCGGCACCCGCTCCCGGCGCCGAAGGCCCGGACCACCAGAAGCCGGCCCGGGCCTCCGAAGCCGGGGCGAACACCACCAGGCCCGGACACCACCCAAGGGCGGTCCCCGGCCTACCTCCCCCGGGGGGAGGGTCAGCTGTCGAAGGCGAGCACTCGTCCTCTCCACCGGGGAGGGTCAGCTGTCGAAGGCGAGCACCCCTCGCCACCCGGGAGGGTCAGCCGCCGACGGCGAGCACCCCCACGGGAAGACCCGCACCTCTGCGTTCTCAGCTGCACGGGTGGTGCGGGTGGGAACCGAAAAGCCCGGCCGAAGGCCGGGCACACCACGAAGCCCCGCCCCCACCGAGCCCCGCCACCACAACCCCCGCCCCCGCCAGGGGCCCCGCCCCCACCGAGCCCCCGCACCACGAGCCCCGCCCCGCACCACGAGCCCCCGCACCACGAGCCCCGCCCCGCCAAGGGCCCCGTCCCCGCCAGGGCCCCACCCCCAAGAGCCCCCCAACACGCCGCCCTCCCCGCAGGGGACCGCACGACGACGACGCGACCGACCGACCGGAGGCACCGCCCCATGCTCGACGAGACCCTCCTCGACGCCCCGGACGACCTGGCCCTGGCCGACCACCGGGGCCTCCTCCGCGCCGCAGCGGAGGCGGGTGCCCGCGTACGGACGGCAGCCCGCCACGCCGCCGAGGCCGGCATCGCGGACCTGCGCCCCGAGGGCCGCCCCCGCGCCGTCCTCGTCGCGGGCCCCGGCACCGTGGCCGCCGGTGTCGCAGACCTGATCGGCGCACTGGCCGGGGCCTCGGCCCCGGTCGTACGTCTCCAGCCGACTGGCGTCGCCCCCGCCGCGGGCGCGCTGCGCTGGGCGCTGCCCGGCTGGGCCGGCTCGGTGGACCTGCTCCTGCTGCCGACGACGGACGGCTCCGAACCGGGCCTGGCGCTCCTCGCCGAGCAGGCGTACCGCCGCGGCATGTCGGTCGTCGCCGTCGCCCCGAGGACCTCACCGCTCGCCGAGGCCGTCAGCGGCTCCCACGGCCTGTTCGTGCCGATGGCCACCGCACCGAACGAGACCGCCGACGAGTCGGCCGAGACCCTCGCGGCCGGCCCGGGTGCGCTGTGGGCCCTGTTCACCCCGCTGCTCGCGCTCCTGGACCGGGTGGGGCTGGTGGAGGCGCCGCCGGAGACGCTGGAGAAGGTGGCCGACCGGCTGGACCGTACGGCCGAGCGCTGCGGCCCGGCCGTCGCCACGTACGGCAACCCGGCGAAGACGCTCGCCGCCGAGCTCGCGGACTCGCTGCCGCTGATCTGGACCGAGGGCGCGGCGGCGGGTCCGGCGGGCCGCCGTTTCGCCGCGGTCCTCGCCGAGATCGCCGGACTGGCGGCCCTGGCCGCCGAACTGCCGGAGGCCCTGCCCGCGCACGGGGTCCTGCTGTCGGGCGACTACGCGGCGGGCGCCGACCCCGACGACTTCTTCCGCGACCGGGTCGACGAGCAGCAGGCGCTGCGTGCCCGGGTCGTGCTGCTCAGGGACCGCCCGGCGGAGGGCCTCACCGCGGCGCACGCGGCCCGCGAACTGGCCCTCAGCCACGAGACCGCCGTCAGCGAACTGGAACCGGAGGAGGGCGGCGACCTGGAGACCCTGGCGGAGCTGCTGGCCGTGACCGACTTCGCGGCCGTCTACCTCTCCCTGGCCACCCGAGGCCACACGCCCCACTAGAAAAAACACCACCCCACCCCCCTCACCTCCCCCACCCCACCCCCCGGCCCCACCCCCCATCCACCACCCCGTCACCCACCCGTCACCCGACACCTGTCACCTGTCTCCCGACACCCCTCACCATCCGTCACCGCCCCGAGGAGCTGGCAGGCACCATGGACCGCCTCGTCAACACCGTTCGCCCCTACGCCTGGGGCTCCACGACGGCCATCCCGGAACTGCTCGGAATCGCCCCGTCCGGCGAGCCCCAGGCCGAGATGTGGATGGGCGCCCACCCCGGCGCGCCCTCCCGCACCGAGCGCGGCTCGCTGAACGAGCTGATCGACGCCGATCCCGTACGCGAACTGGGACGGCGTTCCGTCGAGAAGTTCGGCCCCCGCCTCCCGTTCCTCCTGAAGGTGCTCGCCGCGGGCGCCCCGCTCTCCCTCCAGGTCCACCCCGACCTGGCGCAGGCACGGGCCGGCCACGCGGCCGAGGAGGCCGCCGGCGTCCCGATCGACGCCCCGCACCGCACGTACAAGGACGCCAACCACAAGCCCGAGCTGATCTGCGCCCTCACGCCCTTCGACGGCCTGTGCGGCTTCCGCGCCCCCGCCGAGGCCGCCGATCTGATCGCCGCACTGGGCGTCGACTCGCTCAAGCCGTACGTCGACCTCCTCCACGCCCACCCGGAAGAGGCGGCACTCCGCGAGGTCCTCACGGCCCTGCTGACCGCCGACCCGGAGGAGATGGCGCACACGGTGGCCGAGGCGACCGCCGCCGCCGACCGCCTCGGCGGCGCCCACGCGCCGTACGCGAGCCTCGCCCACCACTACCCGAGCGACCCCGGCGTCATCGCCGCGATGCTGCTCAACCGGGTCCGGCTCCAGCCCGGCGAGGCGCTCTACCTCGGCGCGGGCGTGCCGCACGCCTACCTCGACGGCCTCGGCGTCGAGATCATGGCGAACTCCGACAACGTGCTGCGCTGCGGACTCACCCCCAAGCACATCGACGTGCCCGAACTCCTGCGGGTGGTCCGTTTCGAGCCGACCGACCCGACCGTCCTGCGCCCGGAGGCCTCCCCGACGGGCGAGGAGGTCTACGACACCCCGATCGACGAGTTCCGCCTCTCCCGGTTCGCCCGGGCCGAGGGCGCCGCCCCGACCGATCTGACCAGCCCCACCCCGCAGATCCTGCTCGCCGTCGCCGGTCGCCCGAAGGCGGGCGAGATCACCCTCGGCCCCGGCGAATCCGTCTTCGTGCCGGCAGGCGTACCGGCCGAACTCTCGGGTAGGGGGACGGTCTTCCGCGCCACCGTCGTGGCCTGATGCAACAATGACCGGCCGAACCGCGGCGACAGAGCCGATGCATCGACGAAGGGAACCCGTACACCCATGAGCGCGTCAGGCGGAACCAAGGCGATCGTGGCGGCGCTCGCCGCCAATCTCGCGATCGCCGTAGCCAAGTTCGTGGCGTTCCTCTTCAGTGGTTCGTCCTCGATGCTCGCGGAGAGCGTCCACTCCCTGGCCGACTCGGGCAACCAGGGCCTGCTGCTCCTCGGCGGCAAGAAGGCCCAGCGGGAGGCGACCCCGCAGCATCCCTTCGGCTACGGCCGCGAGCGGTACATCTACGCCTTCCTCGTCTCCATCGTCCTGTTCTCCGTCGGTGGCATGTTCGCCATCTACGAGGGCTACGAGAAGATCAAGCACCCGCACGAGATCCACGCCTGGTACTGGCCGGTCGGCGTCCTCGTCTTCGCGATCATCGCCGAGACCTTCTCCTTCCGTACGGCCATCAAGGAGTCCAACGCGATCCGTGGCGGGCTGTCCTGGACCCAGTTCGTCCGCCGGGCCAAGGCCCCGGAGCTGCCCGTCGTCCTCCTGGAAGACCTGGGCGCCCTCGTCGGCCTGATCCTGGCCCTCGGTGGCGTCAGCCTGGCGCTCGCCACCGGCGACGGGGTCTGGGACGGCATCGGCACCCTCTGCATCGGCGTCCTGCTCATCGTCATCGCGATCGTCCTGGCCGCCGAGACCAAGTCGCTGCTGCTCGGCGAGTCCGCCGGCATCGAGGACGTCAAGAAGATCGAGGACGCGGTGGTCGACGGCGAGACCGTCACCCGCCTCATCCACATGCGCACGCTCCACCTCGGCCCCGAGGAACTCCTCGTCGCCGCGAAGATCGCCGTCCGCCACGACGAGTCGGCCGCCGAGGTCGCGAACGCGATCAACGCCGCGGAGGAGCGCATCCGCGCCGCCGTCCCGATCGCCCGGGTCATCTACCTGGAGCCCGACATCTACGACGAGACGGTCGCCTCGAACGGCGTGAACCCCGCCAAGCACCCGGGCGGCACGGGTCACTGACCCACGCCCCACCAGACCCCCGGAACCCACGGTCCCGGGGGTCTCGCGCGTCCGTACGAGCCCCTCGGAGCCGCCCCGTGATCCCGATGCGGACTGTGGCCCACCGCCCCTTCCGGTGTAGATTCGTGACCAGCCAGACGTCGCTGCTGATGGCGGTCGGGCGGTCCGCAGGACCGGCCGAGGGAGAGAGGGCCTCCGACGACGGCACCGTGGAGTACCCGGGCATTCGTGTGCCCTGGGAGCCCCGTGGCGCCCGGCGCCCCAACCGACCCTCGCACCCGACCACACGAGGAGCAGCCCGTCATGACGACCGCCACCCACCAGGACTTCAAGGTCGCCGACCTCTCCCTGGCCGTATTCGGCCGCAAGGAGATCACCCTCGCCGAGCACGAGATGCCCGGCCTGATGTCGATCCGCCGCGAGTACGCCGAGCAGCAGCCGCTCGCCGGCGCCCGCGTCACCGGCTCCCTGCACATGACCGTGCAGACCGCCGTCCTCATCGAGACCCTGGTCGCCCTCGGCGCCGAGGTCCGCTGGGCGTCCTGCAACATCTTCTCCACCCAGGACCACGCCGCCGCGGCCATCGCCGTCGGCCCGAACGGCACCCCGGAGAACCCGCAGGGCGTCCCCGTCTTCGCCTGGAAGGGCGAGACCCTCGAGGAGTACTGGTGGTGCACGGAGCAGGCCCTGACCTGGCCGAACACGCCCACCGGCGGCCCGAACATGATCCTCGACGACGGTGGTGACGCCACCCTCCTCGTCCACAAGGGCGTCGAGTTCGAGAAGGCGGGCTCCGCTCCGGACCCGGCGACCGCGGACAGCGAGGAGTACGCCCACATCCTCCGTCTCCTCAACCGCACCCTCGGCGAGAACCCGCAGAAGTGGACCCAGCTCGCGTCCGAGATCCGCGGCGTGACCGAGGAGACCACCACCGGCGTCCACCGCCTGTACGAGATGCACCAGGCCGGCTCCCTCCTCTTCCCGGCGATCAACGTGAACGACGCCGTGACGAAGTCGAAGTTCGACAACAAGTACGGCTGCCGTCACTCCCTCATCGACGGCATCAACCGCGCCACCGACGTCCTCATCGGCGGCAAGACGGCCGTGGTCTGCGGCTACGGCGACGTCGGCAAGGGCTGCGCCGAGTCCCTCCGCGGCCAGGGCGCCCGCGTCATCGTCACCGAGATCGACCCGATCTGCGCCCTCCAGGCGGCGATGGACGGCTACCAGGTCACGACCCTCGACGAGGTCGTCGAGACCGCCGACATCTTCATCACCACCACCGGCAACAAGGACATCATCATGGCCGGGGACATGGCCAAGATGAAGCACCAGGCCATCGTCGGCAACATCGGCCACTTCGACAACGAGATCGACATGGCCGGCCTCGCCAAGACGCCGGGCATCGTCAAGGACGAGGTCAAGCCGCAGGTCCACACCTGGACCTACCCCGACGGCAAGGTCCTCATCGTCCTGTCCGAAGGCCGCCTCCTCAACCTGGGCAACGCCACCGGTCACCCCTCCTTCGTCATGTCGAACTCCTTCGCGGACCAGACCCTGGCCCAGATCGAGCTCTTCACGAAGCCGGAGGAGTACCCGACCGACGTCTACGTCCTGCCGAAGCACCTGGACGAGAAGGTCGCCCGCCTCCACCTGGACGCGCTCGGCGTCAAGCTGACGACCCTCCGCCCCGAGCAGGCCTCCTACATCGGCGTCGAGGTCGAAGGCCCCTTCAAGCCGGACCACTACCGCTACTGATGCCCCGGCCGGCGGCGCCCGCGCACTGACGTGACGCCGACCGGACACCCGTAGAGGACCCAGGCAGGCCCCCCGCACCCCCGTGCCGGGGGGCCTGCCCCGTCCCGCCCCCGCTACCGCTCCTGGAAGCGCCCCCTCCCGAGGACCGACCCATGCCCCGCGGCCGATATTCGCTCCATGACCCGCACGACCACACCCCCCTCGGTGAAGAACACTTCCACTGCGCGCCCGGCCCCTCCGGCTGGCGCTACGTCTCCCAGCTCACCACCCCCTCCGGCGACCACCAGGGCTCCGTCGACCTGGCCGTCGACGAACTGGGCCGCCCCCTCCGCCTCGAACTCCACGCCGCCGGCTGGCAGGTCCGCGGCGCGGCCCTCGACGGCGTCACCTGGGTCCGCACGGACCCCACCGGGACCCACGCCACCGAAGGCAATGTGCGCGCCCACGCCTTCACCGGCACGTCCCCGGCGTTCCTCGTCGCGCTCACGCGACTCCTGCGTCTCACCCCCGCTTCCCCCGAGACCCGTGTCAGGCTCGTCGCCTTCACGGACCCGGTGCTCGCCCCCCTCACGGTCGACCAGTCCTGGGCCCTGCTGAGAAGTGAAGCGCACGCCACTGACAACGGCCCCCTGACGGTGGACGAATACCAGGTCAGCGCCCTGGCCACGGGCGAAAGACACACCGTCCACATCGCCGGGGACGTGATCCTCGCGGCCCCCGGAATCGAACTCGAAGCCCTGGAAACCCCGCCGTCGGTCTTCCCCTGACGGTCAGGCCGGGGGAGCGAACCCGGTGGCGCGCACGGTGCTCTCCTCGCCCCCGCCGCCACCCGGTGCTGCGGGGCGCGGAGCAGCGGCTACGGGCGGAACGACAACCGAAGAGCCCCCACCGGACACCCCCGTCCCCTTCCCTCCCGCACCGGCCGGCCCCGCCCCCGGGGCCACCGTCCGCCGGGCGTCCCGGGCCTGCCGCTCCGCCACCACCCCCGCCAGATACGCCTCGGCCGGAACCCCCGGCGGCGGAGGCGTCCCGGTCCGCGTCACCAACGCGTCGGCCAGCCGCTCCGCGAGCCGCCGCCCCACGGCCGGGTCCAGCTCACGCGCCCGCGTGAGGTACTGCCGTATCTCCAACCACAGGGCCTCGGGCACCGCCGAAAGATCCAATCCCGAGAACCGCCCCACCAACCACGGCGGCGGCGGAGGCACGAACTGAACCCGTGCCGCGGGCATCCGCTCCCGCACCACCAGCGTCCCCGCGAAGACGTCACCAAGCCGCCGCCCCCGCTCCGACACCAGCGACGCCACACAGGCGACGACCCCGAACGTCATCAGGATCTCCACGACCCCCATCGCCCCGCGCACCAGCGCGTGCCGGAACCGGACCGGCCCGCCGTCGTCCCGCACCACCCGAAGCCCGCACGCCATCTTCCCCAGCGACCGCCCGTGCGACAGCGTCTCCACCGCGATCGGCGCTCCCACGAGGATCAGGAGGAAGGAGGCGATGGACACCGCCATCCCCGCCGCCTCGTCGAGCGACGCGGTCGCGACCGCGAGCCCCAGCGTGATCAGCAGGTACGCGGTCCACACCACCGCGAGGTCGATGAGCACCGCCAGCGCCCGGCTCGGCAGCCGGGCGGGCTGCAACCCCAGTACGACGGCGTCTCCCGTCACCCACCCACTCACGGCACCCACCCTTCTCCGACCTTCCCGACCCCTCCGAACGCCAGTCTGCCAAGCTGACCCGCAGCGCGCCGCAGCAGTACGGACCCGTCCGCAGCCGATGCCTGGAGCAGCAGCCGATCATGGACCTCGACGTCTACGTCACCGCCCACCGCGCTGAGTGGGAGCGCCTCGACCACCTCCTGGGCCGCGGCGGCAAGCTGACCGGCGCCGAGGCCGACGAACTCGTCGCCCTGTACCAGCGCACGGCCACGCACCTCTCGATCGTCCAGTCCACCGCCCCGGACCCGATGCTCACGGCCCGGCTCACCCAGCTCGTGGCCCGCGCCCGCGCCACCGTCACCGGCACCCGCCGCTCCTCCTGGCGTGACGCGGCCCGGTTCCTGACGGCCGGCTTCCCGGCGGCCGTCTACCGCTCACGGCACTGGTGGATCCCCACCGCCGTCCTCTCCACCCTGCTCGCCGTCCTGATCGGCTGGTGGGTCGGCACGCACCCGGAGGTCCAGGCCGCGATCGGCGCCCCCGCCGAACTCCGCGAGATGACCCGCCCGGGCGGCCAGTACGAGACGTACTACTCCAGCCACCCGGCGACCTCCTTCGCCGCCCAGGTCTGGACGAACAACGCCCGGGCCGCCGCCATGTGCCTGGTCCTCGGCGCGTTCCTGGGGATCCCGGTGCTGTGGATCCTCTTCCTCAACATGCTGAACGTCGGTGTCGCCGTCGGCCTGATGTCGTCCGCCGGCCGCCTCGATGTCTTCCTGGGCCTGATCCTTCCCCACGGCCTGCTCGAACTGACCGCCGTCTTCGTGGCAGCGGGCACGGGCCTCCGCCTCGGCTGGACCGTCATTGACCCAGGCCCCAGGACCCGCCGCGCGGCCCTCGCGGAACGGGGCAGGGCGGCCGTCGGCATGGCGATCGGCCTGGCCCTGGTCCTCTTCGTCTCCGGCCTGATCGAAGGCTTCGTCACCCCGTCCGGACTGCCCACCTGGGCGCGGATCACCATCGGCATCGCCGCGGAGCTGGCCTTCCTCGCCTACGTGTACGTCCTGGGCGGTCGCGCCTCCCGCCTGGGCGAGTCCGGCGACCTGGACGAGCCCGACCGCAGCGCGGAGCTCCCCACCGCCGCCTGATGTGCGTACGGCCCCGCTGACCTGTTAGTGTCCTCCGGTGCCCACAAAAGCCGTTGACACGGCTGACGTGTGGAGGTAGATTTAAACGGTTGCCTGGAGCTGGACAGTTCGGCAGCAACCAAGTTAAAGTCTCACTCACTCCGGTCGGGAATTCGATTCCACGGAGTCACTCCGATTCTTATTCGAATCACGAAAGCCACCGATTAGGTCGGCCGAAATGAATCTGATAAAGTCGGAACCGCCGAAAGGCCCCCGGAGTGAAAACAAAAGGGACCGGAAAGCACCGAGGAAATCAGGTCGGAAAGATCTGGTAGAGTCGGAAACGCAAGACCGAAGGGAAGCCCGGAGGAAAGCCCGAGAGGGTGAGTACAAAGGAAGCGTCCGTTCCTTGAGAACTCAACAGCGTGCCAAAAATCAACGCCAGATTAGTTGATACCCCGTCCATCTT
>NZ_JBHXSA010000016.1:0-195337 GCF_042716475.1 Streptomyces sp. NPDC058671 | reverse complement strand
GGCGGCGGACGCTCCCGTGCTCGCCCCGAAGTAACCGAGCGGGAGGCCGCCACTGCCGGGCCGAGCGGTGAGCCAGCCCGTGGCCTCGGCGAGCCGGCCCGCGAGCAGCGGGGTGTCGAAGACACGGGCCCGGTCGCCCGCCTCCGCCTCGGTGAGGAGGTCGAAGAGGAGCGTTCCGAGGCCTGCCCGGTTGAGCGCCGCCGCGACCGCGCGGTTGCGGGGGCTGTGCCGGCCGCTGCCGCTCCCATGGGCGAACAGGACGATACCGGCGGCGTCCTCGGGCACCGCGAGCCGTCCGGTGAGCGTCGCTCCGGTGGCCGGGATGCGTACGTCCGTCTCGTGGACGACCGGGCCCCGCGTGGCCCGGTTCCGGTCCAGGCAGGTGATGACCTCGGCGTCGGGGGTCTGCGTGAAGTCCCGGTAGAACTGTCCGATCGCGTAGAACAGCTCCGGGGTGTGGACGCTGAGGGTCTCGTCGGCCTCGCCGCCGAGCCGGGCCGTCCAGCCCGGCGGCGCGACCGGGACCGCGAGGACGATCCGGGCGGCGCCCCTGGCGCGTACCACCCGGCAGGCCGCCAGGGCCGTGGCGCCGGTCGCGAGACCGTCGTCGACGACGAGGACCGTCCGCCCTTCGAGCGGCACGGAGGGCCTGCTGCCCCGGTAGCGCGTGGCCCGCTGGTCGAGCTCGGCGAGCTCGCGCCGCTCCACGGCCGCGAGATCACGCGCGTCCGCGCCGGTCTCGCGCATCACCCGCTCGTTGACCACCCGGACACCGCCCTCGCCGAGCGCGCCCATCGCGAGTTCCGGCTGGCGGGGCAGTCCCAGCTTCCGCACGAGACAGATGTCGAGCGGGGCGTCGAGGGCGTCGGCGACCTCGGCGGCCACCGGCACACCGCCGCGTGGAAGACCGAGCACCACGACGTCCAGGCCCTTGAGATGGCCCAGTCGGGCGGCGAGCTGCCGTCCCGCGTCGATCCGGTCGCTGAAGTACATGGCCGCCGCCCTTCCGCCTGCGCGGCTCCGGGCCCGGGACGAACGGAGTGGACGTCCCCCCGCCCGTGTCTCCAGGGTAGACGCGTCGGCGACGGCGGCCAGGTCGGCGGCGAGAGGCCCCGTCAGGCGGCGAGGAAGGCCTCGATGGCCTCGGCGAGGGCCTGCGGCGTCTCCTCGGGCGCGTAGTGACCCGCGTCCTTGAGGACTTCGAGGCGCGCGTTCGGGTACCAGCGCAGCCAGGTGGCCTCCATCGCCTCGCTGCCGAGCGCGGGGTCGTGGGCGCCGACGACGAGCAGGACAGGGGTGGGGTTGTCGCGGACGCGCTCGTGGAAGTCGGTGCGGGACCAGGAGTCCAGGTAGGCGCGGAAGGCGGTCGCGGAGGACCGCCCGACGGAGCGCTCGACGAGGGTGCTCAGCCAGGCGTCGTCGTAGCGGCCGCCGGTGGTGGTGTCGATGATCGCACGCCGGTTCGCCGGGTCCTCGGCGGCTCCGGCGAACAGCTCCCAGGTCTCGCCGTCGAGGGGGAACCCGGCAGCCGATACCGGCGAGATGCCGACGATCGAGCGGACGCGGTCGGGGGCGTCGAGGAGCATCAGCTGTGCCGCCTTGCCACCCATCGAGTGACCGATGACGGAGAAGGAGTCCCAGCCGAGGTCGTCGGCGACCGCGAGGGCGTCGGCGGCGACCTCCTCCATCGTGTAGGCGCCGGTGCGGTCGAGTGCCTCGCCGTAGCCGCGGCAGTCGACGAACGCGTAGGAGTGGTCGGCGTCCTGGAGGTGGGCGCGGAGCGGGGCGAAGCTGGTGCGGTCGCCGAACCAGTTGTGCAGCACGAGGGCACGCCGGGGGCCGTCGCCCTGTACGTCGTACGGAAGAACGCGGTCCGTCATCGTGCCCCCTGAGCGCGAGATGGTGGGTGGCGGACCGCGCGACTGTCGGCACGGTCGGCTACCGAGTGTGACGGTATGGATGCATGTGGTCAAGGGTGCGGAGAGAAGGCCCTGGCTCGGGATGCAGGGCGTTTCCCCTCGGGGGCATGCTGACTGTGTGACTTCGCACGGCATGTCCGGCCCCGGCCCGGTCGGCGCAACCGGGCGTCCGTCCGGGACAGGAGCCCCGGACGGGCCTGCTTCCGGCGCACTGACCTGGGCACTCGCGGAAGCGGCGCTCCGGACCATCGAGGAGGTCGGCGGCTACGCGGGCGGGGTGTACCTGCGTTCCGGAACGACGGGGCTGCTGAAGCTCGCGGTCCTGGTGGGACTGCCGGGGCCCCTGTTCCGTCCGTGGTGGCGGATGCACGAGAACCGCCCGTTCCCGGTCGCCGAGGTGCATCGCTCGGGCCAGTCCGTCCACCTCGCCGACGTCGAGGAGGCGATGCGGAGGTTTCCCCAGCTGGTGGCGAGTCTCCCGTTCCCCTTCGCCTCCCTGTACGCGCCGGTCGTCGCGGGCCGTGAGCGGTTCGGGGTCCTCCTGGCACTGCGGGCGCCGACCCCCGGGGTCGCGGTGGACGCCCGGGACCGGGGCCGGATGACGCGGGGCGCGCTCGGCCTCGGCGAGGCCCTGGCCGGTCTGGCCCGCGGGGGGACGGTGGTCGAGTGGCCCGGCGACCCGGTGTGCGTGCAGCTGTCCACGACGGGCGCGCCGCCGGTCCGCTTCGGCTCCTTCGACTGGGACGTGCAGTCGGGCACCGTCACGATGGACGCCGGGCTGCTGGAGATCCTCGGCACGGAGGTGACCTCGCCGTGCTCGATCGAGGCGCTCACGTCCCTCCTGGATCCGGAGGACGGGTACGCGCTGTGGGCGGCGGCGCGGCAGGCGACGGGGCCGGACGGGCGGCCGGTGGTGCGCAGGATCCGGCTGAAGGGACCGGACGGCGGGCTGCACCTGTTGGAGGTCTCCACGCGGGCGCGTGCCGACCCCCCGGGGGCGTTGGGCGCGGAGGACGGCCCGTACGGCGGGAGGACGCGGCTGATGTGCACCCTCGTCGACCTCGGCACCGGGCTGATCGGCTCGGACGCCACGGACCGGCTGCCCCGGGCCATCCTGGCGATCGACCGGCTGGGACGCGTCACCTACGTCAACGAGCGCACCGAGCGGCTGCTGGGTCGCTCCCGCGGGGCTCTGGCGGGGCGGCCGCTGTGGGAGGCGCTGCCCTGGTTCGGCCTGCCGTTCCACGAGGAGCAGTTGCGCGCCGCGTTCGTCTCCGGGCAGGCGGCGCGCTTCGTGGCCCGGCCCGAGCCGGGCCGATGGCTGTCGGTCTCGCTGCATCCGGGGCGGGACGGGGTGACGATGGTCCTGGTCCCGGAGGAGGACCCGACGAAACTCACGCCGGGCACCGGCGGCGGGAGCGGGAAGGACGACACGTTCTCCCTGTCCCCCGACCGGGTGACTGCCCCCTACCGGCCGGTCGCTCTGGCCATCGCGCTCTCCGAGGCCGTGACGGCACGCCAGGTGTCGGCGGTGGTGACGGAGGAGCTGCTTCCGGCGTTCGGCGGGCGCCAGTTGGCCATCTACCTGCTGAGCGACCGGCGGTTGTACCTGGCGTGGGAGACGGGTTTCCCGCCGGGGTTCCTGGAATCCTTCGACGGCGTGGCCCTGGACGCCCGGTTGCCGGGCGTGGAGACGCTGACCACGGGCAGGCCGTTGTTCTTCGAGTCGATGGAGCAGCTGGGCCGCACGTACCCGGGGGTTCCGCTGGACGCGCAGTCGGGTGCGAGGGCGTTCCTGCCGTTGATCGCCTCGGGCCGGCCGGTGGGCTCCTGCATCCTGGGGTTCGACCGGCCTCGCGGCTTCAGTCCGGAGGAGCGGACCGTGCTCACGGCGCTCGCGGGCCTCATCGCGCAGGCCCTGGAACGGGCGCAGCGGTACGACTCCGAGTCCGCGGTCGCGCGGGGGCTCCAGGACGCGCTGCTGCCGCACCGGCTGCCGGTGCGGGACGGCGTGGACACGGTGGGCCGCTACCTTCCGGGCACCCAGGGCATGGACGTCGGCGGCGACTGGTACGACGTGATCGAGGCGGGGCAGGGGTGCCTGGCCCTGGTCATCGGAGACGTCCAGGGGCACGGCGTGGCGGCGGCGGCCACGATGGGTCAGCTGCGCAGCGCCGTGCGGGCGTTCGCGCTGGGCGGTCATCGGCCGCAGGACGTGATGCGCGGGACGAACCGGCTGCTGATCGATCTGGACCCGGGGCAGTTCGCGAGCTGCTGCTACATGCTCCTCGACCCGGACACGGGTGAGGTGCGGGCGGTGCGGGCCGGGCATCCACAGCCGTTGCTGCTGCGGCCGGACGGGACGACGGAGCTGCTGGAGCTCGCGGGCGGGGTGGTGCTGGGGGTCGACGACCGCGCGTCGTACCCGGTCACGCGGCTGCGGCTGGCTCCCGGCGAGGTGCTCGCGCTCTTCACCGACGGTCTGGTGGAGCTGCCGGGCCGGGACATCGACGAGGGGATCGAGCGTCTGCGCCGGGCTCTCTCCGCGGCCGCTTCGCTGCCGCTCGCGGAGACCGCCGATCGGGTGATCCGGGAGGCCCGCCAGGCCACGGCCCGCCTCGACGACATCGCGGTGCTGCTCGCGGCGCGGTGGCCTGAGCACGGCTGAGGATCACCCGGTCGGGCCCGTGGCGTTGGTCGGCGGCCGGGCGCGCGGGGAGGCTGGGAGTGCCCCGGCCGATCAGGCCGGGCGATGCGGGGCGTCAGCCCGAGGAGGACACGTGCAGCAGGACAAGCAGCCCGAGTACGGCCCGGTGGTCTTCCGCGACCGCTCGGCCGGGTACGCCTTTCTGACCCGGTCCACCGCGACCAGCGACCGGACCATCGAGTGGGACGACGGCGCCACGTACCCGGTGATCGACGTCGAGATCTCCTCCGAGAGCCACCCGTTCTTCACGGGCACGGCGCGGACGGTGGACTCCGAGGGAAGGATCGCGAAGTTCGAGCGGCGCTTCGGCGACACGGGCTGAGGCCACGGTTCGGGCCGCTGTCCGTGCCCGCGGCCCACGAGCAGGGGCGGGGTGCGCGTCCCGGCGGACGACGCTCCCCGCCCCGGCCGGGGTGGTCGAGCGAGGGCGCCCGGCGCCCTCGACTCGGCTCGGAAGGGCGATCAGGCCTTCACGATGCCGGACTCGGCGACCTTGATGGTGGCGCTGGTGGCGCCGGAGCGGGAACCGAGGCCCTCGATCTTCTTGACGAGGTCCTGGCCCTCGACGACCTCGCCGAAGACGACGTGCTTGCCGTCGAGCCAGTCGGTGACGATCGTGGTGATGAAGAACTGCGAGCCGTTGCTGTTCGGGCCGGCGTTGGCCATCGAGAGCAGGAACGGGCGGTCGTGCTTCAGCTTGAAGTTCTCGTCCGCGAACTTCTCGCCGTAGATGCTCTTGCCGCCGGTGCCGTTGCCGCGGGTGAAGTCGCCGCCCTGCAGCATGAACTGCGGGATCACGCGGTGGAACGGGGAACCGGCGTAACCGAAGCCGTGCACGCCGGTGCAGAGCTCGCGGAAGTTCTGGGCCGTCTTCGGGACGACGTCGTCGAACAGCTGGAAGGTGATCCGACCGGCGGGCTCGTCGTTGATGGTGATGTCGAAGTAAACGTTGTCGCTCATGAGGACATCCTGTCATTACTCGCGCACGGCGCGCGCACGGGCTGCCGCCTCCCGGGTCATGGCGTGCCGGTGCCCCGCGGCCCGTGGGGGCGCGGGGCACCGGTCGCCGCGTGACGCGGAAGGTCAGAGCAGCCCGTTGGCGCGGGGAACCGGGAGGGCGTCTTCGGCGCCCTGGACGGTGTCCTGGAGGACGGTCTCGACGGCCTGGTCCTCCTGGAGGAGGCCGGTGGCGCCGCCGAGGGGGCTCTCGGCCGCGCTGGCCTGCGGCGGCGGGGTGACGAGGGCGGTGACGACGCCTGCGGCGAGGGAGGCGATGGCGAGCATGCTGCGCTTCTTCATGCCCTGGTCAACTACTGAGCGGCCCGGGGGTTACGGCCGGCCGGCGCCGGATCCAGACCAGGAGGAGCAGGCAGGCCACGGCGGCGAGGGCGCACCAGGTGGAGAGGAACTCGGTGCTCCACAGCAGGGCGCAGACGGTCGCCCCGACGCCGGTGACAAGCCCGAGGAGCCGGAGGACCCGGTCGCGGGCGAGGAGCAGGGCGCCGACGGTGGCGAGGAGGTACCCGGCGAGGACGAGGGGCGCGTACGGCAGGTCCACGGCGTAGCCGAGGGTGTGGCCCCGGACCTCGGCCGTGACGGGGCGGACGGCGAGGCGGTACGCGAGGAACGCGGCGGTGACGGTCCCCGCGGTGAGCGGGGCGTACAGGCGTGGCCGGTCGGCGGGGCGGGTGGCGGCGAGGACACCCGAGGACACCCATACGGGCAGCAGGGGGAGGGCGATCACGGCCCAGGCGAGGGTGGCGGTTCCGGCCCCTCCGTCGGCGCGCCGGACGGCGGCCTCGACGATCTGGTGGACGCCGAGGAGCAGGGGCAGGGCGGCGAGCGGCACGTCCCCCGGGCGGCGTACGGCGGCGAGGCAGGCCACGCCGACGGCGCCGATCCCGAGGCCCGCCCAGAGGTCGGCCGTCGCACTCCAGCACATACCGCCCTTCTATCCCAGATCAGGGACATGTGTGCGGTCGTGGTGGATATCCGGCATGTCCGGGGCGGGACCGACCCGGGGCCGGCCCCCGCCCCTCGTACCCCGGTCCGTCAGGGGCCTGTGTCCAGGTACACCGGTACGCCGGTCCTGCGGGCCCTGTCGATCCCGGCGAGACGCCTGAACTCCCCCGGGTCCATCTCGCGCTCCCACTCGTCCAGGGTGCGCAGGCGGTACTCACTGTGCTCCTCGGGGTCGAGGACGACGACGGCGATCTGCTCGTCCGTCAGCTCCCCGCCGTCGAAGATGAAACCGATGTGGTTGGCGGGCCACTCCTCGCCCCGGTCGGTGACGAAGTGCGTGCCGAGGAGCCGCGGCTCGCCGGTGAAGGTGATGCCGGTCTCCTCGTGGCACTCGCGGACCGCCGTCTCCCAGGGGGTCTCCCCCGGGTCCATGTTGCCGCCGGGCCACTGCCACATCTCCGTGCGGTACGTGGCGCGGAGCTGGAAGGGGCGGCCTGCCGTGTCGGTGAAGTAGAGGCAGGCGTACGCCGTCGCTCTCGGCAGGGTCGCCACGTACTCGACGGGCGGCAGCCAGATGTTCGCCATGGGCGGCTCTCTCTCGACGGACCGATGGTTCGCCTTCATCCAAGCGGGCTCCGCGCGGACACCCGGCCGCTCACGAGTCGATCACCGGATCGTGTGACCGCGACGGCCCCGGTCAGGCCGTCGAGACCAGCCCCGCCTCGTACGCGATGATCACCAGCTGCACCCGGTCGCGGGCGTCCAGCTTGGCCGGCAGCCGGATGACGTAGGTCTTGGCGGTGGCGACGCTGATGTGGAGTGCGGCGGCTATCTCCCTGTTGGAGAGGCCCCGGCCGACCAGGGTGAGGACCTCGCGCTCGCGGTCCGTGATCCCCTCGGCCCGGCGCCTGGGCGCGGCGGGGGCCGGTCTCGGGCGGTCGGTGAACTCCTTGATGAGGCGCCGGGTGACGCTGGGCGCGATGAGGGCGTCGCCGGAGGCGACGACCCGGACGGCGGCCAGGATGTCGTCCAGGGCCATGTCCTTCACCAGGAATCCGGACGCGCCCGCGTGCAGCGCCCCGTACACGTGGTCGTCGTCGAAGGTGGTGAGCACGACGACCCGCGCGCACGGTGGACCCGGCGGTGATGAGGCGGGTGGCCTCGATGCCGTCCGTCCCCGACATGCGCAGGTCCATGACGACGACGTCGGCGCCGGTCTCCTCGAAGCTGCTGGTCGTGGCAGGCGTGCAGAGCGGGTTCGGGGCGCTCGCCGCCGGGCTTTCGTGCTGGTCGACGCAGGCGGTGCTCGCGGAGCGCGGTGTCGGCCTGCCGATCACGCACCCCGGGGCGCTGCGGCTCGTCGTGGCGTCCGCGCTGCTCGCGCCGGTCTGCGCGCTCGCCGGCGCGGCGCTCGGCACGCTGCTGCGGCGCAGCGCGGTGTCGGTCGTCGGCTCGGTGGTGCTGCTTCTGCTGTTGCCGTCGGTCCTGGGCGACCGGCGCCACCTGACCGCGGTCCTGGCCCACGCGACGCCGCTCCACGCGTGGGAGCGCCTGGTCGCCGCGGGACCGGCCGTGGTGGAGCCGTACCCCTGGACGGTCGGAGGCGCCTGGCTGGTGTACGCGCTGCGGGCGCTGGGCGCGATGGTGGTCGCGGTGGTGGCGGTGCGGCACCGCGACCAGTGACGTCAGGTGCCGTCGGGCCGCTTCCCGGCGAGGCGGCGTCCCAGGAGGTGCTCGTGGACGAGGCGTCCGGTGAGGGCGCCTCCGTACACGACGAAGCCGACACCGACGAGCCAGGACTGGAGGACGAGGACGGTGCCGAACTGGCCGTACGTCACCGCGTTGGAGGCGATGAGCGGGGAGAAGACGAGCTGGGAGAAGATCCGCAGCCCGAGGAGACCGAGCGCCGTGAGGGCGGCCCCGGGGGCGAGGGCGCGCCAGCGGATGCGGCCGCAGAGCAGGAAGCGCTGCGACCACCAGAAGAAGACGAAGGTGCCGAGGAGGTCGGCGACGGCGGTGAGCACGGTGGTCACGGCCGAGGAGTCGGCGGGCGCCGCGCCGGCGACGAAGAGGAGGAGGGCGGCGACGAGGACGGCGAGCCAGACGACGTGCCGCCACATCGTGTGCCAGCGGGCCGTGGGGAGGTCCCAGACCCTCTCGTACCCGGTCTGTACGGCGGATCCGAAGGTGACGCCGAAGGCGGCCAGGGCGGCGAGGCCGAAGGCGGTGGTGCGTTGCAGGGCCTGTCCCGGCTGGCCGAAGAGCTGCTCGACCTCCTCCTGGGAGACCTCGGAGACGCCGAGGCCCTGGACGAGCCAGCGGGCGAAACCCTGACCGCTCGCGAGGTCCGCGGCGGCGACGACGATGAGGAGGGGGACGAGGGTGAGCAGACTGAGCGCCGCGAAGCCCATGGCGCGGTGCATGAGTTCCATGGCGCGGCCGCGGTTCCACGCGAGCCCGAGGGACGAGCCGACGAGGCGGGCGTGGAACCGTCGGAACCAGTGGCCGTGTTCGGTCGGGGCCCCGTCGTGCGGCGGACCGGGTGTGGAGGGCATGCCTCGTGAGGTACCCGGCAGGGGGGTGTGACCTCTCAGGGGTACGGCCGAACGGGTGCGGGACGCCCTGGGGGCGGGAGGGTCTCACGGGGGAAGCGGGCGCACGGTCCGGGCGCGGGCCCCGGCGAGCCGGGCGACGGCACGCGGGCACAGGGCCCGCGTACACAGCGCCCGACAGGTCCTAGCGGTCCCCCGGGACCGGGAGGGTGCGGGTGCAGCCGTCCGGGGTGACGTCGGGGATGCCGCTGGCCTGGAGGGCGGCGCTCACGAGGGTGGCGAGCAGGTCGATGTCCGAGCCCATGTCCAGACGGACGGTCACCCATCCGGAGCCGGCACGGAGACGGACCGCGCTCGACCCGAGGAGGGCCGGTCGCAGCTTCGCGATCATGGCGCGGGTCAGATGGACGTCCGCCTCGTGTTCACCGTGGAAGTTCACGATCTCCTGTGTCGCGGTGCCCAGTCCGACCTCGGCGCCGCAGTGTGCGCTGCCGGAGGTCAGCGAGGGCCAGCTCATCAGACGTTCACTGGCATGCCTGGCCGTGTTCATACGGAGGAGCGTGCCGGGCCCGGGGGCCGCGCACAAGCGTCCTGCCGGAAGAATCCCGCCCGGGCGGGAAACATGCCACCGGCAGGAGCCGGGTGACCGTGTGTCACCGCGTTCCGTGGGAGGGAGGTGACTCCGGGTCACTGTGGTGCACGCGCGCGGACACGTGCCGCGAGGACGCCCACGTCGTCCTCCGCGCCGTGCGCGTCGAGGCGGCGGAGAACCTCGTCGGCGACCTGGCCGGGGCCGGAGTCCGCGGGGAGCCGCAGGGCCGCGAGACGGGGGCGACACGTCGATGTCCTCGCCGCCGCGCCGTTCGACGAGTCCGTCGGTGAAGATCAGCAGGGTCTCGCGGAGTGAGTGGACGGGTGGTGGGCTCGTAGCCGCCGACGCCGGTGCCCAGGGGCGGGCCGACCGGAAGCTCGACGAGCTCCGCCGAGCCGTCGCGGCATAGACGACGGGCGGCAGGTGCCCGGTCACCCTTCCCTAGCACCGGCGGGTGGCATCCCGCGCGCGGTACGGACCTCGTGCGGGACGGTTGTGCGACGGTGCCCGATCTGATCAAGTACTGCAGCAGAGGCTACTGGCCAGTAGGCATCACGTTCCCGGGGGGACTGCCATGACGACCGGATTCTTCAGCTCCGTCGACGACGTCGCGGAACGGCTCGCGGCGACCGGCTACCTGGCGTCACCCGCCGTCGCCACCACCGTCTTCCTCGCCGACCGGCTCGGCAAGCCGCTCCTCGTCGAGGGCCCGGCCGGCGTCGGCAAGACGGAGCTCGCCAAGGCCGTGACCGAGGTGGCGGGCGCCCGGCTGGTCCGGTTGCAGTGCTACGAGGGCGTCGACGAGTCCCGCGCGCTGTACGAGTGGAACCACGCCAAGCAGCTGCTGCGGATCACGGCCGGCCGGGGCGAGTCGTGGGACGAGACCCGGACGGACATCTTCGGCGAGGAGTTCCTGCTCCCCCGGCCGCTGCTCACCGCGATCCGCTCCGAGGAGCCGACCGTGCTTCTGATCGACGAGACCGACAAGGCGGACGTGGAGGTGGAGGGCCTCCTCCTGGAGGTGCTCAGCGACTTCCAGATCACCGTGCCCGAACTCGGCACGATCACGGCCAGCCGCCGGCCGTTCACCGTCCTCACCTCGAACGCGAGCCGCGAACTGTCGGAGGCGCTGCGCCGGCGCTGCCTCTTCCTGCACATCGGCTTCCCCGAGGAGGGGCTGGAGCGCCGGATCGTCAGGCTCAAGGTCCCCGGCCTCGACTCCGCGCTCGCCGCGTCCGTGGTGCGGGTCGTGGGGGCGCTACGGGCGATGGACCTGCGCAAGGCTCCGTCCGTCTCGGAGACGATCGACTGGGCCCGCACTCTGCTCGCGCTGGGCGCGGACCGGTTGGACGAGCGGATCGTACGGGAGACCCTGGGCGTCCTCCTCAAGCACCAGGCGGACATCGTGAAGGCCGCGGCCAAGCTCGATCTGGACACGGTGTGATCCCGGAGCCGGAGGCGCCGGGGGCGGGGGCGGTCGCGCGGCTCACCGGCCTGGTGGGGGCATTGCGCGACCACGGGTTCGGCATCGGGACGGGCGAGACCGTGGACGCGGGACGGGCCCTGGAGGCGGTGGGGTTCACGGACCGCGAGCGGGTACGGGAGGCGCTGGCGGCGACCCTGCTGCACGGGGAGGGGCAGCGCCCGGTGTTCGACCGGGTCTTCGACCTGTACTTCCCGCTCGGCCACACCGGGGCGGCGGAGGAGTACGACGGCACCCCGGCAGGTCTCGCCGCGCTGCGCGAGCGGCTCACGGATGCCCTCGGCGCCGGTGACGACGCCGCTCTCGACCGGCTCGCCGCCGAGGCGGTGAGCGGTTTCGGCGGCTACGGCTCCACCCCGGGGTCGGACGGCTGGTCCTCGTACCAGACGCTCTCCCGGCTCCGCCCGGAGACGCTGCTCGCCCGGGTGCGGGAGCGGCTCGGGACGGTCTCCGGCGCGGGGGATCCCGAGTTCACCGACAGGCTGCTCGACGACGAGATCCGACGGCGGATCGAGGCCTTCCGTGAGCGGGTGCGGACCGAGGCCCGGCGCCGGGTCGCCGAGCGGCAGGGGCGGGACCCGGTGGCACGCCGTGCGGTCGCGGGGACGGCCGACACCGTGGACTTCCTCCTCGCCGGGCGGGCGCAGCTGGACGAGCTGCGGCGTACGGTACGGCCGCTGGCGCGGAAGCTGGCCACCCGGCTCGCGGCCCGGCGGCGGCGGGCGGCGCGCGGGGAGATCGACCTGCGGCGGACGCTGCGCCGGTCGCTGTCGACCGGGGGCGTGCCGGTGCGCCCGGTGTACCGGCGGCGCACGCCCCGGCGGCCCGAGCTGGTCCTGCTGTGCGACGTCTCGGGGTCGGTGGCAGGTTTCGCGCAGTTCACGATGCTCCTGGTGCAGGCCCTGCACGACCAGTTCAGCAGGGTCCGGGTCTTCGCCTTCGTCAACCGGGTGGACGAGGTCACGGCGCTCATCGCCCGGGGCCCGGCGGACCCGGCGGGCCTCGGCGAGCGGATCCTCGCGGAGGCGGAGCTGACCGGCTGGCACGGGCAGAGCGACTACGGGACGGCGCTCGGCGAGTTCGCCGAGCGGTACGCGGACGTCGTCGGACCGCGCACGGTGGTTTTCGTCCTCGGGGACGCCCGCACCAACGGCTCCGACCCGAACCTGGCGGCGCTGAAGCGGATCGCGGAGCGGGCGCGGCGGGTCCACTGGCTCAACCCCGAGCAGCCCTCGCTGTGGGGCACGGGCGACTCTGCCGCCCCGGCCTACGCCGACCTCGTCGAGATGCGCCCGTGCCGGAACGCCCGCCAGCTGGGAGCGCTGATCGGACGTCTGCTGCCGGTCTGAGGGCGGGGCGGCCGACGGGGGCGGACCGCGCGCGTACGGGCCGAATATGTACAGGGTGCTGGCCCGTACGGCACTGGCTGATGGCGCAGGCGTAGGCGGCGGGCGTGCGCGGAGCGGGCGGGCGTACGCGATGCCGGCGTAAGCGACTCGGACGTACGCGACACAGGCGTACGACGCAGGCGTACGCGGCGTGGGCCTCGCGGACTCCGTCGAACCGCGCTCCCGGACAGGGCACGCACCGCCTGGCGTGGCACGATCGGTCCATGGCCATCGCATCCGACCGTCCCGAGACGGACTTCCCCCGCGCCGTCGGCGCGCCCGCGACCCGCGCCCTCGCCGCGGCCGGATACACCCGCCTCGACCAGCTCGCGGGGGTGCCCGCCGCCGAGCTCGCCGCACTGCACGGCGTCGGGCCGAAGGCGTTGCGCGTGCTCGGCGAGGCGCTCGCGGAGCGCGGTCTGTCACTGGGGTGAGCGTCCGTCGCCCCTGACATGGGCATCGGTTGTACGGCGGCCGGTCGCTCGAACTAGCGTGGCCCCATGGAACTCCTGGGAGAGATCACCGCCGACCGTCCTCTGCTCGTCCTCGCCGTCAAGGAGGAGGCCCAGTTCCTGGACACGGAACTGCCCGTGCTCCTGACCGGCATGGGCAAGGTGAACGCGGCGACCGCCCTCGCGACCGTCCTCGGCCGGGGCCCGCGCCCGTCCGGGATCGTGAATCTGGGGACGGCCGGGGCGCTGCGTCCCGGCTGGTCCGGGACGCATGTCGTCGGGACCGTGGTGCAGCACGACCTCGACGGCGAACTGCTCGCCACGCTCACCGGAGAGACGTACGGGGCGCCGCTGTCGCTGCCCGACGGCGGAGAGGTGGTCCTGGCCACCGGGGACGCCTTCATCTCGGACGACGCCGCTCGCGCCCGGCTCGCGGAGCGAGCACCGCTGGTCGACATGGAGGGGTACGCGCTCGCGGCCGCGGCGGAGCTCGCCGGGGTACCGCTGCGCATCGTCAAGCACGTCAGCGACGAGGCCGGTGACGGTGCCGCGCGCACCTGGCGGGAATCGGTCGCCGAGTGCGCGCGGGCGCTTGCGGACTGGGCGGAGGCGAACACCCCGTACCGCTCCTGAGGGCGCTCGGCCCGTGGGGCGGGTCAGCGGCGCTGGAAGTGGACCTCCGGGTTCGCCGGCGACGGGCCGTCGAGGAGGGGGCGCGGGAGCCCGCGCAGGTGGCGGTCGAAGAAGGCGGCCACGTACGTCCGGGTGACCGCGACGGCGCGGTCGGTGGGCAGTTCGGGCTGCGGCAGGCCGAAGTGTCGGGCCAGCACGGGGCCGTCCGAGAAGGTGAAGTGGTCGGAGCCAGCCACCGTGATCCACCGCTTCCAGCCGTCGAGCGCGGACCACGTCCGGTCCCAGGTGGCGTCGGTGCCTCCGGGCAGATGCGTGTCGTCGTGCGTACCGAGCATCAGGAACGGGCGGCCCCGCAGTCCCTCCGCGGGCAGGTCCTCCCAGAAGGCCCCGTCCATGTTGACACCGGCGTCGACACGCGGATCGGCCACCATCGCGGTTGCCGCGCTCGCCCCGCCGATGGAGTGACCCGCCATGCCGGTCCTGCGGGCGTCGATCACGTCGTCGGCGTACCTCCAGACGGGCCGGGGCCCGGTCAGCCGGTCCAGGACGTACCGCATGTCGGCGGCGCGGGTCGAGGTGACCACACTGCCGTGGACGCCGCCCTCGTCCAGGGCGGTGCAGGCGACGCAGGTGAGGGTGCGACCGTCGGGGAGGCTGATCCCGTAGGACTCGTAGGCGTGGTCCACGGAGGCGACGACGAAGCCACGGGAGGCGAGGTCCTCGGCGAGATGCGTGAGCGTCCAGCGGGAGACGCCGAATCCCGGCGAGAGCAGCACCAGGGGGCGACGGCCCGGCGCGGGGCGCGCGTCGGTCCTGCTGTGGGTACGGGTCCGGGCGAGCACGTCGCCGGAGACGCCTGAACCCAGCTGTGCGGCGAGCAGACGCGCCTCCTCCCGGGTGGCGTAGGCGGCGGGACGGCCGCCGCCCCCGGCGCGGGCGGCCGGATAGTGGAGCGTGACCATGAGCGCGCGTCCGTCGGCGGTGGGGACCCACGGGTCGGTACGGGACCGGTCGACGAGCGGCACGACGGTGCTGCCGAGGGAGTACGGCCCGGTGGGCGCGGGGAGCACGGCCCGGGTGACGGCCGGCGTCGCGAAGGGCGCGGCGGAGGGGGCCGGGCCCCGGGTCGGCGGGGCGTCGGGGGCCGACGCGACGGCCGTGGCGGGGGCCGCCGTGGCGAGGGCGCCGGGTAACGCGAGGGAACAGGCGAGGAGAGCGGCCGCTGCCGCCCTGGTGAATCGGGTCATGGGGGCACGCTAGGCAATGCGAACCCCACGGCGCGTCCTGCTGGGGACTCATGTCCCGTCAGACCTGGGGCGGACACGGGATGGTGGAGGGGGCCGGGTGCCTGGGGCCGGCGCCGGGTGGTGGGCGGGCACCGGGTGCCGGCCCCGGGACCGGTGGGGCGCGCCCGGAGCGGCGCGCGCCGTCAGGGGGTGTGCCTGGGAAGCGGCACGGTAGAGGGAGGGCGCGCGCGCCCGGCCCGCGCGCGCACCCGGTCCGCCGGACGGCTGCCGGAGGTCAGCCGAGCGGCAGCTCGAGGAAGGACGGCTCGGCGTCCGGGGAGCCGATCACGGTCTGCGTCCAGGTGACGGAGGCGTCGCCGTACAGCGGGTCCTTGCTGTCGACGACCAGCATCAGCCGGTGTCCGGACGGGATGTCGTACGCGGCCGCCTGGAGCTTCCAGGTGACAGTGGTGTCCTGATCTGGTGTCAGGCCGTACACGTTGAGCGGCTCGTGGGTGATGATCCGGGCCGTGTCGTCCTCGGCGACGTCCAGGAGGTGGGCGTAGAGGCTCGCGGAGGTGGCGGTGGAGCGGACCGTGAGGCGCAGCCGGGGAATGCCCCGGACGCGGCGGCCGGCCGTCCCCTCCCCGTCGGGCGAGGCGAGCGGGTCGGTCGTCCACGCGACCGCGTGCCGACGGTCGATCTTGCGGGTGTCGTAGATCTTGGGGTTGCCCGCCCACTCGGCCTGACCGGTCTTCATGAGGGCGTCCATGGCGGTGGCCTCGGTGTCGACACCCGCGAGGAACGCGCGCCGCCAACCGGTCTCCTCCGCCTCGGGCGCTCCCCCGCCGACGGGGAGGAGGCGGCCGTCCGAGCCGCCCGCGCCGTCGCCGGTGAGGCCGAACACCTCGGTGGCGCGGGTGACCTCGCTCCAGGCGGGGCTGGTCTCCCGGCGGGCGGGCGTGACGATCCGGTTCTCGCCGGTCGGTTCGCCGGTCCCCGGGTCCGTGACCGGTTCCGTCTCGTAGGTGAACATCACCTGGTTGCAGATCTGCGGCCAGTCCTCGACCCCGTTGCGTTCGCCCTTGAGGTGATGGTCGAGCCAGGCGTACGCCTCCTCCATGGGGAGGTTGACCTCGCCGGGTGTCGCGGGCGGGCCGATGAGGGCGGGGCCCTCGGGTGCGGCGTGGTCGCCGATCCACAGGTTGAGCCGCTTGGGCACGTCGAGGCCGTTGAAGGTCGTCAGGGTCTGGTTGACCGCGAAGAGGCTCTCGTGCCAGGTGTTCGAGAAGAAGGTGGGTGTGCCGTTGTCGTTGGTCAGGTGGAGATACGACTCGGGGGCGCGGCGCCGGCCCCACTCGACGACGGTGTCCAGGTTCCGGTCGGCCTGGAAGTCGGCGAGGATCCGCTGGTTCTCCTCGTCGAACTTGGACTCCACCGAGCCGCCCGTGAGGGCGAGGAGGGCCTTCACGGCCGCGAGGTGGCGGGTGTCGTGCTCGTAGAGGCTCGTCGCGAGGTTTCCCCAGGTGCTGAGGGCGACCACGGTGGCGACCCGGTCGTCGTGGGCGGCGACGAGCTGGCTGATGCCGGAGCCGTAGGACTCGCCCATGAACCCGATGCCGTTCGGGGCGAAGTGGTCGACGGCGAAGTCGATGACGGCGGAGCCGTCGGCCCAGTCGTGGGGGCCCGCGATGTCGATGCAGCCGGTGGAGGTGGACGGCAGGCCGGGGATGCCGAGGCCGCGGGGAGTGTAGGCGAGGACGTGGTAGCCCTTGTGTGCGAGGACGAGGTACGACCAGAGGAAAAGCGGCCAGCCGAAGGGGGTCCAGCCGGCCGGGACGACGACGAGCGGGTGCGGGCCGGGGCCGAGTTGCCGGAGGCTGAAGGCGGACAGCCGCACGCCCTCCGTGGACCCCTCGATGCGGTGGTACGCGGGCAGGGCCCGGCCGCGCACCTCCCGGACGAACGCGGCGAGCTCGGCGGGGAGCAGTGCCTCGGCGGTACCGGTGGTGCTGGAGGCGCCGGTGGTACCGCCGGTACTGCCGGTGCTGTCGGTGCTGTCGGTCGTTTCGCTCAGGAGGGCGTTGGCGAGGGTCTGGCCGAGCCGGACGGCGCCGGGGTCCACCGTCGCTTCGGCGGCCCAGAGCCCGCGTGCCGCGATGCGGCCGGCCTCGGCGGTGGTCAGCCCCGGCGTCACCTCGGGGAAGCCGGGAAAGCGTTCGGGCGAGCCGGGGGTGGTGGGGTTCTCCTGGGGCACGTGCACCCGTTCCTCTCGACTGGACTGGTGACTCTCCGTGATACGGACGATCACCAGCCTCACTTGTGCGAGGTCAAGGGACCAGAGCGCGCGACCAGCGCACGAGGCACCCGACCCGTCAGGAACGACACCATCCGCCCCGAAGTCGATGTTTGGTGACGACGGGGACGGGTCAGCGAGCCTCGGGGGGACAGACCACGAGCAGGGCGGCGACATCGTCGTCGAGGCCGCCGGCCCCGTAGTCGGTGAGGTCCTTGTGCAGGAGTTCCGGCAGCGCCCCGGCGGGTTCCGTCGCCCACCGGCGCATTCGCGGTTCGAGCGGGTAGAAGGTGCCGGCCCGGTCGCGGGTCTCGCTGACGCCGTCGGTGTAGAGGAGCAGGCGGTCCCCCGGGCCGAAGCGGACCTCCTCGATCCGGTGCTGGGAGTCGGCGAGGCCCGCGAGGTTGACGGGCAGCGAGGGATCCGGAAAGTCCACGGGCCGCACGTCGGCGCCGTGCTGGAGCAGCGGGGCGGGGTGGCCGCAGCTGAGGAGCCGCGCGGTGTCCTCACCGTCGGGGAGTTCGACGAGGACGACGGTGGCGAAGCGTTCGGCGGCGTCGGAGTCGGGATCCCAGGCTCCGTAGCGGGCGAGACCCTCGTCGAGCCGGTCGGCGAGGACGGCCAGGTCGGTGGCGTCGTTGACGGCGGCGCGGAAGGCGCCGAGCAGGACGGAAGCGGTCTCGACGGCTCCGAGGCCCTTGCCCTGGACGTCACCGAGCATGATCCGCACCGCGCCGGGGACCCGTACGGCCTCGTAGAAGTCGCCGCCGATCCTGGCCTTCGCGGCGGCCGCCACGTACAGCAGGTACAGGTCGAAGCGGCCGAGGCGGGCGGGGAGCGGACGCAGCACGACCCGCTGTACCAACTCCGCGACGGCGGTGACTTCCCGCAGGTCCTGTTCGTAGCGGGCGCGGACGTGGCTGACCCAGGCCGCTGCGGCGGTGACGGCCGCGAGCACGGTCTCGCTCGCGACGAGTTCGGGAGCGAGCGGTTCCCCCCGGGTGAGACTGAGCCCCATGCGGGCGCCCATCGCGAGCAGCCCGATCCCGATCGTCCCGCGCACGCTCCAGGTGACGGCGGCGAGCGCGGGCGCGGCGACGAGGAGGCGGTCGAACCGCTCCCGGTCGGGGGTGATCAGGTCGGCGAGGAGAGTCAGGGCCAGGACCAGGAACGGCAGCGCGCGACCGAGGTTGAACTGGGTGCGGGCCGCTGCGCCGGGACCGCCCCGGTGACCGTCGGGCATCTCATGATCGTACGCAGGATCGGCGCCCGGGCCGGGGGGGACGGGGGCCCCGGGCGTGTCCTCCGCCGGCCTGTGCCGGGCAGGGCGAGTGCGGCGGGGACGGCGAGAGCGGCGATCACGACGAGGGCGGGGACGGCGGCGCCCGCGGACGGGACGAATCCGCCGAGCGGGGCCCGGGCGAGCGCGAGGGTCGCGACGGCGACACCGAGAGCGGGTCCGACGTTCATCGCGGTCTGTTGGAGGCCGCCGGCGACTCCGGCATGGTCCTCGGGTGCCCGGTGCACGACGACCGACGTCGCCGTGACGAGCACGGTGACGAACCCGGCGCCGAGCAGGGCGGCGGACGTGCCCGTGGGCACCGCACCCGCCGTCGCGTCCAGCCGGGAGAGGGTCAGCACCCCGAGGGTGAGCAGGACGGCGCCCGCCGTCGCCGTACGCCGGGGGCCCAACCGGCGCTGGAGCGGCGCGCAGAGAGGCGCGCCGAGCACCATGAGCACGGCGAGCGGCAGGACGCGAAGTGCGCAGTCGAGGGGGTCGAGGCCCTGGACGTCCTGGAGGAAGTACGTCGCCACGAAGAGCGACCCGAAGAGGGCGGCCGAGGCCGCGAGGAGGACGACGAGGCCCGCGACGACGGGCCCGCTCCGGAGCAGCTCCGGCGGCAGGAGGGGGCGCGCGGCTCGGCGCTCGTGCCGGGCGAGAGCGACCGCGGCGGCGACGGCCCCGGCGCAGGCGAGCGCACCGGCCGGCGCACCTCCCGGCCGGGCCGCTGCGACAAGGCCGTGGACGACCAGCCCGAGCGCGGCGGTGAGCAGCAGCGCCCCGAGCGGGTCGAGCGCGGAAAGCCCGCCGGAGGCGGACCAGGGGGCGGGTGCGCTCTCCTGCGCATCGCGCTCACCCGGACCGTCACCCGGACGTTCAGCCTGACCCTCGACCTGACGGTCAGGGTCCCGTTCGCCCGTGGCGAGGGCGAGCAGTCCGATCGCGAGGGTCGGGGGTACGCCGAGGAGGAAGACGGAGCGCCAGCCGTACGCGGAGACCAGCGCGCCGCCGACGAGCGGTCCGGCCGCGGCGGCGAGCCCGATCGCGGCTGTGCGCAGGGCGATCGGGGTCCCGAGCCGCTCCGGAGGAAACGCGGTCCGGAGCATGCCGAGGGTGGCGGGCTGGAGGAGCGCCCCGCACACCCCCTGGAGTACGCGGAGCACGATCACCGCTCCGATGCCGGGGGCCAGTGCGATGGCGGTGGAGACGGCGGCGAAGCCGATCGCGCCGATCGCGAAGACCCGTCGGTGGCCGTAGCGGTCGCCGAGCCGGCCCGCGAGGACCAGGAGGCTCGCCACCGCGATCAGGTAGCCGGTGCTGGTCCATTGCACCTGGTCCAGGCCGGCGCCCAGATCACGCTGGAGGGCGGGCTGGGCAACGGTGAGGACGGTGCCGTCGAGGGCGACGACGGCCGCGCCGACGACGCTGCACGCGAGGACGGGCCCACGGCGGGCGGTCAACGGGGAGGCCTTTGCGGGACCGCGGCCGGCGGTCACGCCGGGCTGCACGAGATCACGCCGGGCGGTCACGGGCCGGGCTCCACGGGACCGCGGCGGGCGGTCAACGGTGCGGCCTCCACGAGACCCCGGCGGGCGGTCACGCCGGGCTTCCCAAGACCACCAAGAACGGTCACCGGCCGGGCTCCACGAGACCGCGGCGGGGCTGCCCGAGACCACCAAGGGGTGGTCATCGGCCGGGCTCCGCTGGGCCGAGGTGGGCGTCGAGGGCGGCGGCGAGAAGCGGGGCGGGGTCGCCGCCGGCGGTCGCGAGCCGGAGGCTTCCCCAGTGCCGGAGCTGGGCGATGCCGTGGAGATTGGCCCAGAGCGCGGCCGCGACGACGACCGGGTCCGCGTCAGGGCGGACACGGGTGACGAGACCGGTGAGGTGGGCGAAGAGCGGCAGGCTCGTCTCGCGCAGACCCAGTCTGCCGCTCTCCAGGAGGTCGTGCCGGAACATCAGCTCGTACATGCCGCGCCGGGTCTCGGCGTAGTCGAGGTACACACGGGCGAGGAGCGCGATCCGTTCGCGCGGTACGGCGGCCGCCCGGTCCTCGGCGGCGATGCGGGCGGCAAGTTCGGCGAAGCCCCGGCGGGCGATGGCCGAGAGGAGGTCGAGATGGGTGGGGAAGTGACGTCGGGGCGCTCCGTGGGAGACACCGGCGCGGCGGGCGATCCCGCGCAGGGAGAGAGCCTGGGCACCCTCGGCGTCGACGAGCTCGACGCCGACCGTGACGAGTCGGGCCCGCAGACCTCCGCCGTGACCGTCACCTTCACGGTCACCGGCGGCGTCCTGCCCGCCGCGGTCGACGTCCCGATCGCCCTCGCGATCGGCGCCACGGCGGGCGTCCTGGCTGTCACGGCCGTCACGCCGCTCTGTTTCCTTGCCCATGGACACTGTCTATCAAGACTGCGTAGACACTGTCTACTCACTCACGCGTCCCCGTCGGTTACACTGGGGAACAGCGAAGGGGAGTAGCCCTGCGAACCGGTCGTCGACACACTGGAACCCTCGGGTTCCCGGTGACCGGGTCCATGTTCGACGTGGACGGGCGAGACCTTCGGCCAGGCATCAACCGCGTCCGCGCTTCCGTGGGCGTGGTCCGTCATGCCGGGCCGAGTGGTCCTCCCGTCGCCCACCCAGGCGCCGCGTGCGGGCCCTACGGCCCGGACCGAGCAGAGAGCCCCGGTATGCACCTCGACCCCTTGGCGATCCTCACCGCCTTCGGGCTGATCTTCCTCGCCGAGCTTCCCGACAAGACGATGTTCGCGTCCCTCGCCATGGGCACGCGCATGCGTCCGCTGTACGTGTGGATCGGCACCTCCACCGCCTTCCTCGCCCATGTCGCCATCGCCGTGGGAGCGGGCAGCCTGCTCGGGCTGCTTCCCGGCTGGTCCGTGAAGCTGGTCTCGGCCCTGCTGTTCGGCTTCGGCGCGTTCATGCTGCTGCGCGGCGGGGGCGACGACGAGGAGGACGACACGGGCGGGCGGACGGTGACCGGCTTCTGGCCCGTCTTCTCGACCGCCTTCATGGCCGTCTTCATCAGCGAGTGGGGTGACCTCACCCAGATCACGACCGCCAACCTGGCCGCCACCAACGGCACCTGGTCGACGGCGATCGGATCCCTCGCCGCCCTGATGAGCGTCTCCGCGCTCGCCCTGGTCGCGGGCCGGTTCATCGCCAAGCGCGTACCGCTCAAGACCGTGCAGCGCATCGGCGGTGTCTGCATGGCAGGCCTCGCCGTCTGGTCGCTGACGGAGGTCTTCACCGGCTGACGCCGACCGGCCGAACCCGCGCCCCGCGCACGCCCCCGCCCTCTCCGGCGGGGGCGTGCGCCGTTCCGGGAGAGTCAGGGGCGTCCGGCGCCTTGATGAAGCAATGAATCGCTGCTTCACTTCTTCCATGCCCTACCGCCGTACCCCCGCCGTCCAGGCCCGGCTCGACGCCCAGCGTGCAACCGTCGTCGACGCGGCCCGCGAACTGCTCGCCGAGCAGGGCTACGCGGGCTGCACGGTGGCCGCCGTCGCCGCCCGCGCCGGAATCGCCACGGGCAGCGTGTACCGCCACTTCCCCAGCAAGGCCGAGCTCTCCGTGGAACTGTTCCGGACCGTGGTGGGCCGGGAGGTCGCTGCCGTCTCCGAGGCGGCCGGGCACCCCGGCCACCGTTCGGCCGCCGAGCGCGTGGTCGCCGTCATCGAGACCTTCGCCCAGCGCGCCCTGAAGTCACCGCGACTGGCGTACGCGCTGCTCGCCGAGCCGGTCGACCCGGCCGTGGACGCCGAGCGGCTCGTCTTCCGGCGCGCGTTCCGGGACGTGTTCGCCGCGCGCGTCGAGGAGGGCGTGCGCTCCGGCGAGCTGCCGCCGCAGGACCCCGCCCTGACGGCGTCCGCCCTCGTGGGGGCGGGTGCGGAGGCGCTCGTCGGCCCGCTGGCGGAGGGGTCCGTCGGACCCGGCACCGTACCCGCACTCGTCACCTTCACCCTGCGAGCACTGGGAGTTCCCGATGCCGACCACGCATGAGGTCACCAACCAGGTACCGCCCCTGACGGGCTACGACGTGTCCGCCGACCCCGCGCTCCTGGAGTCGCTGCGCCGGGAGGGCGCGGGATGGGCCGAGGCCGAGGTCCGCGAGCTGGGGGTGCTGGCGGGCGGTGAACAGGCCCAGGAGTGGGGACGGCTCGCCGAGCGCCACTCCCCCGTCCTGCACACCCACAACCGGTACGGGCACCGGATCGACGAGGTCGAGTTCCACCCGTACTGGCACGAGCTGATGGACGTGGCCGTACGGCACGGCCTGCACGGCGCTCCCTGGCGCGACGAGCGGCCCGGCACGCACGTGGCCCGTGCGGCGAAGGTGTTCGTGTGGGGGCAGGCCGACGCGGGCCATCTGTGCCCGGTCTCCATGACGTACGCGGCGGTGCCGGCGCTGCGGGTCCAGCCGGAGCTGGCCGAGGTGTACGAGCCGCTGCTCACGTCCCCGTCGTACGACTTCGGGCTGCGGGTGCCGACGGAGAAGCGCGGGATCATCGCCGGGATGTCGATGACGGAGAAGCAGGGCGGGTCGGACGTCCGGGCGAACACGACCCGGGCCGTCCCGGCGGGCGAGCCCGGTCTGTACGCGCTGACCGGCCACAAGTGGTTCACGTCGGCGCCGATGTCGGACGTCTTCCTCACCCTGGCACAGGCGCCCGGTGGACTGTCCTGCTTCCTGGTGCCCCGGGTGCTGCCGGACGGCAGCCGCAACGCGATCCGCCTCCAGCGCCTCAAGGACAAGCTGGGCAACCGGTCCAACGCCTCGTCCGAGATCGAGTACGAGGGTGCCGTCGGCCGGCTCGTGGGCGAGGAGGGGCGCGGGGTGGCCACCATCATCCGGATGGTCAACATGACGCGGCTCGACTGCGCCGTCAGCTCGGCGTCCGGGATGCGTCTGGGGCTCGTACAGGCGGTGCACCACGCCACGCGCCGGGAGGCGTTCGGGACGCGGCTCGTCGACCAGCCGCTGATGCGGAACGTCCTGGCCGACCTGGCGGTGGAGGCGGAGGCGGCCACGGTCGCGGCGCTGCGCCTGGCCGGCGCGGTGGACCGGGCGGCGCGCGGCGACGCGGAGGAGGAGCAGATGCGGCGGCTCGGTCTCGCGGTCACCAAGTACTGGGTGTGCAAGCGGGCGCCCGCCCACGCGGCGGAGGCCCTCGAATGCCTGGGCGGCAACGGCTATGTGGAGGACTCGGGCCTTCCGAGGCTCTACCGCGAGGCGCCGCTGCCGTCGATCTGGGAGGGTTCGGGGAACGTCGCCGCCCTTGACGTGCTGCGGGCGATGGCCCGTCAGCCCCAGGCGGTGGAGGCGTACTTCGCCGAGGTCGACCGGGGCGCGGGCGCCGACCGACGCCTGGACGCGGCGGTCGCGGCCCTGCGCAAGGACCTGGCGGGGCTCGGCGACCCGGACGCGGTGGCCTACGGGGCCCGGCGGCTCGTCGAGCGGCTCGCCCTGGTGCTCCAGGGCTCGTTGCTCGTACGCCACGGGCATCCGGCGGTGGCGGACGCGTTCTGCGCCTCCCGGCTCGACGGCGACAGGGGCCTCGCCTTCGGCACATTGCCGACCGGCGTGGACACGGCGGCGATCATCGCGCGGAGCGGCCCGGACGCGGGCTAGGGTCTCTGTTCGGATCAGACCGGGTCAGGTGTCTCGGGGTGCCCGGTCCCGCTGCGTACGCGCAGCTCGTGGCCGGGCTGCGGGGTCTCCTCGCCGCCACCGCGCGCTGCGGGTCACGGCGCTGCCAGGGGTCCGCTTCGGGTCGTCGCGGGGTCCTGGCGGTTCGTGGCGCACGGCTGGTCGGCCGGGCGGCCAGCCGCGGGGGTGTCCGTCGCCGCCGGGAGCCTCGGGGTGGTGTGCTCGGCCCGGTCGGCGGACCCGGGTTGCGTACCGGACGTCACAGGAGAGGGTGGGGGTATCCGCCCGCGCACCCCGCAGGGAGAGTCATGAAGCTGGACCTCACCGCACTCGCCGACGAACATCTCGCCGCGGCCCGCACCGCGCCGCACGGGCGCAGCGCGCATCTGCTCATGCATGACGGGGTGCTTCGGCAGACCGTCATCGCCCTCACGTCGGGCACGTCCCTCGACGAGCACAACGCGCCGCCCGCCGCGAGCCTCCAGGTGCTGCGGGGCCGGGTCAACCTGACGGCGGCCGGGTGGGCGGAGGAGCTGACGGCGGGCGAGCTGCGGATGATCCCCAAGGAGCGGCACGGGCTCACCGCCCTGGAGGACGCGGTGGTCCTCCTGACGGCGGTGAACGACTGACGGGGGGCGCAGGATCCGCGGTGACGACGGAGCCACGGTGGCGAAGGGCTGACCACGGCTGACGGCCCACCGCGGCGACCTGCGACCCGGTGCGCGCGGCCTCGGCTGCCAGGTGAGGGGCAGCCATACCCGGTGGCCCGGATTGTGGCGTCCTCGCCCATGGAGTACGGCTCCGGACCACCCGTAGCCTGCCGGCCGACCCTCCGTCAGGAACGAGCCAGCCGGGAGATCACATGCGTTCATTCCGTTCCCGCGGTCCCGACCGTCCCGCCCGTCCCGCCCGTCCCATCCGCCTCCGTCGGCCACGCCGGCTCGCGGCCCTGCTGTTGTGTGCCGCCGCCGTCCTGTTCCCCACCGCGGTCCCCGCCGGGGCCGCCGCTCCCCCGCCCGTGCCCGGCACGCTCACGGCGTACGACATAGGTTCCGTCCTCAGTGCCGGCGTGTCGTCCGGCGGCTACATGGCCACGCAGCTGCACGTGGCGTACTCGGGTACGTTCGAGGGTTCGGCGGTGTTCGCGTCGGGGCCCTACGACTGCGCCCGCGGGCAGCTCGCCACGGCGCTCAACGCCTGCATGGACACCACACAGAACCTTCAGCTCGCCGCCCTGGAGCAGACCACCCGCGACCGTTCGGCCCAAGGCCAGGTCGACCCGGTGGGGAATCTGGCCGGTGACCCGGTGTACGTCTTCAGTGGCTCGGGCGACTCCACGGTGAAACGGCCCGTGGTGGACGCGCTCGCCGACTATTACGGTCGTTTCGGCGCCCGCGTGCGCTACGACCGCTCGACGGCGGCGGGGCACGCCTGGATCACCCCGCTCGGGCCCAACTCCTGCACGGTGACGCAGAGTCCGTATCTCAACAACTGCGGGATCGACGCGGAGGGGGCGCTCCTCGGTCACCTCCTCGGCTCGGTCGCCGCGCCCGGGTCGGGCACGGGCGGCTCGCTGATCCGCTTCGACCAGAACACGTACGCGCCGGGCGGTTCGGCCGCCGCGATCTCGATGGGCGGGGAGGGTTTCGCGTACGTGCCGGTGTCCTGCGCCGAGGGGGCGCGCTGCCGGCTGCTCGTGGCGCTGCACGGCTGCAAGCAGGGGTACGCGTACCAGGGGTTCGGCACCCGGTTCGTCGAGGGCGCGTACCTCAACGAGTACGCCGACACCAACGACCTGATCGTGCTGTACCCGCAGGCGGCACCCACCGCGACCCTGGAGAACCCGAACGGCTGCTGGAACTGGTGGGGCTACCTCGGTGACACGGCCTACGCGCGGCATGGCGGGAAGCAGATCGAGGCGGTCATGGGCATGGTGCGGGCCCTGCGCGGCACGGGAACGCCGCCGCCCGCGTCAGGTCGGGCTGTCCTGTCCAGCACGGACGCCGAGGACGGATACGTGAAGGCGGCGGCGGACGGCTCGGGGGCGGCGATCGGCACCCTGGAGGACGTGTCCGGTCTCGCGCTCGGCCGGGGTACGGACGGCAGGGTGAACCGATCGCTCGTCTCCTTCGACACCTCGCGGATCCCGGCCGGCAAGGAGGTCACCCGGGCGTGGCTGACCGTCACACGGTCCGGAGGCTCCGGTGATCCCTGGGCCTCTCCCGCGGGCAACCGGCTCCAGGTCGACCTGCGCACGGGTTGCTTCGGCGGATGCGCGGTGGAGCCGGCGGACTGGTCCGCGGCGGCGTCGGTGGCGGATGCGGCGCGGATCGGGGCGTTCACCTCCGGGAGCGCGGTGTCGACGGATCTGTCGGCGGCGGCGCTCGCGGCGCTGAACCGGGGCGGGGTCACGCAGTTCCGGCTCGGGTTCGCATCGGCGCCGGCCGGGACGGCGTACCTGTTCGTGAACCGGGACACGCCGGTGACCCTGACGGTCGAGTACCGGTAGACCGGGGGTGGGTGCGGCCGGCCGGCTCGCTCAGCGGGACGGCCTCTCCCATTCGAGGGTGACCCGCAGACTCGCGTTCGCGCTGCCCTGCACGACCAGTGCGGTGAGTTTGCCCGCGTCGAGACCGAGCTGGCAGCCGAACTCGACGGTCGCGCGGTCCGGCGCCGCCCGGTGGAGGGCGTCCCCGATCTGCCCGGCGAAGGAGGAGAGGGCCTCGGTGACCGCGGAGAGGTCGGGCAGGCCGCCGCCGAACCCTTCGAGTTCCGAGTCGGGGCCGAGGCGCCGTGCCTCCACGAAGAGGGTCGCGTCGCCGACGTCGACCTGCGTGATGTCCGTCATCGAAGCTCCCTGCGGTCGGTGGGGGCGGTCGGTCCGTCGGAGACGACCAGGGCGGAGGGCGGTCGGCGGCGCGGCTTCCGCCGACGGGACGACGGCTCCCGTACGAGGGGTCCCGGGGCCCTCGCCGTCAGCGGGGCGGTTCCGGAAGCTCCTCGCCCGTTTCCAGCAGGGACTTGAGACTGGAGATGAGCGCGGGCCAGCCCTCGCCGATCAGGTCCTGCATCAGCCCGTCGGCCTCCAGCTCAGCGTGGGTGACCGTGAGCTTGACGGTGTCGCCGGAGGGTTCGATCGCGAACGTCACCTGGGACCGGCGCTCCCGGGCGAGACGCTCGTACACGTCCTGTCCGAGGTGCACCGCCTCCGCCCAGGCCGGGGTGAAGGTGTGCCAGGTGTACGAGAGGAGGCGGCCGGGCTCGGCCGCGAGGACGACCTGTTCGGGGTCGGCCGTGCTGCGGCCGCCCTCGTGCCAGACCATGGGCGCGCCGGGGGTCCATTCCGTCTCGAAGGCCACGCCCCAGTACCGACGGGTGAGGTCCGGGTCGGTGAGCGCCTTCCAGAGCTCTTCGGGAGTGGTCCGCATGTAGCTGGTGTAGACGAACGTGCCGCTGTCCATCGCGCTGCCCCTCGGGTCTGCCGTCCCCTCTGTCCAGCCTAGGCAGGGGCCAGGTGGACGTGCCAGCGAAGAGCCCCCGTACGGCAGGGGCCCAGCGGGTTGAATAGGTGCGGAAGAAACTATTCGCCCTGCTGCTAGCGTGGCCGGATGTCGCTCAAGCACGCCGTCCTCGCGGCCCTCCTGGAGGGCGAGGCATCCGGGTACGACCTGGCCAAGATCTTCGACGTGTCCGTGGCCAACTTCTGGGCCGCGACCCCGCAGCAGCTCTACCGCGAGCTGGACCGGCTCGCGGAGGCGGGACTGATCACGGCGCGTGTGGTGGAGCAGGAGCGGCGCCCCAACAAGCGGATGTTCAGCCTGACGGAACCGGGGGTGCGGGATCTGACCGCGTACACGGCGACGCCGCCGCGCCCCAGTGCCGTCCGCGACGAGCTGATGGTCCAGGTGCAGGCCTGCGACGAGGGGGACACGACGGCCGTCCGGGGGTTCGTGGCCCAGCGGATGGAAGCCTCGCGGGCGAAGCTTGCGCGTTACGACCGGCTGCGCGAGTGGATGCTGGCCGGCCGGGACGAGGAGCGGTACCTGGAAGAGGCCGAGCGGATCGGCCCGTACCTCACCCTGATGCGCGGCAGGTTCTTCGAGGAGGAGAACCTGCGCTGGGGTGAGCAGGTCCTGGCCGTGCTCGACCGGCGCGCGGCCGCGCGGAACAGCCGGCCGGAGGGGGCGCGCCAGGGGTGACGCGCCTACGGACGGGGGCCCGGCCGCGGGTGGTCGGGGGGTGACGGCGGAGCTACTGTGCGGTAACGTCACCGGCCGCGAGCACCGGAGGCGCCGGCGGCTCACTGGGACGGATCGGGAACGGGCCTGATATGAACGTCGGCGACCTCGTCGAGGACTTCACCCTTCCGGACGAGACGGGCGCCCCGCGCTCCCTGACCGGGCTGCTGGCCGAAGGGCCGGTCGTCCTCTTCTTCTACCCGGCGGCGATGACCCCGGGCTGCACCGCCGAGGCCTGCCACTTCCGTGACCTGGCGGCCGAGTTCCGGGCCGTCGGGGCCCAGCCCGTGGGGATAAGTTCCGACGGGGTGGAGCGACAGCAGGAGTTCGCCGAGCGGCACTCCCTCGGATACCCCCTGCTGTCCGACTCGGACGGCGCCGTGCGGGCACGGTTCGGTGTGAAGCGCGGCTTCTCGCTGGCGCCGACGAAGCGGGTCACGTTCGTGATCGGCCAGGACCGACGGGTGCGCGAGGTCGTGCGCAGCGAGCTGCGGATGAGCGCACACGCGGACCGCGCCCTCGCAGCCCTGCGCGACTCCTGACGGGGAGCTACCCGGCCCGGCCGCGCGTGCGCGACGCCCGGCCGAGCCGTCCCCGTGGTCGGTGCGGTGGGGTGGGTCAGCAGCCCATCGACCAGATGTGGGAATCACCGCGGTCGTTGGCCGCGCCGCTGTAGCCGACCTCCTGTCCCGGGGCGAGACAGATGGTCATGCTTCCGCCCTGCCAGGCGCTCTCGTAGACCTTGACGTGGTCCTTGATGCCGGGTCCTGAGATGCCGTGGTTGGCCCAGGAGGAGTCGGTGTCGGAGATCCAGCTCTCCCACCAGCCGTCGTCTCCGCTCCAGTTGGCGCGCTGGCCGCCGAAGTCGGCGTTCTGCCAGACGCAGAACTCGCCGCTGGGGCATTCGGCGGCGCCCGCGGAGGTGGCAAGGGCGAGGCCGGCGGCGGCGGCGAACAGCGCCGCGGCGGCGGTGGTGACGAGAATTCGCTTCACGAGAGGGTGGGGCCTTTCTGCGGGTGGGTCGGCGCGGGCAGATCGGCTGCCCGCCGCAGCGCGCGGTCGCGCAACTGCTTGTACGTGGTGAGCTCCTCGCGGCGCAGGGTGCGCACCGCGGCCAGCTCGGCGGGCTCCAGCCGCGCGCGGACCTCGTCGAGTCCGCTCTCGCGGGCGCAGCGGGTGGCGACGGCCGGGTCGGGGCGCTCGGGGCGGGGCCGGTCGGGCGGGGTCACGCACCGGGTCCAGCGGGCGAGCGCCGCACGGTGGTCGGGGTCGGCGCTCATCCTGGCCTGGGCTTCGACGCGGAGGTTGTCGACGATGACCTGGGCCCGGAACCAGCGGCGCTGGTCGCCGTAGAGCCGGTGCCGGGCGGTGGCGAGGCAGCCGTCCTGGTGGGCGGTCACCGTGGCGCCCGTGGCGAGGGTGACGGAGAGTTCCGGGGGGCCGGCGCCGAAGAGCGCCGCCCGGAAGGTCCGGTCCGCGTCGGGGGCTCGGGGCAGGGAGGTGAGGGACAGTCCCTGGTCCTCCAGGCAGTCGGCGACGAGCCGCTGTTCGGCGGCCTTGAGGAGCGCGTCCTGCGATGCCGTACCGGAAGGGATTCCGGGGGGACCCGCGGGCGCTTCGGCGCCGACGGTCGTGCAGGCGGAGAGCAGAAGCGCGGCCGATGCTGTCAGGAGCGCGCGGCGGGCGCGCGAGGTGGTGCCGAGCACGGTGGTTCCCCCTTGGATCGTCCCTGGTCGGAGGGGCCGGCGAGGGGCGTCTCGGCGGCTCGGGACGATCACTTCCCGGCAGTGCGGCCACCATGCCGGGCCTCACTCGAACGGGTCGAACGCGCCGGGGTGCGCGCCCCTCGGGCGCCGTCGATGTGCCGCGCGGGAGAGGCGGGAACGGCCAAGCCGTGCGGGACCGGCGAAGCCCCGGTTGGACGGGGGATTCCAACCGGGGCCTCTGGCCGTGACGCGAAGGGCGGTCACCTCGAGGGGGGGACCTTGGGGACCGGGCCCCTTCGCCGTCACATACGTATGAACGATAAACCTTTCCCCGATGTTCCGTGCGTTCCCGAGTGGGGCATGTGAGGCATCTCACCCGTTTTGGGTGGCTTGTCAGTCCTTCTCGGGGCGGTAGACGGCGCCCGGCTCGGCCCTGCCGGGGGCGAGGAGCTCCGGCACCGTCACGAAGGTGAAGCCTCGCCGCTTCAGCTCGTCGATGATCGACGGAACGGCCGGGACCGTGCCGTCGTATATGTCGTGGAGCAGGATGATTCCGTCGCCGTGCGCCTGTTCGAGGACGCGCCGGCGTATGAGCGCCGAGTCGGTGGTGGAGTAGTCCTTTGCGGTGATGCTCCAGAGAACCTGGGCGAGCCCGAGTTCCTTGCTGACGTCGGACACCGTGCCGTCCGTGCGACCCTGCGGCGGACGCATGAGGGTGGGCTTGCGGCCGGTGATCTTCTCGACGGCGTCCTGGGTGCGGGACAGCTCGTCGCGCACCTCCGCCTCGTCGAGGTCGGTCAGGATGCGATGGGTCCAGGTGTGGTTGGCGACCTCATGGCCCTCGTCGGCGATGCGCTTGACCACCTGGGGGTAGCGGTCGACGTGCTTGCGGCCGAGGAGGAAGAAGGTCGCGGGAACCTGCTTCTCCTTGAGGATGTCGAGGAGCCGGGGGGTGTCCTTGCCCGGTCCGGCGTCGAAGGTCAGCGCGATGCACTTGACCTCGGCACAGTCGACGCGGCGGGCCGTGGACCCGGCCTTGTCGTCGCCTCCGCCGTCCCCCCGGGCGTCCTGCGGGGTGACGGTGTCGACTCCGCAGCCCGCGAGCGTCAGCATCAGCGACGCGGCGGCGAGCAGGACGGTGGCCGTCCCCCGACGTCGACCCGGCCTGGATCGGAACATGGTGGAACCCGCTTTCCCCTCGGTGTCTTCGATACGGCCGGAAACCGCCTGGTCAGGGCGTGACACTCGGCCGACGGAGCACTCTACACACGGTGTATACCGGAGAGGTCGGCGGGGTCCTTCGAGGCAGCGGGCACAGACGGACCCCGGACGGCGCCCGTCCGCTCCGTCCGGGGAGTTCGCGCCTTCCGCTCAGCGGGAGGCGAGCAGCAGTCGGGCCTCGGTCTCCTGGTCACCGGAGACGGACTGCAGGGACTGGATGTCGAAGCCGGCGGCGAGCACCTTCTCGACCTCGTCGACGGCGTGGTAGCCACCGGTGAGCGTGACCCCGACCAGGGAGGTCAGCGGGGTGGGGCGCACCTCCTGATGCCGTCCCTTGGCCGTGTCGAAGGTGGCCGTCCAGACGGTGGGGCTCGGTCCGGTGGCCGCCTGCGGACCGGGCGCCGTCATGTCCTCGAGCTCGTAGACGCCGTCGAGGACGCCGAACACGGTCCGGGCGTCCTCCCGGCCGCAGTCGTTCAGCTGCACGGTGACGTCGGTGTCGATGTGCAAGTCGTACACGTCGCTCATCTCCTCGCGGCCCGCCGGGCGCTCGCGGCACCCGCGCTCGTCGTACCGGCGCTCGTCGTGCCAGGACTCCAGCATCCCTCTCGGGACGGAGTCGCGCGAGGTCCGACCGGCCTGTCAGTGCCGGCCGACGACCTCCTCGACCGTGTCGGCCTCCGAGGCCGGCTTGTCGGGTCGGTGGCGCAAGACGCGGGCGAAGCGGAGGGTGACCCCGGCCGGGTAGCGGGTCGAGTTCTGGAGCCCGTCGTAGGCGATCTCCACGACTAGTTCGGGCCGCACCCGTACGGTGAACCCGTCGTCCTCCACGGCGAGCGCACCGAGCCGTTCGGTCTGCCAGCGGAGCATCTCGTCGGTGAGCCCCTTGAAGGTCTTGCCGAGCATGACGAAGCCACCGTCGGCCGCGCGGGCGCCGAGATGGAGGTTGGAGAGGAGCCCGGTCCTGCGTCCGTGGCCGCGCTCGGCGGCGAGGACGACGAGGTCGAGGGTGTGGACGGGTTTCACCTTGAGCCAGGTGCGGCCTCTGCGACCGGCCACGTACCGCGCGTCCCATGCCTTGACCAGAGCGCCTTCGTGGCCTCGCGCCAGTGTGTCGGCGAAGAACCGCTCGGCCTCCGCCACCTGCGCGGGGTCGGCCGGGTCGGTGACGAGCACGCGGCGGACCCGCTGCGACTCGGGCAGCAGCCCGGCGAGGACCTCGTGCCGCTCGCGGCCCGAGCGGTCGATCAACCCCGTCCCGTCGACCGCGAGAACGTCGAAGAAGACCGGGGTGAGGGGCAGGAGGGCCTGCGCGCCGGCCACGTCGGTGCGTGACCCGACCCTGGCCGCGATGGACTGGAAGGACACGGGGCGTCCGGTGCCGGGGTCGAGGGCGATCACCTCGCCGTCCAGGATGAACCCGTCGGCGGGCACGGCACGGGCGGCCGCGACCACTTCGGGGAGCCGGTCGGTGATGTCGTCGAGCGAACGGGTGTGGACCCGGACCTCGTCCCCGCGCCGGTGGACCTGGATCCGGATGCCGTCGAGCTTCTCCTCCACGACACAGGCCCCGAGGGCGGCGATCGCCTCCGTCACGGATGCGGCGGTGTGCGCCAGCATGGGCTGCACGGGGTTGCCGACCCGCAGGGTGAACCGGTCGAGGGCGGCGACCCCCTCGGCCAGCACCGCCTGGGCGACCGGGGGCAGCGCGCCTTCGAGCATCACGGCGCGCCGCAGTTCGACGGCGGGCACCGCGGCGGCCAGGGCGACGCCCTCCAGGGCGATGGCGTCGAGGGCCCCCTGGCGCACCTCCCCGGTGAGCAGCCTCAGCAGGAGCTGTTGTTCGTCGTGGGTGGCGGCGGCGAACAAGGCGTGGACGAGCCGGGTCCGCTCCGCTCGTGCGCCGGCTCCGGAGACCGCCGCCAGTTCCGACATCACGTCGTCGACCTGTCCGAGCGTGAGGCCCGGCCTCTCGACGGGTGGGACGGCGGGAGGGACCACGCCCTTGAGGACGCTCCATCCGACGCCGATCCGCCCTTGGGGGAGCCGGCCGGACAGATACGCGATGACGAGGGGGCTCTCCTCCGGCGCCGCCTCCGCGAACAGCTCGGCCAGCAGACCGATCTTGCGCGAACGCGCGGAGGCGGCGGTGACCTCCCGGGACACCTCGGCGACACGGGCGAGCAGCATGGCCCCATCCTCCCCCACGACTTGCGGCCCCCGCACACCGACACCACCGCGCCACCGCGCCTCGTGCCCGCACCCGCACCCGCACCCGCACCCGCACCCGCACCGATCCGGATGACCACTCCTGATACGCAGGCGTCAAGGCCAGGACACCGGGCGCCTCCGTCGCCCGGCCCGCCCGGCGTCCGGCCTCCTGCGGCGGAGGCGGTCGAGAAACCTGATGCGGGCCGGACGACCCGGCGGCCGATCCGCAGCCACCGCACGCGGGAGCGGAACCGAGGGCGGGAGCTGCAGCGGTGCCGGAGGTGTAGGTGCCGGAGGTGCCGGTGCCGGAGGTGTAGGTGCCGGAAGAGCCGTCGATGCCCGCTGCGATGCCGGTGTCGGCGGCCGCGTCGATGCCGGTGCCGGTGTCGGGACCGGTGGCTGCGGTACGAGGGCCCGGCCCGCGGGTCCCACCCCCGGCGCCCCACCCCGCACGAAGGTGCCTGCCTCGCCGGGATACGGGGCCGATCGCTCGGCTCTCGCCTCGTCCAACGCCATCGCCAGGCTCATCCGCTGCCAGAGGATCTCGTCCGGGTCGTCGGCCCGGACGAGCCGCTCGGCGATCTCACGTGCCGCCGTCGCCCCCGGCATCCCCGGCGGCGGGGGCGGGCGCAGCCGGTCGAGGTGGGCGCGCTCGTAGGGGTCGTCCACGACCTCGGCCACCTGGACCGGGTCCAGCATCGAGGCGATGGCCGCCGCCCTCGCCCAGGGATCGTCCGTCGTGCGGAGCAGCACGGAGAGCCGCCTCGCCCGCCAGTTCCTGGGCCGCAGGTCCTCGTGCGCGGCGAGGCGTTCACGAAGGTCGAGGGGCAGCCGTCCCGTGAGCAGCGCCGGGCAGGCGAGGCCGAATTCGGCGACCTCCTCCGCGACGTACGTCCACACCACGGTCCGGTACCGGTTCAGCGAGAACCGTACCGGGCTGACGTGCCCCGTCCTGGCCAGTCTGCCGAACCGGTCCGGGGTGATCTCCAGGAGTGCGGCCGCCTCCCGCGTGCCGACCGCGCGCACCCGATCCCGCAGGCCGTCCGGAAAGTCCGGCGCCGCCCTGAGCCGGTCGAGTTCGCCCCGCTCGATCCGCCGCCGTCCTCCGCCGCCCTCCGCGGTCGGCACGGTCCTCACGAGACCCAGCTGGACCGCGAGCCGGAACTCGTCGCGCCCCAGCTCCAGTTCCTGTGCGGCCCGCGCCGGTGTCACCGCGCGCGCCCTCTCGTCCACCGTCATCCCGTCGCCCTCCCCGTACGTCCGTCCCTGTCTTCTCGGGCCGCGGATCCTTCCACGCCCCACAGGAAGGTAACGCAGAGTGACGACTCTCGCACGGTCTGTGGATAACCCCCTGTGGAAACAAGCCGGGAGAAACGCGACGACCCAGGGCTCAAGCGTCACTCAGGGCGTCAGAGCACCCCGCCGCCCGGCAGGCCCGGCTGCCGGGCCGCCACGCCGAGGTGTTCGCCGACGCGGTTGACCAGGAGCGTCATCTCGTACGCCACCTGGCCGACATCCGCCTCCGCCGCGCTCAGGACGCACAGGCAGCTGCCCTCCCCCGCCGCCGTCACGAAGAGCAACGCCTCGTCGAACTCCACCATCGTCTGCCGCGCCCGGCCCGCCCGGAAGTGCCGACCCGAGCCCCGGGCCAGGCTGTGCAGGCCGGACGAGACGGCTGCCAGGTGCTCGGCGTCCTCACGGGCGAGTCCGCTGCTCGCGCCCGTGACCAGTCCGTCGTTCGACAGCACCAGCGCGTGCCGTATGGATCCGACCCGCTGGGTCAGGTCGTCGAGCAGCCAGTCAAGTTCCTTGTCCAGCGCCATCAGTGGTCCTCCCCCTAGGTGGTGCGTCCTCCGTCGGCCGGTGTTCCGTGGTCCTGCGGTCCCGTGCCGGCGTGGTCCGCCGTGTCGCCGTGTCCACGCAAGCCTTACGCACTGTCGTGAACAGGGCAAGCACTCCACCGCACCCGCGCGTTCCGCCCCGCCTCGCCTCAGCCGGCGGTGTCGAGGAGCCGGGCGGTGTGCATCCGCCCGGCGTACTCGACGAGACGGATGAGCACCTCCTTCCCGGAGTCGCGGTCGCGCGCGTCGCACAGCACGACGGGCGTGCCGCGGTCCAGGTCGAGGGCGCGGCAGACGTCCGCCGCGCCGTACGTACGCGCGCCCGTGAAGCAGTTGACGGCGACCACGAAGGGGATCTTGCGGTGCTCGAAGTAGTCGACCGCGGGGAAGCAGTCCTCCAGGCGTCGCGTGTCGGCGAGGACGACCGCTCCCAGAGCCCCCTGGGACAGCTCGTCCCACAGGAACCAGAACCGGTCCTGGCCCGGTGTCCCGAAGAGGTAGAGGGAGAGCCCGGAGCGGATCGTGATGCGGCCGAAGTCCATGGCGACGGTCGTGGTGGTCTTCTGGTCGACTCCGCCGGTGTCGTCGACGGACTCCCCGGCGCGGCTGAGCCGTTCCTCGGTGCGCAGGGGCCGGATCTCGCTGACCGCTCCGACGAGGGTGGTCTTGCCGACGCCGAAGCCACCGGCGATCAGGATCTTCAGGGCGAGGGCGGTGGTGTCCGCGCCGTCGTCCGTGCCGGTGCTCTCAGAGCGCTCGTAGGCCATCGATTACTTCCCTCAGGATTCTTTCGTCGGGGAGCTGCGCGGGCGGTACGGGTCGGCTGACGCGTACGAAGCCCGATTCGAGGAGGTCACCGAGGAGGACCCGGACGACGCCGACGGGCAGGTCGGCGTCGGCGGAGAGTTCGGCCACCGACTGGGTCTCGGCCCGGCACAGGGCGAGCAGGGACCGGTGCTCGGGACCGAGGAGCGACTCCTCGGCCGGTCCGGGCGGCTCGTCGTCGACGACGACGAGGGCGATGAGGTCGAACCGCACGTTGCTCGGTCCCGGCTTGGTGCGTCCGCCGGTCATCGCGTAGGGGCGTACGAGCGGTCCGGCCTCGGCGTCGTACCACTGACTGCCCGGCGCGGGCGGGCCGCCGCCGGTGCTGTCCTCGTTCATGATCGAACTCCGGGTCAGCCGACGACGGGCGGGGTCACCGTGAGCCGCGGCGGGGTGTGGAGATGCTCACCGACGCGTTTGACGAGGCGGGCCATCTCGTAGGCGATGAGGCCGATGTCGGCGCTCGCGGAGCTGAGGACGGTGAGACAGGAGCCGTCGCCCGCGGCGGCGACGAAGAGGAAGCCGTCGTCCATCTCCACCATGGTCTGCCGGACGCCACCGGTGTGGAACTGGCGTCCGGCACCCTTCGCGAGGCTGTGGAAGCCGGAGGCGATGGCCGCCAGGTGCTCGGCGTCCTCACGACTGAGTCCGCTGGAGGCGCCCACGGCGAGTCCGTCGTTGGAGAGCACCACGGTATGGCGGACCTCCCGGACCCGCATGACGAGGTCGTCGAGGAGCCAGTCGAGCTCGCCGGACCGGTGGTGGGAGATCCTCTCGTGGTCGATCATGCGTGGTCTCCTTCGGTACGGGGGGCTTCGGGGGGTGTCGTGCCATGGCGGAGGTCGTGGCCGGTTCCCTTGCCGAACTCCGCGCGGGGGTCCGTACGGGGTCGGGTGGCGGGGCCCGCGGCGGGGTCGCCGTCGACGCCGGTGCCGAGCGGGCGCCTGCTGCCGGGGGCGGCGCCGCCGCCGCGCTGCCAGCCGTCCCGGTAGGCCGTCATCCGGTCCCGTACCCGCTCCGGGGTGCGGGTGTCCGCGTCGGGCACGGACGGTACGAAGGCCGGTGCGGGCGCGGGGGGCTCGCGCAGCTGCGGGACGAGGCTCGCCTGCCGTACGCGACGGGGAAGTTCGGCCTCGGGTTCGCCGTGCCCGGGAGGGGGGCCGGGCGGCTGGTCCCGTGTCGGCTGCGGTACGGAGGGCCCGCGGCGGCGCAGCTCGGTGACCCCGGCGGGCGGATGCCCGGACTCCGGCGGCGCCGCGAGTGCGGGGACGGCGGTCGGGCGTGGGAACGGCTGCGGTCCCGGTCGTGCGGACGGCGGGGTCTGGGGCTCGCCCGGAGGACGGGGGCCGCCCGTCTCCCGGGGCGGGTTCACGGGCCTGGCGCCGACGGGCGGCCGCGGGGCGGTCCGACCGGGTCCCGGGACGGGCCCTCGGTCGGCGGCACTCGCGATCGGAGGGTCGGCGGGCATGGGCGGGTCTGCCTGTCCCGGAGGGCGGCTCATCGGGGGACGGGTGGCCTGGGCGCGGGCCATCTGGGGGCGGCCGAAGCGGCGCGCCTCGGCGCGGTGCTCCTCCTCGCGCTCGCGTGCGGCACGCGACTCGTCCGTACGCCGGTCGGCGCCGGGCAGGTCGGCGGTGCCGTGTTCGGGGGCGCCGCGCGTCCCCGCGACGGCGGTCGTGCGGTCGTCGACGCGCGGGGCTCCCTCGTCGGCGGTGGGCGTACGGGCATCGCGCGCGTGCGGGAGGCCGGCAGGGGCCGGACCGGGCGCGTGGCCGGCCATCGGGTTGCCCCGGCCCGGTGGCAGCGCGCCCTGGAGCAGGTCCGTCGGGAGGAGCACGACAGCGGTCGTGCCACCGTACGGGGAGGTCCGCAGCTGGACCTTGATGTCATGGCGGGAGGAGAGCCGGCTGACCACGAAGAGACCGAGCCGGTCGCTGTCGAAGAGGTCGAGGGCCTCGGACTGGGCGATGCGGGCGTTGGCCTCGGAGAGGGTCTCCTTTCCCATGCCGAGTCCCCGGTCCTCGATCTCCAGGGCGTATCCGTTGCCGACGGGTTCCCCGCTGACGCGCACCTTGGTGTGGGGCGGGGAGAACTGGGCCGCGTTCTCGATGAGTTCGGCCAGGAGGTGGGTGAGGTCGGCGACGGCGCCGCCGACGACGGCCGTCTCGGGGAGTCGGCGCACCTCCACGCGCGCGTAGTCCTCGATTTCGGAGACGGCGGCGCGGACGACGTTGGTGAGCGGGACGGGCATGCGCCAGGCACGGCCCGGTGCGGCCCCCGAGAGGATGATGAGGCTCTCGGCGTGGCGCCGCATCCGGGTGGTGAGGTGGTCGAGCCGGAAGAGGTCGCCGAGTTCGTCGGGGTCGTCGGCCCGTCGCTCCATGCTGTCCAGGAGGTTGAGCTGGCGGTGGACGAGGACCTGGCTGCGCCGGGCGAGGTTGACGAAGACGCCTGAGATGCCGCTGGCGAGTTCGGCGCGTTCGACGGCGGCGGAGAGGGCGGCGCGGTGGACGGTCGTGAGGGCTTCGCCGACCTGGCCGATCTCGTCCTGGGAGACGGGTCCGGGTGGTGTCTCCGCCCGGACGTCGATCTCCTCTCCGGCGCGCAGCCGGCGCATGGCGGCGGGAAGTTTGCCGCGTGCGATGCCGAGGGCGGTGTTGCGGAGGCTGACGAGTTCGACGACGAGCCCGCGACCGATCCGCACCGAGATGACGAGGGAGGCGGCGACGGCCGCGAGGCCGAGGCCGACCGCCGCGCCGCCCGCGCTGAGGGCACCGCCCGCGAAGGGGTCGGCCCGGTCGGCCTCCGCGGCGCGCGCGTCGGTCTCGATCGCCGTGAGTGCGCTCCGTACGGCGGCGAGGGTGTCGTCCCAGTCAGCGGATGTGACCGTCTGAGCGGCCTGACGGCCGGGGGCCGCGGTCCGGATCCGGTCCTCCGCCCGGGTGAGCCGGGTGTGGTCCCCGCTCGCGGTGAGCCGGGTCCACGCGGCACGTGCGGAGACGGACAGGTCCGCGGTGGCCGAGGCGGTGAGGGTGCGTCGGGTCTCCACTGCGCCGGAGAAGGCGCGGAGCCGGTCCTCCGTGAAGCGGCCGCCCAGGTGGGCGGAGGTGAGGAGGGCGTCCTCGCGGGACAGCATCTCGCCGGCCCGGCCGAATTCCAGGAGTACGCGCGCGTCGGACCCCTGCTGGGTGTCCTGGATGCCGGTGAGGGCGCCGCCGACGGCGAAGGCGGCGGAGACGGCTGCCGTGTACTCCTCGTACACCTGGTCCCAGTCGGCCCGCCCGTCGGTGGCGGCGGTACGGAGCCGGGCGAGGCCCTCGACCTTGCCGACGAACGTGCCCACCCGGTCGCCGACGTCGCCGGGCAGGTCCCCGGTGTCGCCGACGGTGTGCGTGTCGTCCAGACGGAGCCGGTCGACGGCCTCGTCCGTGCGGCGTATCCGGTCCCTGAGTTCGGTGGCCCTGCCGGCGCCGGGGGCGGCGACCTGCCGTACGGCGGCACGGCGTTCGGCCTGGAGGGCGCTGAGGGCGGCCGTCACCGGCTCACGGATCTCCGCGTCGACGCGTTGGAGCTGGCGGAGCCGGGCGACGTCCTGGGCGGTGGTGACGGTGGCGAATCCCCACAGGGCCAGGAGCGAGACGACCGGGACCATGAGCAGCGAGACGATCTTGGCGCGGACGGTGCGGGGCCGTAGGCCGCGACGCTCGGGGCGGAGCCGGCGCGGGGCGGGGGCGGGAGGGGGCGGGGGTACGTCGGCGGCGGTCGTGTGTCCGGTGGCGGTGAAGGCCTGGGGAGCGGGCTGTCGCGGCTCGTCGGCGGGCGGCCCGGCGTGTGCGCGCCGCCCGCGCGCGGCCCCCGTCGGCGGCGCCGTCGCCTCGGCGTCCTTGGTCTTGCGGGGAGTTCGCATGGCCTCCTCGTTCCGGCTGCGGCTGTCTGGTGCGGTGGGTCCCTCGGGAGGGATGGGGCAGGAGGGGCGGGGGTCAGTGGGGCGTACGGGCGGGCCGTGCGGTGCGGAAGCCGGGCGGGGCGACGTCGACGGCATGTTCGTCGGGCTCGGTGAAGCGCCCCGCGGAGGCGTACGCGGCCCGTTCCCCGGCCGTCGGGGACAGGGCGACGAAGGCGGAGGTGATGAAGAGGTACGAACCGAGGCCGACCGCGAGCGGGAAGATGAACTGCATGACCGTGGCGCCCGGCAGGGTCGCGGCGGAGGGGACCACGTCCACCCGTACGGCGAGCATGCCCGTGTAGTGCATGCTGCTGACGGCCGCGCCCATCACGAGCGACGCGACGGCCACGGCGGCGGGCGCGTGGATGTGGAGGGCCGCCCACAGGGCCGCGGTCGCGGCGACGACGGCGATGAGGACCGAGAGCCCGACGAGAACGGGGTCGTACCGGACCTCGCCGTGGAGCCGGAGGGCGGCCATGCCCATGTAGTGCATGCTCGCCACGCCGACGCCTGTGGTCAGGCCGCCGATCAGGAGCGATCGGACCCTGTCACGGCCGTACCCGACGGCGAACACGCCGACGCCGACGACGGCCATGGCGATGACGAGGCTGAGGATGGTGAGCGGAACGTCGTAGCGGATGTCGGTACCGCTCACGCCGAAGCCGAGCATCGCCACGAAGTGCATCGTCCAGATGCCGGTGCCGAGGGCGGAGGCGGCGGTGAGCAGCCAGTTCCGTCGCGAACGACCGGTCGCGTCGAGCGCTCGTACCGTGCAGCGCAGCCCGAGGGCGGCGCCGACGCAGGCCATCGCGTACGACAGTGCAGGTGTCAGCCAGCCGAAGGTGGCGTGGTCCAGGTGTCCCATGGCTCAGGGACGCTAGTGCGCATCGGGGGGCGCACCAGGGGCGCATTTCGAAAGCTGATGGAATATGACAGAGAGATGGTCCCGAACGATCGCGCCGGGCTCGAACGTGCACACAGAACGTCCACCCCATCGGGTGCGGAATCATGAGCGCATGAGCGATGACCCCACACACGTCCGAGAGTTCTTCGGTGCTCGCGCCGCCGACTGGGACCGCCGGTTCCCCGACGACGGCCCCGCGTACGCGGCGGCCGTGGCCGAGATCGGCCTGCGTCCGGGCGACGCCGTCCTCGACGCGGGCTGCGGCACCGGGCGGGCCCTCCCGCCGCTCCGCGCCGCCGTCGGCCCCTCCGGCACGGTACTCGGTGCCGATCTCACCCCCGAGATGCTCGAAGAGGCCGTCCGGGCGGGGCGGGACGGAAAGGGGGGTACCGCGACGCTGCTGCTCGCGGACGTCGGCCGCCTGCCGGTACGCGACGGCGCGCTCGACGCCGTCTTCGGGGCCGGGCTCATCTCCCACCTCGCGGAACCGGTCGCCGACCTGCGGGAACTCGCCCGTGTCGTACGGCCCGGCGGCCGGCTCGCACTCTTCCACCCGATCGGCCGGGCCGCCCTCGCCGCCCGCCACGGCCGCCGGATCACGCCGGACGACCTGCGCGCCGAACCCCGGCTGCGCGCCGTGCTCGCGGAAGCCGGCTGGCGACTCGTCAGCTACGTCGACGAGGACACGCGCTATCTGGCCATGGCCGTCCGCGAGAGCTGAGAGCCGGCGGGCCGCACGCTGCCGTGCGGAGGCCGAGCCGACCTAGCGCACGCCGGCGCCCGGTCCCCGGTCCGGGGCCGATGACACAGGCGCGGCTTGCTGACTTCCACCGTCAACGCACCCTTCTGTCGCGGCACTTCACTCTCTACGGTGGATGTACCGGGCAGTGTGCCCGGGAAAGGCGGTGCGGCGTGGCACGGATACGGGAAAGACTCCGCAGGCTCCTCCCCTCCGCCCGGAGGGCGCCCGAGACGACCGCACCGTCGCCACCGCGCCCCCAGCACGGGCACAACCTCTTCGAGGCCGCGGCGGACTACGTGGCCGCGTGCGCCGAGGACGACGCGGCCAGGGCGGAGGAGGCCGCGGGGCGGGTCTCCCCCGGGATGCTGACGTTCGGCGTCAACGAACTGGCATGCCGGGCCCTCCTCACCCTGGCCCGCGAGCGGAACGAGTCGCCGAACGCCGTGGCGCGGTCGCTGCTCGGGCTCCGGAGTGAGCGGGCGGGTCGGCCGGGGGCATCGGAGGGTGACGCCCCTTGAGAGCCGCCGGCACCGGCTTCGGCTGAGGTTTCGGCTCTGGCTTCCTCTGGGGCTCTGGCTTCGGTTCCGGCCTCACTCCAGCGAGTCCCCATCGGCCTTTCACCAGCCGCTGAAAGACATCCCGTCACAGGTCACGTCATGTGAAGCCGCCGTGAAAACCCGGTGGAAGCGGTGTCAGTGGCCCCGCTTATGCTGCACCGGACTCACACACGGGGCCTGGGGAGGGCGCGGCGATGTTCGGCACGTTGTTCGGCAGGGGTGCGGACGGATCGGGGGCGGATCCGCACGCCCTTCGCGTCACCCGCAGGCACAGGAACGGTACGTACACCCTGCGCGCGCTCGGGGACACGCGGGTGCTCGCGCTGGTGGAGGCGGCCGACGCGGGTGACTGGGAGGCGGTCAAGGCGGCGCTCATACCCTTCGACCTCGGCCGTGACCACCAGGTCCTGGGCGAACTCGCCGACCTGGACGGCGTGCAGGACTGGATCGGCCGGGCCGTGGCCGAGGACAAGGAGCACCGTGCGACCGCCCTGCTGATATCCGGGGCGCGCCACATCACGTGGGGCTGGGAGGCACGCACCGCCGCGCGTGCCGTGGACGTCACGCAGGAGCAGTGGCGGATCTTCCACGAGCGGCTCGACCTCGCCGAGGAGCAGTTGCTGGAGGCCGCCGAGCTGCGACCCGAGTGGGTCACACCGTGGCGTCGGCTGCTCACCTCCGGCCGCGGCATGTCCCTGGGCGCCGCGGTCAACGAGACCCGGCGCGACGCCGCCCTGCGCCGCGAACCGCTGGACCTGGAGACCCACCTCGAATGGCTGTCGCAGTTGCAGCCCCGTTGGGGCGGCGAACCCGGTCAGGCCATGGCGTTCGCCCGTGACGCGCTCGCCCGCGCACCGCGGGGGCACCGGCTCGGCTGTGTGATCGCCATGGCACACATCGAGGACTGGGTCGAGTCGGATCAGGCGGACTGTCTCGTGGACTCCTCGATCCGGGCGGAGCTGCGGGACGCGGCCGATCACAGCATCCTCCACCCCGACCACCTGCGGGTCCCGGGCTGGCAGCACGACTTCAACATGTTCGCCATGGCCCTGTCGCTGGCGGGTGAGCGGCATACGGTCCGTCGGGTCTTCCAGGCGCTCGACGGCGCCCACACCACGTGGCCGTGGACCTACTTCGCGGAGCCCGAGAAGGAGTTCGCCCGCCGCCAGCGCCGCTCCTGAGCGCAACGCCGACCGCGCCCCCGTCCGCACCCGGACCCGACCCGGACGCGCGGACCCGAATCCGCACGCGCCGGACCCGTCCGCACCCACCCCCGCACCCGCCCGCGCTCTGCCGCCCCTCCCACCCCGGACTGCCCGATGACTCTGCCCGACACCTCCGCCGACCGCACCTTCCAGGTGGATCTGCGCGGCCTCGTCGACCTCCTCTCCCACCACCTCTACTCCAGCCCCCGCGTCTACCTGCGCGAACTCCTGCAGAACGCGGTGGACGCGCTGACCGCCCGGCACGGCCTCGAACCGGGTGCCCCCGCCGACGCCTTCGGCATCCGTCTGCACGCGGACGGCTCGGTGGTACGCGTCGAGGACGACGGCGTCGGTCTCACCGAGGCCGATGTGCACACCTTCCTCGCCACCATCGGCCGCAGCAGCAAGCGCGCGGATCGGATCGCCGAGCAACGCGGCGATTTCATCGGCCAGTTCGGCATCGGCCTGCTCTCCTGTTTCCTGGTCGCGGACGAGATCCACGTCCTCAGCCGCTCCGCCCGGACCCCCGACGCGCCCGCGGTGGAGTGGCGGGGGCGCGGCGACGGCAGCTACACCGTCCGTACCCTGCCCGCTTCCGCCCGCCCCCGGCCCGGCACCACCGTCACGCTGACGCCGCGCGCCGACGCGGGCGAGTGGACCCGGCCGGCGCGGGTGCACGCCCTTGCCAGACACTTCGGCTCGCTGCTGCGGCACCCGGTCACCTTCGACGACGGCACGGGCGGCCCGGGTGCGCCCGTCAACCCCGAGCAGGCGCCCTGGGCCCGTACGTACACCACGCCGGGATCCCGCGCGCGGTCGCTCGCCGCGTACGGCGAGGAGGTCTTCGGGTTCACACCGCTGGACACCATCGAGCTCGACCTGCCGGCCGTAGGCCTGAAGGGCATCGCGTGCGTGCTGCCGGAGGCCGTGCCGGCCGGGCGCCGCCACGGTCACCGCGTGCACGTCAAGGGCATGCTGCTGTCCGAGCAGGCCGAGGAGATCCTGCCCGAGTGGGCGTTCTTCGTCCGCTGCGTCGTCGACGCCGAGAGCCTGCGCCCGACGGCGTCCCGCGAGTCCCTGTACGAGGACGACACGCTCGCCGCCGTCCGAGACGCCCTCGCCGAGAGGCTGCGCGCATGGATCGCCAGGGCCGCCGCGAGCGACCCCGACCTGCTCGCCCGGTTCCTCCAGACCCACCACCTGGCCGTGAAGTCGCTCGCGGTGCACGACGACGAGATCCTGCGGATGCTGCTGCCCTGGCTGCCGTTCGAGACCACCGACGGGCACACCACCCTGGACGAGTTCGCGCGCACCCACCGCACGGTGCTCGTGACGTCGAGCGTGGAGGAGTTCCGGCAGGTCGCGGCGATCGCCTCGTCCGCCGGGCTCGGCGTCGTCAACGGCGGCTACACCTACGACCGCGAGCTGGTCCACCGGCTGCCCGAGATCCGCCAGGAGGTCAGCGTCGCCGACCTCGACCCGGCGACCCTCACCGCCCATCTGGACCCCGTCGACCGGGAGACGGAACTGGCCGCGGCGGCCTACCTCGCCCGTGCGCGCGACGCCCTCGCCGTCTTCGACTGCGACGTCGCGCTGCGGACCTTCCAGCCCGCCTCCGCCCCCGCCCTCCTCATCGACAGCCGCGAGGCCAGGCACGAGCGCACCCGCTCCCAGCTCGCCCGCGAGCAGGAGGGCGGGCTGTGGGGTGACATCCTCGGCGCCCTGCGCCAGGAGGCCCCGCGTGCCCAGCTGATCCTCAACCAGCTCAACCCGCTGGTCCGTACCGCTGTCGCCATCGACGAGCCCGAGCTGGCCCGTACCAGCGCCGAAGCGCTCTACGGGCAGGCCGCGCTGCTGTCCCGGCGCCCGCTCAGGCCGTCCGAGTCGAGCCTCATCAACCGCTCCTTCCTCGACCTTCTCGCCCACGCCCTCCGCAAGGACAGCTGACGATGCCGACCGCACCCCAGACCACCGACGAGCTCTACCAGGCGCTCCAGGAGAACCACCAGCGGCCCTACGGCCGTACCCGCACCGTCACCGCCGAGGACCTGGTCGAGGCCGCCGAGCAGTTCGGTGAGCCCGTACCGCTCGCGCGGGCGCTGTTCGAGCTCCAGGAGGCGTACACCTACGGCTCCGAGCCCCGGAAGTCCCCCGTCGTCTTCGCCCGCTTGCTCACCCTCTTCGACGAGCAGCCCGACGTCTTCGACGAGCGGCTGCGCCACCAGTTGTTCTGGCGGTTCAAGTGGGTGGCCAACGCATTGCGCGCGCTGCCCGAGATTCCGCTGACCAGCCTGCGCCAGTGGCTCACGGAGATGCGCGAGCGGTACGAGAAGGCCGGCCTCGGCCTCCAGCCCTACTACGGGCAGGCCTACCAGCTCGCCGCCCACCGGGGTGAGGACACGACCGCCGCCTACGAACTGTGGGCGGGCCGCGCGCGCACCCGGCTGAGCGACTGCGAGGCCTGCGAGATCTGCGAGCGCGCCCTCCACCACCTCGCGGCGGGCGACGACGAGCGGGCGCTGCGCGCCTGGGAGCCCGTGCTGGCCGGCAAGGAGTCCTGCCAGGAGGAGCCGGCCCGCTCCGTCTCGTACGCCCTCCTGCCCCTGCTGCGTGCCGGAAGCACCGACCAGGCGCGCGAGCTGCACCTCGCCGGCTACCGCGCCTGCCGCCGCAACCCCTCGATGTCCGGAGAGGTCGGCCGGCACCTGGAGTTCTGCGCGCTCACCGGTAACGAGGCCCGTGGCCTGGAACTGCTGGCGGAGAACCGGAACCTGTTCGACGAGGTGGACTCCCCGCTGGACCAGCTCGACTTCCTCACCGGCGTCGAAGTGCTCCTGCGGCGGGTCGCTCTCCTCGGCCACGGCGAACTGCCCGCCGCGGGCTACGCGGGCCGCACCTGGACGGTGGCCGGTCTGCGCGCCGAGGTGGGGAACCGCGCCGACGACCTCGCCGCCCGCTTCGACGCACGGAACGGCACCACGGCCCACGCCGACCGCCGCGACGTCCGCCTCGACCGTGCCCCGCTCCTGGACGCGCTGGAACTGACGCTGCGCAGCCGCGGTCTCGACGACGTGGCCCCGGCCGTCCCGGTCGCCGCGCCCGCAGCGCGCACGGCCGCCGCCGAGCCCGAGAGGCTGTCCGGACTCATCCTCCGGGCCAGGGCCCTGGGCGCGCAGGGGCATCCGGACGCGCAGGCCTGCTGGGCGCGCCTGCGCGTCCTCGCCGGCTCCCGCGACTACGTCCACCCCGACGACCCGGCCGTCGGCCCGCTCGTACGGCTGCGCGCCGATCTGCTGGCCGACGAGGCGATGTGGTCGGGCGACGACGAGCGCGATGTCGCCGTCGGTCTGTACGAGGAGGCCGCGGGCCTGTACGAGGACGCCGAGGAGCCCGGGGACGCGGCGGTCGAGCGCGCCGCCGCCCTGCTGACCGCCGCCGAGATCGCGGCGGAGGACGCCGACGGACCGGAGACGCCGACGGCTGCGGAGGGCGCCGCCGACGCCGGGACCAAGACGGCTGCCGACGGACCCGAGGCGAAGACCGGCGCGGACGGCGGCCATCGACCCGAAGCGAAGACCGGCGCGCAAGGCGGCCACGGTCCCGCAGCGGAGGTCGGCCCGGACGGCGGCCACGGACCCGAGGAAGAGGCCGGCGCCGAAGACGCGCGCGACCCCGCGGCGGAGCCGGGTGCCCACGGACCCGAGGCGAGGGCCGGCGCATTCACCACCGCCTACGAGGCCATCGTCCGTCTGCACGAGGAGACGGCCGGGCTCGCCCCGCACCAGGAGGCTCGGCTGCTGCGCCTCCGGGCCTCCGCGCTCGGCCTGCGCCTCCAGACGTCGGGGAGCGAGGAGCACGTCGCTCCGGTCTTCGCCGAGGCGGACCTGCTCCAGGCGTTCGCCGCCCGGTACGACCTGGTGGGGCAGGTGTCGAACGCCCTGCTGGTGCGGGCCAGCGCCCACGCCATGTCCGGCGACCTGACCGGCGCGGTCACCGAGATCGACGCCCTGCTCGACCGGCTCAGGACGCACGGCCCCGCCTGGCACCTGCCCCGCACGCTCGGGCTGCGCGGTCGGCTCCAGCTCGGCCTGCGGGACGCCGAGGCCGCGTACGCGGACCTGTGCGAGGGGCTGCGCCTGGCCGCCGACTGGCCGGTCGACGCGGTCGACACCTCCCGCCTCCACGGCGACCTTGCCGAGGTCTGCATGCACCTGGGGCGCCCGGACGAAGCGCTGCGTCATCTGACGCGCTCCGCCGAGCTGGGGCTGCGGCGCGGCAACCGGGTGGACGCGTTCTGCGCCTACAGCAACGCGGCCCAGCTCAGCCTGGACCTGGGCCGGGTCGAGGACTGCATCGCGCTGCTCGACTCCCTCCTGGCCGAACCTGACGTGGTCGCGGGTGAGCTGGACGACCGGCTCGTCGCACAGCTGCGTCTGACCCGCGCCCGCGCGCTGCACGCCGGGGAGGACCTCAAGGCCGCCACGGCGGAGTTCGTCGCCCTCGCTGCCGAGTCGGCCGGGTGGGACGACGACCCGGGCAGCCACGCCATGATCGCCGCCGAGACGGCGACACTCCTCGGCGAGTCCGGCGACTTCGGCCGGGCCCGCGGGGCCGTGGACCAGGCACTCGCCGCCCACGCCCGGGCTCCGCGCTACGAGCAGCTCAGCAACTGCCTGCGCGAACTGGCCCGCCTCCAGTGCCAGCGGCAGGGCGCCGACGGCCTGACGGGCGCCCTCGCCTTCCTCGCCGACGCCGGCGAGGTCGCCGACGAGGCCCGCGCCGCCGCGTACGAGGCCCGTGGCCGCTCCCTGGACACCGCCCTCGCCTACGAACACGGGCGGGTGAACGCCCTCGCAGGCGAACACGAGGACTCCCTCGCCGCCCTGGAGAAGGCCCTCGCCCTGCTCGGCGAGCCGGGCCCCGAGGACGACCGCGCCGGCGAGTGGGCCGAGTGCGTCCGGCTCGCGGGTGTCGTGGAGGGCATCTATCTGGAAGGTCTCGCCCCCGCCCTGTCGCGCATCGACGCGGCGGTCTCCCACCTGACGGCCCTGGGCCACACCGAGGAGACCGAGCCGCTGACCGCGCTGGCGGCCAGGCTGCGCGACGAGTGACGACGCCCCCTCGGCGCCTGCGTCGCCGTGCACGCTCCCCCGCCGAGGGCGGGTCAGGGCGCACGGCGACGCAGGTCACGGCGCCGAACTATGGACATGTCTCCCTCCTCACTGGTTAAGGTGCGCCGACAACCGGATGGGGAGGCAAGCGTGGCTGGGACGGACCCGAGCGCGGAGGCCGAGGCCGTCGGCGACGCCGACGCGCTGTTCGTGCTCACAGCGGCGCTGCTCACCCCGGCGCGGTTCCCGAGCGTGCTCGGTGACGACTATCCGGCGGCCTGCGCGGCGCTCGGGCTCGAGCCGTACGCCGAGGGGTACGGGCTCGTGTTCGGCCAGGACGGGCTCGGGGCGCGCTGGACGGTCGTGGTCGACGACGTGTCGCTCGTCGCGGTGGCCATCTCCTCCTGGGACTGCGGCATGGCCTACGACCTGTCGCCCGCCGAGCACACGGTGGTGGCCGGGCTGCCGGGCTGGCCGCTCGCCGTGGTGACCCGGGCGCCGGGAGTGCCGGCGCCGCACGATCCCGAGCCGGAGGAGGGCGATCCCGCTCCGCTCGTGCCGCCGTCGGGCGACGAGTGGGGCCCGGCCCAGCGGCGCCTCGGCGCCGACGAGGTGGCCCTCCAGTGGGCGACGTGGCGGGCCCGGGTGAGCGATGTCCCCCCGCCCGGGGAACAGCCGAAGGGCCCGGTCGGAGGCGCGGATCCCGCCGTCGGCACCGGCACGGATCCCGCCCTCGGCTCCGGCGCGGGCGTGGCTCCCGACACCGGCGCAGGCGTGACTCCCGGCGTCGGTGCGGGCACGGCTCCCGGCACGGGCGAGGATCCCGTCCGGGCCGAGGGTGCGCCCGTGGCGCCGGGGGGCGGGGCGGTCCATGACCCGTACGACGGGGTCCGGAGGGCGCTCGACGAACTGCGGCGGTACCTCGTGGAACCGCCGCCGGTCGGTCGGGTGCGGTCCGTGGCCGGTGCGGAAGGGGGCGTGCGTACGCTGCGCGCGGACGGCCCAGGATGGTCTCTCGTGGCCCGGGCGGACGACATGGCCTTCGTCCTGCTCGACGAGCTGCCGGGCGAGGTGTTGCCGGTGGCGCGGGGCGCGCGGCTGCCCGCGCTCCTCGCGGGGCTGGACGCGATGGCCGTACGCCCGTCCTGACCGCCTGTCCGACGCTCCCCCCCCGGGGTCAGGCCCTTCCGAGCGGGCGGTGCGGCCGGCGGGGAGGGTGAGCGATCACCACTTCACGCGTGATCGTTGTGACCCTGCTCGGCCCCTTCGGAGCGCAGCGGCGCGCCCACCTCGTGCAGGTGGCCGAGGGCCTGCCGGTACGAGTCGACGAAACCGGTCTCCGTGTACGGCACGCCCAGGGCGGCGCAGTGGGACCGGACGGCGGCCTGGGCGAGGCGCAGATGGGGGCGCGGCATGCTCGGGAAGAGGTGGTGCTCGACCTGGTAGTTGAGCCCGCCGAGGAACCAGTCGGTCAGGGCGCCGCCCCGGATGTTGCGCGAAGTGAGCACCTGGCGCCGCAGATGGCCCCAGCTGTCGCCGTCGACGTGCTCGTCCGGCCGTTCCATGCCCTTGTGGTTCGGGGCGAACGCCATGCCCAGGTGTACGCCGAACACCATCTGGTGGACGAGGGCGAACACCAGGGCCTGCGCCGGGGTGAGGAAGGTGAGCAGCAGGGCCGTGTAGCCGGCGAAGTGGGCGAGGAGCAGCGCGCCTTCGACGAGCCGCTCGCGCCGGGTGCGACAGGGACCGTCCTTGGCCAGCAGGGCCTGGACCCCGTACACCTTGAGCGCGATGCCCTCGAGGGTCGTCAGAGGAAAGAACAGCCAGGCCTGGTGACGGGTGAGGAATCCGCGCAGACCCGTGCGGCCCGCCGTCTGGTGCTCGGCGAAGACGAGGATGTCGGCCGCGACGTCGGGGTCCTTGTCGAGGTGGTTGGGGTGGGCGTGGTGGCGGTTGTGCTTGTCGTTCCACCACTCCCGGCTCATGCCGAGGAGGAGGTTGGCGTGGACGAGCTGGATGATCCGGCTGATCCTCCGGTTCGCGGTGATCTGGGCGTGGCCGGCGTCGTGGCCGACGAAGGCGGCCCGTGCCGAGAGCAGGGCGAGCGGTACGGCGAGCGGGAGCGCCCACCAGGAGGGGCCCGTCAGGGCGAGACCGGCCACCACGGCGGCGATGCCGAGGAGGTTGACGGCTATGCCGCGGGCGTACCAGCCGGGGCGGTGGTCGAGGAGGCCCTGCTCCCTCACGGTCCGCAGGAGCGGGGTGAACTCACTGCCGCCCCTGGCTCGGGCGGGCGCCGCGGCGGGGGCGGCGGCCGGGGGCAGAACGGTGGCCTGGGCCATGGAGGGCTCCGGTTTCTGTCGGTCGGGCTCCGGTGACGGTTCGGTCGGTGAGCGCCTACCCCGAACGTACGGGTACGTGATCGTCCGGAACGATGGCGTCACCACCCGGTCCGGACGGGGGGTCGTCCGGGGGCCGGGGGTGGGGGGAGCCCCACCCCCGCTGTCTGTGGTGCGGATCACTCGGCGACGGTGCGCGTCGGATCCGTCGAGCGAGGTATCCTCGGCCGCTCAGTCTTCAGGTAGTCAAATTTGAGGAATGCGTTGTCGCTGTCGCCCGGACCCGATGATCCCGCCCGCGAGACACCCCGTGAGACCACCCGGGACCCCCTCCTCGCACTCGCCCACCACTCCGCCGTCTTCCTTCCCGCCGATCCGCCGCGCGCGGGCCGGGTCGCGTTCTGGTCCCCGGAGGGCGAGGCACTCCCGGACGTGCGGGGCGGCGTGGGCGACTCGGATACGGCGGTCACGCCGAGCGGCTCCGGTGAGGTCGGCGGGTCGCGTACGGCGGGCGCCCCAAGCGCCTCGGGGCCGGCGGACACACCCGGCTCGGCAGGGCTCTTCACAGGCCTCGCCCCGGTGGAGCTCACGGTCGTGGACGGCGTCACCCTCCGTCCCCTGACCGTCCCCGCCCTCACCCTCCCCGTACGGGACGCCCTGCCGTTGCTCGCCAGGGCGCGGTTCTCCGCCACCGCGTCCCCCGCGACCGCCTTCTGGGGTGCCGCCTCGCTGCTCGCCCTCAGCCTTGTCGCTCGCGGGCTGCTGCTGCCCGGTCTCACCTCCGGCGACGTCGACGCCTGGCGCGCCGGTCCGCTCGGCCCCGAGGAGTTGGCGGAACTGCGGACGCTCGCCGCGTCGATGCCGCCCGCGGCCCACGCCGTACCGCTTTCTGCGGACGAGCCGCCGCTGCTTCCGGAACCCGAGGCGCTGCTCCGCGCCTTCGCCGACGCCGTCGCGGACACCCTGCCCCGTACCCCTGCGGCTCGACTCGCCGCCGACGGGCCCGCGTTCGCGGCCGACGAACCGCAGCGGATTCCGGGGCAGCGGACGTGGGCGGCCGACGTGGCGGCGGTGCACGACGCGGGCATCCGGCTGTCGCTCCGGCTCGAACTCCCCGGCTTCACCGCCGAGGCCGAGGAGGCGCCGGCGTTCCGCGCGGTCCTGCAACTGCACGCCGTCGCCGACCCGACGCTGGTCGCGGACGCGGCGGAGGTCTGGGCGGGTTCCGGCCGGGACGGGGCGGCCTTCGGCCCACGGGTCCGGATGGACGTCCTGCTCGCGCTCCGTCGCGCCGCCCGCGCTTGGGCCCCGCTGGCGCCCCTTCTGACGGCGGCGGTTCCCGACACCGTCGAACTCGCCGACGAGGAGGTCGCGGAGCTGCTGGGCGCGGCGGGCCGGGACCTCGCCTCGGCGGGTGTCCAGGTCCACTGGCCACGCGAACTCACCGACCGACTGACCGCCGGCGCCGTGATCGGCCCGGTCGGCGCGGACACCCACGGGGAGCCGGGGTCCGTCGGCGTGTCCCGGTCCCCCGGGCAGCCCGAGGACACCGGATCAGCCGAGGAGTCCTGGGCCGTCGGGTCCACCGAGGGCGCTCAGGGCCTTCGAGGCGCTCGGTCCGCCGGAGCGTCAGCCGGTGCCCTGTCCCCCGAAGGTGGCCCGTCCGGAGAGGAGTACACCGGGTCCCGGTCCGCGTCCGGGCTGCCCTCCTTCCTCTCCGCGGACGCCCTCCTCGGCTTCCACTGGCGCTTCGCCGTCGGTGATCAGGAGTTGACCAGGGCGGAGCTCGACCGGCTCGCCGAGGCCGGGCGGCCCCTCGTGCGCCTGCGGGACCGCTGGGTGCTCGTCGACCCGGCCGAAGTGCGCCGGGCCCGTGCCCAGCAGGACCGCAAGGTCACGCCGGTGGACGCCCTTTCGGCCGTCCTCACCGGCACCACCGAGGTCGAGGGGCAGCTCGTCGAGGTGGCGGCGACCGGCTGGCTCGAACGCCTGCGGGAGCGGCTCGCCGAGCCCGAGGGCAGCCGCCCCGAGGTGTCACAGCCGCCCGGACTCGCCGCGAACCTCCGCGACTACCAGCTGCGCGGCCTCGACTGGCTGCACCGGATGACCTCCCTCGGTCTCGGTGGATGTCTCGCCGACGACATGGGACTCGGCAAGACGATCACGGTGATCGCGCTGCATCTGCACCGTCAGTCCGACCCGGCAGCCGCCGGGCCCACCCTCGTCGTCTGCCCGACCTCCCTCATGGGCAACTGGCAGCGGGAGATCGAGAAGTTCGCGCCCGGCACGCCGGTGCGCCGCTTCCACGGTGCGACCCGCGACCTGGAGGACCTCACCGACGGCGGCTTCGTCCTCACCACCTACGGCACCATGCGGCTCGACGCGGCCCGGCTCGCCGCGCGGAGCTGGGGACTCGTCGTCGCGGACGAGGCGCAGCACGTCAAGAACCCGTACTCGGCGACGGCCAGGCAGCTGCGGACCATCGGAGCCCGCGCGCGCGTGGCGCTGTCCGGCACACCCGTGGAGAACAACCTCTCCGAACTGTGGGCGATCCTGGACTGGACGACGCCCGGACTCCTCGGCAGCCTGGGCGCGTTCAGGACCAGGTTCGCCGCCGCCGTCGAGGGCGGCAGGGACCCGGCCGCCTCCGCGCGACTCGCCGCGCTCGTCCGGCCGTTCCTGCTGCGCCGCCGCAAGTCGGACCCCGGTATCGCGCCCGAGCTGCCACCGAAGACGGAGACGGACCGGGCCGTGTCCCTGACACCGGAACAGGCCGGTCTCTACGAGGCGGTGGTGCGGGAGACCCTCGCGGCGATCTCCGAGGCCGACGGCATGGCGCGGCGCGGTCTGGTCGTGAAGCTGCTGACGGGACTCAAGCAGATCTGCAACCACCCGGCGCAGTACCTCAAGGAGGAACGGCCGAGGATCGAGGGCCGCTCGGGGAAGCTGGAGCTGCTCGACGAGTTGCTCGACACGATCCTCGCCGAGGGCGCGTGCACCCTGGTCTTCACCCAGTACGTGGGGATGGCCAGGCTCCTGGAGACACACCTCGCCGCGCGGGGCGTGCGGACGCAGTTCCTGCACGGCGGGACACCGGTCGCCCAACGTGAGGCGATGGTCGCCCGTTTCCAGGACGGGGAGGTCCCGGTCTTCCTCCTCTCCCTGAAGGCCGCCGGTACGGGGCTCAACCTCACCCGCGCCGAGCACGTCGTGCACTACGACCGCTGGTGGAACCCCGCCGTGGAGGCCCAGGCCACCGACCGCGCGTACCGGATCGGGCAGGACCGGCCGGTGCAGGTCCACCGGCTGATCGCCGAGGGGACGATCGAGGACCGGATCGCGACCATGCTCGACCGCAAGAGGGAACTGGCGGACAGCGTCCTGGGAACGGGCGGGGACACGCCGCCGGAACTGACCGAACTGACCGACGCCGAACTGGCGGAGCTGGTGCGACTGCGGGGGGACGGACGATGAGCGGGTACGGACACGGGGACGAGGAGCGTACGTTCGCGGCGCTGCCGCCCGCTTCTGGCGGGGCCTTCACCCGGACCTGGTGGGGCCGCGCGTGGCTCAAGGCCCTGGAGGACACCGCGCTCGACGGCGCGCAGCTCAAGGCGGGACGCCGGCACGCGCGCGCGGGAGCGGTCGGCGCCGTGTCGGTACGGCCGGGCCGGATCACGGCGGTGGTCAAGGACCGCGACGGCACGCCGTACCGCGGTGACGTCCTGGTGCGGGAGTTCTCGGAGGAGGAGTGGGAACGGCTCCTCGACCTCGCCGTGGACAGCGCGGGCCACATCGCGGCACTCCTCGAACGGGAGATGCCGCCGCACCTGGTGGAGGACGCGGCGGCGGCCGGGCTCGATCTGCTGCCGGGGATCGGTGACCTCGATGCGGAGTGCGGCTGCGAGGCCTGGGACCACTGTCCGCACACCTCGGCGCTCTGTTACCAGGTGGCACGTCTGATCGATGAGGATCCCTTCGTCCTGCTGCTCATGCGGGGGCGCGGGGAGCGCACGCTGATCGACCAGCTGCAGACGCGCAGTGCTTCGCGTGCCGTGCGTGGCGGTCCGGACACGGACGACACGCCGGATGAAGGGACCGCCTCGGGCGCCGGTGGGATACCCGGCGTGTCGCCAGAGGAGGCGTACGCGGCGGAGTTCCTGCTGCCGCCGCTGCCCGATCCTCCGGTCGCCTCCGACGCGCCCGGGCGGTCACCGTCCCTGGACACGGAGACGGAGCCGGAACCCGGGATCGACCCGGCGGCGCTGGAGTTCCTGGCTTCGGACGCGGCGGCCCGCGCGCACCGGATGCTCGTCGACGCCCACGGGGCGGCGCCGCTCGACCCGCGTCTGACGGTCGCTCAGGATGCCGCACGGCTGGCGACGGCCTCCCCCGCGCCCTGGATCGCGGCGCGGCTCGCCACGGGTTCGGGCCGGACGCGGGCGGAGCTTGACCTGGCCACGCGCGCATGGCGGTTCGGTGGCGCGGCCGCCCTCGCCGTACTGGAGGAGGAGTGGACGCCGGACCCCGAGGCGCTCACCCGGGCCGGGGCCCGGCTCCTGGAGGCCTGGGAGGACGACGAACGGCCGGTGCTGCGGCGGGCGGGCGGCGCGCGGTGGACGGCGGTGGGCGCGGAGGCACAGCTGCGACTCGGCGAGGACGGACGCTGGTGGCCGTACCTCAAGTCCGGTGCCCGCTGGGCCCCCGCGGGTCCGCCGGACCGTGATCCGGCGACGGCTCTCGCCACGGCCTTCGCCGCCGGTGCTACAGGAGCGGGCGGCTGAGCTTGCCACCGGTGGCGGAGGGAGCGACCAGGCTGCAGGCCACGGTGGCCGAGCCGAGAAGATAGCTGGTCCGGTACGGGTACTGGACGAAGGTGGTCCAGCGCGTGCCGAGCGGCTGCAACGCGGCCTTGCGGCGGAGGGGTTCGCGGCACAGTACGGCCGCCGCCTCGCGGACCGCCGTGTCGGTGGCGAGGACTCCGGTCAGTCGGAGCCGGGAGACGAGTTCGGCGTGGTGCGGCGTGTCGCAGGAGCGTCGGAGGGCGGTGCCCGGCGCGTCGCGGTCGATGTCGAAGCAGTCGCCGACGCGCAGCGCCTCGAAGGAGACGGGCCGGGCCGGTGTGCGGTCGCGCGTGACGGTGCCGGTCGGCCGGGGTGTGGGCGCGGTGGTTCCGCCACGGGAGGGGGTCGGGGACACGCGCGTCACACTGCCGTCGGCGCGGGAGGGCGGGTGGGCGGGTCCGGTGCGGGTCGGTGCGCCGTCGGCGGTCGCGTCGGCCGTCACGGTGGCGTCCGACGGTGTGGCATCCGTCGGTGTGATGTCCGCGCGGGCGTCGGGTGCGCCGCCTCCGGGCGTACCGCTGTGTCCGCCGCGCGTGTCGCTCGCCTGGCCGTCGGTCGATGAGGTGGCGTTCCCGGCGTCGGAGGCTCGGGGCGAGGGCAAGCCGACCTGCTCACCGCCCGGTCGGCCGTCGTGAGCGAGGTCCTGCTCGGCCCCGCCCCGAACGACCACGAAGGCGCCCGCCACCAGCGCGGCCACCAGCAGCGGGACGACCGGCGCGCCGAACCACTGCGCGCGCCCCGCGGCCGGCACCGGCTTGGCCGCGCCGAGCCGGCCGAGGCGTGGCGACCACCCGGACTCGGCACCGGCGCGCGCGGCGAGGACGTCGGAGCCGTCCGGCGCGGCAAAGGCCGCGCGTTCGGCGGACGCGGGGGCCGGTGGGGCGGAGGCCGCGCGTTCGGCGGGGGAGGCGTCCGGTGGGGCAGGCGCGTCGAGGGCCGCGCGTTCGGCAGACGCCGCGGAGACCACGGGCTCGGCTGACGTCTCGGACGCCGTCGGTTCGGTCGAGCCGGGAGCGTCCGGTCGGCGGTGCGGCGGCGGGGTGGCGGGGGACGGGTGGGGCACGGGGTCCAGGTTCGCCCGTCGGGGGGCCCGCGGCCACCCTTTTTCGGAGGATGACCGCCGCCCGTACAGAACCGTGACAATCCCCTGCCGCGCTCCGGTCCGCCACCACCCCTGCCGTCGCCCCGTCATGACTCCCCTACAGGCCGAGCTGACGCTCCGCGCCCTCGACCGTCTGGGCGAGGAGCACGGCGATGGTCATGGGGCCGACGCCGCCGGGGACCGGGGTGATGAGGGAGGCGCGTTCGGCGGCCGTCGCGAAGTCGACGTCACCGACGTTGCCCGGGTTGTAGCCGGCGTCGACGACGACGGCACCGGGCTTGATGTCGGCGCCCTTGATGAAGTTCGGCTTGCCGACGGCCGCCACGAGGACGTCGGCCTCGCGGACGACGGAGGCGAGGTCCTCGGTGCGTGAGTGGCAGTAGGTGACGGTGGCGTCGCGGCCGAGGAGGAGCAGACCGGCCGGCTTGCCGAGGATGGCGCTGCGGCCGACGACGACGGCGCGCTTGCCGCGGAGTTCCACGCCGTACGCGTCGAGGAGACGCATGATCCCGCCGGGCGTGCAGGAGACGAAGCCGGGCAGTCCGAAGCCCATGGCGGCGAAGGAGGCCATGGTGACGCCGTCGACGTCCTTGGCGGGCGTGATGGCCTCGAAGGCGGCGCGCTCGTCGATGTGCGGGCCGACCGGGTGCTGGAGCAGGATGCCGTGGACCTCGGGATCCTCGGAGAGGGCGGTGATCGCGGCGACGAGCTCCCCGGTCGTCGTGGCGGCGGGCAGTTCGACGTGCCGGGAGCGGATCCCGGCCTTGGCGCAACGGTTCTGCTTCATCTTCACGTACGTCACGGAGGCCGGGTCCTCGCCGACGAGGACGGTCGCGAGACACGGCGTGACGCCGGTGCGGCGGGTGATCTCGGCGGCGCGGGCGGCGGTCTCCTCGACCGTCCGGCGGGCGAGGGCCGTGCCGTCCATGAGGGTGGCGGTGCTGGTGGACATGGCGACTCCTGGGCTTCGTCTCCGACGGGTTGTTCGCCCAGGCGCACGGCATCCGGACGGGCCCGCCGGGGGGCGCTCCCGCCGGGCCGCTCCCCGGTGGTGATCCACCTCAAGCGCCAGTCACGGCCCGGGGCCACTGTACGTGAGGGGGCGGGGGACCCTTCCTGACGGGTGCGGCTCGCCAAGCCGTGGGGGCTGAGAGACTGCCGGCTCCCGTCGTTCCCTCCTCGTGACGTCGGTACGGCCGCCCCGGGCGCGTCCGGCTCCGGACCCGCCTGTGCCACGGCCCGGGGCATCACAGCCCCGCCCGGCACACTCGCGGTCCCACCCGGCGGCGCACTCGCGCTGGCGCCCGGCTCCGTCGGGGCTCCCCCGCCCCGCCCGCGCGTGGCTCCTCCGCGCTCGATTCGGGACATGGCCCAGGAACTGGGGGACACCGACACTCTGCACGCCGTCGTCCTGGACAAGATGACGAAACGCCCTGAACTCGCCACGTACGCACGTCGGTGGTCTACGGGCACACGCGGAAGAAGGTCATCGGTCCGATGTGACGCCCAGGGCGAGGGTCGTGGCCCCTCAGGCGACGTCCCGCGGGCGGAACTGCACGCTGATCCGCGGGCCGACCGCACGGCTCGTCTTCGGGATCGCGTGGTCCCAGGTGCGCTGGCAGGAGCCGCCCATCACCACGAGGTCACCGTGGCCCAGCGGAAGTCGGAGCGCGGCGGGCCCACCACCGCGCGGGCGGAGAGCGAGGTCGCGCGGATCACCGAGGGAGAGGATGGCGACCATCGTGTTCCGCGTGGAGGAGCGACCGGTCCGGTCACCGTGCCAGGCGACGCTGTCGCGCCCGTCGCGGTACAGACAGAGGCCGGCCGTGACGAAGGGTTCGCCGAGCTCGGACGCGACATGGGCGTCGAGGGCGGCGCGGGCCGCGTCGAGAGCGGGGTGCGGCAGGGGCTCACCCTCGCGGTAGTACGCGAGCAGGCGCGGTACGGCGACGACGTCGTCGTACATCTTCCGCTCCTCGGCACGCCACGGCACCTGTTCGACGAGCTCCTCGAACAGAACGTCGGCGCCCTGGAACCACCCCGGCAGATGGTCGATCCAGGCCCCGTGCGCGAGGGTGGTCCGCCTGATCCCGTCGAACGGGCCGGGGCGGGGGTCGTCACCCTGGTCGAACAGGGAGCCCTGGAGGCCGGGGATCGGCCGTGGTGCGGTCATGGTCCCAGGATACCCGCACAACCGAACACCTGCTCGAATGTCTCCGTTCGCCCGAGCCCCCTGCACAGCGGCCTGCCCGGGTTCACGGCAGAGGCGTGCCGCCGGTCGCGTTGACGATCTCGCCGGTGATGTAGCTCGCCCCGGGCGAGGCCAGGAAGACGTACGCGGGCGCCATCTCCGCCGGCTGGGCGGCCCGGCCCAGGGGCGACTGGCGGCCGAAGTCCTCCGTGTCCGGCATCGTCGCCGGAATCAGCGGGGTCCACACCGGGCCGGGCGCGACCGCGTTCACACGGATGCCGCGCTCGGCCAGCATCTGCGCCAGACCGTGCGTGAAGGAGATGATCGCCGACTTCGTCATCGCGTAGTCGAGGAGGTGCGGGCTGGGCTGGTAGCCCTGCACGGAGGTGGTGTTGATGATGGAGCCCCCGCGCGGGATGTGGGGCAGGGCACTGCGGGAGAGCCAGAACATCCCGTAGAGGTTGGTCTTCATCACCCGGTCGAACTGCTCGGTGGTGATGGCCTCGATCCCGTCCGGTTGCGCCATCTGGTAGGCGGCGTTGTTGACGAGGACGTCGACGCGCCCGTGCTCCTCCACGGCACGGTCGATCAGGGCCGCGCACTGGCTCTCGTCACGGATGTCACAGGCGACGGGGAGAGCCTTGCGCCCCGCCTCCTGGACCAGACGCGCGGTCTCCGCGGCCTCCTCGTCCTCCTCCGGCAGGTAGGTGAAGACGATGTCCGCGCCCTCCCGTGCGAAGGCCAGGCAGACGGCCCTGCCGATCCCGGAGTCACCGCCGGTGACCACCGCCACCCGGTCGACGAGCACGTCGTGACCGCGGTACGAGTCCTCACCGTGGTCCGGACGGGGTCGCATGGCCTCGGTCGAGCCGGGGTGGTCCTGCTCCTGGTCGGGGAAGGGCGGCCGGGGGTGGCCGGTCACGGGGTCGGGGACGGGTGCTTGTTCCTGAGGGGACATCGGGATCTCCGTGCTCTGGGGCGTTGGACGTACTGCCTGGTGGTGCTGTGCTCCGGGGCGTCGATCACCTCAGGACGATGCCGGGTACGGCACCGACTTGAGGCGGCGGGCGAGGTGGGCGGTGTTGGCGGCGAGGGTCGCGGTCGTGGCCGCGGTCTTCTCCGGCGTCTTCTCGAGGTCCTGGTAGTCCGTCCCCTGCATGGCTTCACCGACCCAGTAGGTGACGGCGTTCGGCGCGAGGGAGAACCCGACGTCGTTGAGCCCCTGGAAGAGGTCGGCGCTCACCTTGTGCGCCCCGTCCTCGTTGCCCACGACACAGACCGCGGCGACCTTGCCGTAGGTCAGCATCCGGCCTTCCTCGTCGGTCTCGGAGATCTCGGCGTCCAGCCGTTCCATCACCCGCTGGGCGATGCTCGACGGGTGCCCGAGCCAGATCGGGGTCGACAGGACGAGGATGTCGCAGCCGAGGATCGTGTCGCGGATCTCGGGCCACGCGTCCCCGTCGCCCATGTCGGTCTTCACCCCGGGGCGTACGTCGTGGTCGGCGATCCGGATGATCTTGCCGGTCACACCGTGATCGCTGAGGGCGGCCATGGTCTGCTCGGCCAGCAGCTGCGAGCTGGAGGCGGCCGGGGAAGGGGAAAGAGTGCAGACGAGGGCGACGGCGCGCAGGGGTGTGGTGTCGTTGGCGTCCATGGCCACCCCCTACCCCCGACCCGAGGTCGTATCTCACCTTTCGGGGGACTCCGGCCCGGATGGCGAGGGAGGGGTGGGCCAGGCGGCGGTCTCCTGGTCGCGCCCGGGGCGCGGTGGCCGAATAGTGCCGTACAGAGCGGGTAGGCGGCCTGTTGCCCGTCGCCGAGACACGCGGGTGCACGGTTTCCGCCCGCCCACGGACGGGCCGCCCGCCACCGCCACCCGAGGACAGGAGCCTTCGATGACGTCGCTCAGCACGAGCACCCCGGACGCAGCCACCGCAGGCCCCCGCCTGGTCGCGGGGCGCGGTGACCTCTCGGGCGCCGTGGAGAGGGCCCTGCGGACGGGTCGGCCGCCGGCGTACACCGAGGGAAGCATCCGGCGGGCGGACCCCTGGGGTGAGGACCTGCAGCTCGCGCTGTACCTGCTGTACGAACTCCACTACCGGGGCTTCGAGGGCGTCGACGACTCCCGCGAGTGGGATCCGGACCTGCTGCGCCTGCGGCGGGAACTGGAGGAGCGTTTCCTCCAGGCGCTGCGCACCGCACTCCCCGACGCGCCCCGGTCCGTCGACGAGGCCTTCGCACCGCTGCTCGTCGAACCGGTCGATCCGGCCGACAGCGTCAGCCGCCACCTGGAGACCGACGGCGAACTCTGGCAGCTGCGCGAGTACGCGGCACTGCGCTCCCTCTACCACCTCAAGGAGGCGGACCCGCACGTCTGGGTCATCCCCCGGCTGACCGGACGGGCCAAGGCCGCGATGGTGGCCATCGAGTACGACGAGTTCGGCGCCGGTCACGCCGACCGCATCCACGCCCGGCTCTTCGCGGACCTCATGACCGACCTCGGCCTGGACACGTCCTACGGCCACTACCTGGACCACGCCGACGCGACGCTCCTCGCGACCGTCAACCTCATGTCGCTCTTCGGCCTGCACCGTGCCCTGCGCGGAGCGCTGGTCGGCCACTTCGCCTGTGTCGAGGTCACCTCTTCGCCCGGCTCCCGCCGGCTCGCCAAGGCGATGCGCCGGTGTGACGCGGGGCCGGCCGCCGAGCGGTTCTACACCGAGCACATCGAAGCCGACGCCGTCCACGAGCAGATCGTGCGGCGCGAGGTGATCGGCGGACTCCTCGTCGACGAGCCCGCGCTCGAACCGGACATCGCCTTCGGCTGCGCCGCGACCGTACTGCTCGACGACAGGCTCGACGCGCACATCCGCGAAGCCTGGGCTGCGGGCCGCTCCGCGCTCCGCAGCCCTCTGCCGGACGCGGACCCGAGGTCCTGAGCATGGCCGGCCTCGATACCTTCGCCGAGGTGCTCGACCACCAGATGTACGTCGTGACGACGAGGGCCGGGGACGAACGGGCGGGCTGCCTGGTGGGATTCGCCTCGCAGTGCTCGATCGACCCGCCCCTCTTCATGGTGTGGCTCTCCCTGGCGAACCGCACCTACCGCGTCGCACACGGAGCCTCCCACCTCGCGGTCCACACCCTGCGGCCCGAGCAGCGGGCGACGGCGGAGCTGTTCGGGGGACGGACCGGCGACGACATCGACAAGTTCGACCGGGTGGAGTGGTGGCCGGGGGAGGGTGGCGTTCCCGTCCTCTCCGACTGCTGCGCCTGGTTCGTGGGCCGGGTGCTGGAGCGCGTCGACGGCGGGGACCACGTCGGTTTCCTGCTCGCTCCCGTCGCGGAGAGCCCGTCCGGCCCCGTGCGGCCGCCGCTGCTCCGGTTGGGGGACGTCGTGGACCTCTCCCCCGGGCACCCGGCCTAGAACACCGTGGTCAGCGCCCCGGATGGTCTCCGGGGTGCTCTCCCGGGTGCTCCCCCGGGCCGTCCCGTAGGGGGGCCAGAGGGGTGGGCGACAGGTCCGTCGTCTCCTCACCCGGTTCGAGCAGGGTGTCCGCCGCCCCGACGATGAGGGGATCGGGCGTACCGACCGCCTCCGGGTCCTTGCTCGCGTAGTCGATACGGGCCAGGAGGCTGCGCATGGCCTCGAGGCGCCCGCGCCGCTTGTCGTTGCTCTTGACCACGGTCCACGGCGCGTGCTCGGTGTCCGTCTCCCGGAACATGGCGACCTTGGCCGTGGTGTAGTCGTCCCAGCGGTCCAGCGAGGCGAGATCGGTGGGAGAGAGCTTCCACTGCCGTACGGGGTCGACCTGGCGGATGGCGAAACGGGTCCGCTGCTCCGAGCGGGAGACGGAGAACCAGAACTTCACCAGGTGGATCCCGTCCTCGACCAGCATGCGTTCGAAGAGCGGGCACTGGTGGAGGAACAGCTCGTACTCCTCGTCGGTGCAGAAGCCCATCACCCGCTCGACGCCCGCGCGGTTGTACCAGGAGCGGTCGAAGAACACGATCTCGCCAGGGCCCGGCAGAGGGGCCACATAGCGCTGGAAGAACCACTGCCCGGCTTCTCGCTCGGTCGGCTTGTCGAGGGCGACGATCCGGGCGCCGCGCGGATTGAGCCGCTCGGTGAACCGCTGGATGGTGCCGCCCTTGCCGGCGGCGTCCCGCCCCTCGCACAGCACCACGATCCGGGCGCCGGTGTCCTTCGCCCAACGCTGCAGCTTCAGCATCTCGATCTGCAGGATCCGCTTCTGCCGCTCGTACTCGGCACGTCGGACCTTCCGGTCGTACGGGTAGTTCTCCTGCCAGGTGCGGATGGGGTCGCCGGTGGCGCTGAGCAGGACGGGCTGCTCGGGCCGGCTGACGTCCACGCTGAGGCCCTCGAGCAGGTCCTGCTCACGCGCCTCGCCCCGGTCCTCGTCCTTGCCGTCAGCAGTGTTCATGTCGCCCATGCGTCGCCCCGCTCCTCTAGCCCGTTCGGTCCGACATCCTCGTACCCACGGACAGCCCGGTACCCACGGACATCCGCACACTCGCTGACATCCTCATACCCACAGGCATCCTCATACCCGCCGGTCCCTGGGGTCCCGGCGTCAGCGGCGACGGGCTTGGCCCCGGGGGCTCGGGGCAGACGGGCCACATGACTGTGCCCAAGGCTCTCGTCCTCGTCCTCGACTCCACCGACCCGGAACCCTTGGCGGGGTTCTACGCGGCGCTCCTCGGCGCCACCGTGGAGCCCCACCCGGGGGATCCCGACCTGCTGCTCGTCTCCGGCGATTCCGGGGCGGTGCTCGGCATCCGGCGTGACCACGGGCAGGCGCCGCCCAGCTGGCCCCGCCCCGAGGACGCCCAACAGGCCCACCTGGAGATCCTCGTGGCCCCCGACGCCCTCGACGAGGCGGAACGCGAGGCGGTCTCGCTCGGCGCGCGGCCCGTCGCGGCGGTGCGCGACGGCACCCGGACCGACCGGCGCACGGACCTGCGCCGCTACACGGACCCGGCCGGTCACTCCTTCGTCCTGGCCACGACGCCCCCGGTGGACGCCGACCAGGGTCTTCCCCGCGCCGGGCAGGCCTGAGCGCGGGCGACAGAGCGGCGCCCCCGCCTCCCCGTGGGGAGACCGGGGCGGCCGGCTCGGTCGTCGCGACACGCGTCGGACCTGCCTACTTGTCGCGGTCCAGGGAGTCGCGGACGCCTTCGGCGCGCTCGCGGGCCGAGTCGGCGGCGCCACGGGCCTTGCCCTTCATCTGGTCCGTCTTGCCCTCCGACTCCATGCGCTTGTTGCCCATGGCCTTCCCCGCGGCCTCCTTGATCTTGCCCTTCGCCTTCTCCGTGCCCTTGCCTGCCATGACGTATTGCCCCTTTCCTGTGGATGGGTTGCAGGTGCCACGCTAGGCAGACTCCGTGGATCCCGCCCGTCGGCCCGTCACTCCCCCGGGGGCGTTTGAGGTGGCCGGTAGGGGACAGACGCCGACCGCGTCACCGCATCCGCCGGCCGAGCCGCCGGGTGCGCGTTCCGATCCGCGAGAAAGGCGATCATGATCACATCCACTTTGGCAGCCGCGCCCGTCCTCACGTCCGGACCCGCTCTCGCGTCGGCAGGATCCAACGCCGTGTGGTTCGCCGTGGCCATCGGCGCGGTGGTCGTCATCCTGCTTCTCGCCGCGTTCTGGTGGGGCAGTCGCCGGGCCGCGCGTCGGCGCCGTCCGGTGGGTGACCCGACCGCCGCGAGCGGCCGGTCGGGCCGCGACTCGTGGACCACGCCCGACGCCGACCCGGACCTCGGCGACTCCAGCCGCTGACGCCGGTCGGGTGCGGAGCCGGCAGGGCAGGGAGGCGACGGATCACACCGTGAGCGCCCGGGCTCGGAGGCGGGCGCACTCCACCGTCGACCAGAGGACCCCGGTGAGGCCGTCCACGAGCCGGTCGTCGGTGACCTCGGGCAGGAACTTCCTTACTAACCCGCCGAGTTCGCCCCACACCCGGACCGTGGTCTCGTGCACTCCCCTGGCGCCGCTCCGGCTCCCGGCCAGGAAGTCGAGTGCGGAGTACGTCTCCTGGCCCACAGCCGCGAGCATGTGCTCGGCCGTGGCGGTGTCCATGGCCCGCAGCCGTGCGGAGCCCGCCGCGTCGCGCGGGCGCAGCGCGTGCCACCAGCCCGGAGCAGGGGTGAAAGGCGAACCGGCGGCCCACCTCGCCCTGCGGAAGCCGAACACGCCGTTCCCCGTGAGCGGCCAGGCCGCCACGACGGAACCGTCAGGCCCGCGCAGTTCACCGTGTTCCCGAGCGGCGGCGGTCATGCCGGTGACACCGATGACGCGGTGCACCGTACGGGGTACGTCGTCGCCCGGAAGGAACACCGGCTCGCACTCGGCCGGCTCCGCCGGGGAGCGCAAGCGCCGCCTGCCGTCGTAGGGCTCCGTCTCGAAGGCGCCGTCCCGCCAGAGCAGGCCCGTCGGCCAGGGCTTCCGGTAGTCGTACGCCTCGTCCTCCCACTGGGTGACGACGCCTTCCGGCTGCATGGCGACGGCCCGGCCGCCTCCCGCCAGGAGGAGGGCGTCGCCGCCGTCGCGGATCTCCGTCCACTCGCCCCGCTGCCAGGCGGCCCCTTCCCCGGGCAGTCCCAGTTCGTCGGGGAGGCCGGCGCGCAGGGTGCGTGCCAGGGCCAAGGCCGGATCGACGGCGAGGATGCGCTCGGCCTCGTCCTCGAAGTGGCGCCGGACGGCCGGCGCCGCGAACGGCTCCAGGTCCCGCAGCGCCGTGTGCAGCGGCAGCACTCCGCCCTCCGCGACCCGTCGGCCGTGTTCGCCGAGGAGCCCGGTGACGAACTCGTGCAGGGCCGGCCGGGTGGCGAGCGTCCTGAGCCGTCCTGTGTCCCCCGTCAGCCGGAGGGACGACGGGGGTCCTATCGCCAGGGTGGCCGTCGGGTCGGACAGCTCCGCGAGCAGTCGGGGCGCGAAACGGTCGTCCCTCGTGACGTACGGCAGATCGTCGCCCTTGGCCCGACCGAGCCAGGCGAGGAAACCGAGCGGTTCGGTCCCGTCGGTGTCGACCGGAACGCCCGCCGCGAGCAGGGCGTCGAGCAGCCCCAGGTCGACGCACCGGTCGCGCGCCGACGCCTGGGAGTCCGGCATCCGCAGCGACGGGAGCGCGCGATGGGTGGCGCCTCCGGCGCGCAGCCGGGCGGTCGCCCCTGCGAGCACCTCGTGGAGCCCGTCGACCGGCGCCCGCAGGCCTCGATAGCGCTGGGCGAAGCGGTTCAGCCAGGCCCGGACGTCTCTACTGTCGACAGTGGGTTCGGCGTCGACGGTGGGTTCGGCGTCGACGGTGGGTTCGGCGTCGACGACGGGCACGGCGGGGAAGACGAGTTCGTCCTCCGCGTCGTCCGGTGCGGCGCCGGTGCCGACGGGCTCCCCGCCCACCGACGCGGCGGCGCCGGTGGCGTGCGTTTCCCCGCCGAGCCGCGTGGCGCCGGTGCCGACGATCTCTCGGCCGATCAACGGGGCGCCGGTGCCGACGGCTTTCCCACCGGCCCGCGTTCCGGAGGTACCGTCCGCCTCACCGTCGGACCGCGTGGCGACGGGGCCTTCGGGCTCCCCGCCCACCGTCGCGACGCCCGCACGCGCGGCCTCGCCCGCCGCACCGGTGAGCAGCGCGTCGGTTCCCGTCTTCCGCAGCAGGCTCACCCAGCCGGCCGCGGCGTCGGTGAGCGCGGCACGGCCGCTGCCGGTGGGTGCGGCCGTCAGTTCGAGCAGGGTCTTGCGCGTGACCCTGCCCTCGGCGAGGAGTGCCAGCAGGACGGGAGTCCATCCGTCCCAGACGTCCGTCGTGGCGTCGTCCATGCCGCCGTGGGTGAGGAGGCCGACGAGCAATTGTCTGTGCTCCTCGTCCACGGGGGCGGTGCCCGGCGTGAAGCCGAGCACGGCGCCCGCGAATTCGGGCCGGGACGGCAGAGCGGCGCGGTGCCAGGCCAGGACGAGCCGTCGGTAGTGGGCGGCGGCGGCCGACGGGGCGGGCGAGCGGGCGACCAGGGCGTCGTGGTGGGCGGCGAGGGCACGCCTGGAGACGGCTCCCACCGCCGCGCCGGCGACGAACGACTCGATCACCCCGTCCTCGTCGACGGCGAGCCCGCTGTTGTTCTCGACCTCGCGGGCCCGCGCGAACAGCGGTTGTGCCATGCCGGGGCTGCCCGCGTCGGCGACGATCCGGGCGCCCTCGTCCAGTACGGCCGTCATCAGTCGCGGCGCCCGCTGCTCCAGCGGGGCGACGGCCGTCTCGAGCGCCTTGGCCGCGCGCCCCGGCTTGGTGGCCGCGGTGGTGGCGCAGGTGCGGAGCAGTCCCAGCAGCCCGATCGCCCGGGTGACGGCGGAGGGTTCGGCGCGGGAGACGCGGGCGAGGAAGCCCGGCGGGGTGGGCCGGACACGGCCGACGACCTCGCGTCCCGGCCCGCCGTCGGGGACGGGTGCGAGGCCGAGGGCGCGGGCCACGGTGTCCTCGGCGTCGGCGGCGCCGCCGGGCACCAGCCGTACGAGGCAGGCTCCTTCGTCCAGCGCGGCCCAGTCGTACCGGCAGACGGTGAGGACGTCCTCGTCGTCGGCGCCCGGGGTCGCACCGGGGGCGACGGCGCCCGCGTCGAGCAGTGCCTTCTCCTCCCAGGCCTCCGGCGCTCCCCCGGCGGCGCCCGGTTCGTCGCCCCCGCCGGTGTTCTCGGCGCAGCGGGTCAGGAAACGCTGGTAGGCGGCGGACGCGTCGGGGCGGTCTTCCTGGCGGTAGCCGCCGTCACGCGCGTCGTAGAGGTGGGCGGCGGCCCTCATCCCCTCGGACCAGGCGACGAGCGGGATGTCGTCGTACGCCCCGGGCCCTTCGCGGCGCCGGTCGCGGTGGCCCCAGTGGACGTCGTCCATGAGCGTGCTCGACAGGGGGCCCTGCCAGCGCAGCTCGATGCGCATGGGGTGCCGCGCGGGGCCGGCGTGCAGGTCGAAGCAGGCGGTCTCCCCGCGGATGCGGCCGCCGAAGCGGGACACGCCCCGCTCGAAGCGTGCCCCGCTGTCGAACTCGGCGCCGTCGAACGCGTCGACGCCGTGCCACGAGTGCCGGTTCGCGGGCGCCGCCCGGGGCCGCCACCACACGGTCCTGCGCAGCTGCTCCACTCCCTGCTCGCCGCCGTACGCGTCGAGGAGGCGACGCCAGAGCTCCAGGCGTCCTCGTCCGTCCGGGTCGAGCAGGACGGGGTGGGGGACGGTCACCAGGGGTGCGGTGAGGGTCAGTTCGCCTTCGGGGCGGACGACCCGCAGCCCGTCGGGCGTCCCGCGCCCGGCGTCGACGAGCAGTCCGGCGCGTGTCACGTCGGCCGAGCCGTCGGGCTCGTAGGGCGCGACGACCAGGTGGCGCAGGGCGCGCTGCCAGTAGGGGTCGGGCCATACGGCGCGCAGCAGGCGGGCCGGGACGGGCAGGGAGCGTGTCATCCAGCGCTCGGCCTCGGCGGCGGCCCGCGCGGTGTGGTCGGCCAGCCAGTCGGCGAGGGCGAGCAGCAGCTCCGCGCGCTCGTGCTTGCGCGCCTGCGGGGGAACCTTCTTGAGGACCTTGCCCGAGGCGTTGCGGCAGATGAGCGTCGGGTGGGGCTCCGCGTACGCGTCGAGTGCCAGCTCGTAGGACGGCCGTCCCGAGCCGCCCTGCTCGATGCCGTCGACCGCGACCCAGTCCATCCTGTCCCCCGTTGCTCTGCCCGTCGTTCTGTCGAGCGTCGTTCTGTCGAGCGTCGTTCTGCGCACGTCGTTCTTCCGAGCGTCCGACGGCGCGTCATACCGTCGTGATCACTCTAGGCGGGGCCACTGACAGGGCTCCTCGTCCTCGTGCCACGACGGGGTCGGCGCGGTGCAGCCGCCACACGCTTGTCACACGCGGATCGGAATGCCGTCCGCGTCCACGCCGGTTGTCGCCGACATGACTATCGGTGTGACCTTGAGTACGACCTCCCGGCAGCTTCCGGTCGACGCGACCGTCCGGCTGGCGCGGGAGGCCCGGGCCGCCGGGCTGACCTCCGGATGGTTCGGGCAGAGCTTCGCGTACGACTCTCCGCTGCTGGCGGCGATCGTCGGCCGGGAGGTGCCCGGACTACAGGTGGGAACGTCCGCGATCCCCGTCTTCGGCCGCCATCCCCTGCTGGTCTCCAGTCAGGCCCAGACGGCCCAGGCCGCGACCGGGGGCCGCTACCACCTGGGGGTCGCCCTCGGTACGCGGCACCTGACCGAGTACGGCTTCGGCATTCCGTACGAGCGCCCCGTCGCGCTGCTCAGGGAGTTCCTGACCGCGCTGCGGCCCCTGCTCGCGACGGGCCTGGCCGACTTCCACGGCGAGCTGCTGACGGCGAGGACCCCGCTGCCGGCGGCGGTGCCCGGCGGCGCGGAACCGCCCGTACCGCTGCTCGTCGCGGCCATGGGGCCGCAGACCCTCCGGGTGAGCGGGGAACTCGCGGACGGGATCCTTCCGTTCCTGGCGGGCCCGCGGGCCCTCGGTGAGCACATCGTCCCGGCCGTCACGGCCGCGGCGGAGGCGGCGGGCCGGCCGGCACCGCGGATCGTGGCCCTCGTCCCCGGAGTGGTGACCGCCGACGCCGGGAAGGTCAGGGAGGCCGCGGCGTCGGCGCTCGCGCTGTACGACGACATCCCCTCGTACCGGCGTGTGATCGGCCTGTCCGGCGGCACGCGGGCCGCCGACCTGGCCGTGATCGGTGACGAGGAGCACGTGGCCGCGGAGGTCCGGCGCTACCGGGAGGCCGGGGTGACGGAGGTGGTGGTCACGGCGACCGACCTCGGCGGGGAGGCCGACCGGCGCCGGACCTGGGCGCTGCTCGGGGAGTTGGCGCGCACCTGAAGCCGGCCGCCGTCCGCCGGTCCGCCCATCCGAAGCCCGGCCGCCGTCCGCCCACCTGAAGCCCGCTCGCCGTCCGTCCACCCACCCGCGCACCGGATGTCCGGTCGCCACCCGGCCGCCCGGGGTCAGCGTGTGCGCACACCGTCCGGGCGGCGGAGCAGGTAGACGGCGGCGGAGGCGACCAGCGTCAGCATGCAGGCGATGAAGACGAGCCCCGCGCCTTCGAGGCCGAGCGGATCGGCGAGGAGTCCGACGCCGATGACCGGGATCGAGATGCCGGTGTACGCGACCACGAACAGGGTCGAGATCACCGCCGCCCGCCGGTCGCCGGGCGCCGCCGCCGCGACGGAGGAGAGTGCCGCGCGGAAGGCGAGGCCCTGCCCGGCGCCGCCGACGACGGCGGCGAGGACGATGAGGACCAGGAGGTCGGTGTACAGCGCCGAGGCGAGGAGGACGAGGCCGGCGAAGAGCACGGCGCAGCCGAGGGAAAGGGAGCGCGTCACGCCGACGCGGTCGACGGCCAGCTGTCCGGCGGTGGAGGCGAAGAAGGCCAGGGCGACGACCAGGCCGCTCACGGCGTGGTCGTCCACGTGCAGGTAGCGGGCGAGGAACGCGGGGCTGACGGAGGTGAACACCCCGAACAGCGCGAACCCCACGAAGCAGGCGATGGCGGCCGGCACGAACGCCGCTCTCACCTGGGGCGGCAGGGCGGGCCGCTGCGGCCGTACGGCCGTCAGGGGTCGTCGCTGCCCCACGGTCTCGGGGAGGCGCAGCAGGACGACGGCGGACACGGCGACCAGGGCGAGGTGCACGGCGAAGGGGAGCAGCAGGGGTTCGGGGGCGTACTCCGCGAGCAGGCCGGCGAGCAGGGGCCCGCAGCCCAGGCCGCCCATGTTGGCGGCCGTGGCCACGAAGGTCGCCCGGGTCCTGCCCCCGTCCGGGGCCAGCTCCATCACGTAGGCGGTGGCGGCCCCGGTGAAGAGGCCCGCCGACAGGCCCGAGAGGAGGCGGCCCGCGTACAGCCAGGCCAGTCCGTCGGCGTACAGGAAGCAGACGGCGCTCGCCGCCGCGAAGCCGAGGCCACACAGCAGTGCGGGCCGCCTGCCGACGGTGTCCGAGGCGTTGCCCGCGAGCAGCAGGACTCCGATGACCCCGAAGGCGTAGACGGCGTACACGACGGTCACGGTCAGTTCGGAGAACCCGAACTTCTCCTGGTAGAGGGGGTAGAGCGGTGTCGGCAGCGTGGTGCCGGCCATGCACACGACGAACACCGCGCCCGCGAGCAGACACCGGAGCCAGCCCTGACGGTCATCTTCCATGCCGCCGACCGTAATCCCGCCGGTCGCCGATCCGGTGTCACGAACTGCGGCAACGGGGCGACGTCACCCCGACTGACGGGGCGGGTGGGCCCGGAACTGAGGATGGGTCAGAGAACACATGATTTGCGACTTTTCTTGCACAAGGCTGGAAGATTCCTTCACCGTGTGCATACCAATCCGCTCAGGGGCGTTCCGAACTGATCAAGAACGCCTCTATAGTTCCGACGTTCAACCCTCCTCCCCGTGCCTGCTCCCGAGAGTCTGGTCGATGTCGGCATCACCCACCCCGTTCCGCCCCGCCCTGATCGCCGCGCTCCTGACAGCCGCCGCGAGTGGCGCACTCGCCGCGGCGGCGACGACCGCGGCGCCGGCCGGGGTACGCCCCGCGCTCGGCTGGTTCACCGTCTGCGGCGTCCTGCTGCTGTCCGCGGCGGCCTTCGCCGTCACCTGGTACACGCGCACCGCGCGGGCGCTCGCCCGGCGGGCCGAGGTCCTCTCCGCCGAACTCGCCTCCCGCGACGCCTACGTCAGCCGGTTCAAGGCCACCGCCGAGCGGGAGGCGGCCGAGCTGAAGGAGCGTCACGAGGCGGAGGTCGTCCGTCACGCGGCACGGGCCGAGGAGCTCGTCCGGGCCCACCGGGCCGAGACGGCCAGGCTGTCCGAGGCGCGGACCGCCGAGCTCGAACGACTCGAAGGACGCCTGCGCCGGGCCGAGTCCGCCCGGTCCGCCGCCATGGCCGCCGCGGCCAACGCGGCCGGCCGCATGCAGGCTCTCGCCACGAGCATGATGGCCGACCTGCGGGAGATGGAGCACCGGCACGCCGACGAGGACGTCCTCACCGACCTCCTCCACCTCGACCACCGCACCGCCCAGGCGGGACGCCTCGCCGACTCCGTCGCGGTGCTGACCGGGGCCCGCTCCGGTCGACGCTGGGCGCGCCCCATCGTCATGGAGTCGATCCTGCGCGGCGCCATGGGCCGGATCGGCGGCTACCAGCGGGTGCGGCTGCACTCCGGCAGTGACGCGGCGGTCGCCGGGCACGCCGCCGAGGGCGTCATGCACGCGCTGGCCGAACTCCTCGACAACGCGGCGAACTTCTCCCCGCCGAGCGCCGAGGTGCACGTCTACGTGGAGGAGGTCCCGGCGGGCATCGTCATCACCGTGGAGGACAGCGGTCTGGCCATGAGCGACGTGCAGCTGAGGCGCGCCGAGGCCGCCGTCGGGTCGGCGACCCAGGATCTCGCCGGGCTCTCCGGAACCCGCCTCGGCCTCCACGTGGTGGGCCGGCTGGCGCGCAAGCACGGCCTGACCGTGTCCTTCCGCCCGTCCGCGCGCGGAGGGACCGGCGCCGTCCTGATGCTTCCGCAGGGGCTGATCAGCCACGGCGCCACGGAACCGGCCGGTACGGCGGGCGAACAGCGGCTGCCCGTGGCGGGGCGCGGCGTGACCGCGCCCGCCCCCGACCGGACGTCCGCCGCCCGGCCCGACGGCACCTCGGCCGCTCGGACCGTCGCACCGCCCGTGCTCGCCCCGGCCGCTCGGACCGTCCCCTGGCCGCCCGAGCCGGAGACCGTGCACGAGACCGCCGACGGCGACGCGTCGGAACCGGAGGCCGACGGGATCGTCCTGCCGCGCCGCCGCCGCGGCGAGACCCTGGCCTCCCAGCTCAAGAACGCGGAGGCGCCCGCGACCGGCCGGCCGGCGGCCCGCCGCACCGGCGCGGCTTCCGGGACCCCGCCCCGCTTCGGCAGCTTCCAGCGGGCCGTACGCGCGGCCGCCGCCCAGCCGGAGGACGGACCCGGGACCCCCGGGACCCGCACCGACGCAGCCGCACCCGACCCCGCCGGCTCCCCCGTGGGCCGGGCGGCCGACACCCCTGTACCGTCCGACCCTCAGGAGCCGACGGGCGCACCGCACCCGTCGCCGTCCTCGAACCCCCCGTATCCGGAAGGCAGTCCGCGATGACCGGCACCACCACCGACGAGAAGCTCAGCTGGCTCCTGGAAGGCCTGCTGGAACGCACCCCGGCCACCCGGCACGCGCTGGTGCTCTCCCGTGACGGCCTCAAGCTCTGCCGTACCTCCGGGCTCTCCGTGGACCAGGCCGACCAGCTCGCCGCCATCGCCGCGGGCATCCAGAGCCTGTCGCACGGCGCCTCCGTCGAGTTCGGCGACGGCAGCGGCGGGGTCCGCTCCGCGATGGCCGAGTTCTACGGCGGCATCCTGTTCATCGTGGAGGCCGGGGACGGCGCCCACCTCGCGCTGGTCGCCGACGAGGACGCCGACGCCGGTCTCGTCGGGCACAACATGTCGGAACTGGTCGAGCAGTTGGGCGAGCACCTCGTCGCCAGGCCGCGGGGATGAGCCGGGCCAGGCCGGGTCGGGACGACTCCCCCGACCGCCTCTACACCGTGACCGGCGGTCGCAGCCGTGCCGGATCCGACGCCTTCGACCTGGTGACGCTCGTGGTCGCGGAGAGCGACCCCGTGTCCGGCATGCAGTCCGAGCACGCCGCGATCCTGCGCATGTGCCGCTTCCCCACGGCCGTGGTGGAAGTGGCGTCCGGACTCGGCCTGCCCGTGTCGATCACGCGGATCCTCCTGTCCGACCTGCACGCCACCGGCCGGATCAGCGCACGACATCCCCGCCCCACGTACCGCCTTCCCGATCACGACATCCTGGAGCAGGTGCTCGTTGGACTCCGTAGCCTCTGAACAGCGCCAGACCCTGCACAGCACCGCCGACAACGGTCTGAAGATCGTCGTCGTCGGCGGGTTCGGAGTCGGCAAGACCACTCTGGTCCGATCGGTCAGCGAGATCCGTCCGCTGAACACCGAGGAGACGATGACGCAGGCGGGCGAGCACATCGACGACACCGTCGGCGTCGCCACGAAGACGGCCACCACCGTCGCCTTCGACTTCGGCCGGATCTCGCTCGACGCCCGCAACGTCCTCTACCTGTTCGGCGCCCCCGGCCAGGAGCGGTTCTGGTTCCTGTGGGACCGGCTCTTCTCGGGAACGCTCGGCGCCGTCGTACTCGTCGACACCCGGCGGCTCGCCGACTCCTGGTACGCCGTCGACCGACTCGAACACCACGGCACCCCGTTCGTCGTCGCCTGCAACGACTTCGGCGGACCCGCCCACACCCCCGCCCAGATCCGCGAGGCCCTCGACCTCGCCGACGGGGTCCCCCTGGTCTTCTGCGACGCCCGGTCGCGCGAGTCCAGCAAGCAGGTCCTCATCTCGCTCGTCGAGCACCTGCAGACCCTCGCCCCCCTGGACCCGCAGCCGATACCGGAGCCCACCCCGTGACCCACCCCGAGCCCCAGCCCGTCCCGCTGGGCGGCCCCCGGTTCCAGACCGACCCCGTCGAGCTGTACCGGCGGATACGGCGCGAGCACGGCGCCGTCGCCCCGGTCGTCCTCGACGGAGACGTGCCTGCCTGGCTGGTCCTCGGCTACCGCGAACTGCACCAGGTCACCGGCGACCCGGTGCTCTTCTCGCGCGACTCCGAGCTGTGGAACCAGTGGGACGCCATCCCGGCCGACTGGCCGCTGCTGCCGATGATCGGGCGGAAGCAGCCGTCCATCCTCTACACCGTCGGCGAACGGCACCGCGAGCGGGCCGGAGTCATCTCCGACGCGCTGGAGGCCGTCGACCCGTTCGTCCTCAGGGAACGGGCCGAACGCTTCGCGGACGAACTCATCGACGCCCTCTGCGGCAAGGGCGCCTGCGACATCATCGCCGAGTACGCGATGCTGCTGCCGGTGCGGGTCCTCGCCAGCGTCTACGGCTTCCCCGACGAACAGGGGCCGGGCCTGGTGACCGCCCTGAACGACATGATCAACGGCCAGGAGGGCGCTCTGGAGGGCCAGCGCCACCTGGCCGAGTCGATGTCCGCCCTGCTCGCGGCCAAGGCGGCGTCCCCCGGCGACGACGTCGCCTCGCGGATGATCGCCAACACCGCGGGCTTCACGGTCGAGGAGGTCGCCCAGGACCTCATGGTGATGCTGGCCGCCGGCCACCAGCCCACCGCCGACTGGATCGGCAACTCTCTGCGCCTGATGCTCACCGACGACCGGTTCGCCGCCTCCCTCTCCGGCGGCCGGCACAGCGTCGGCGAGGCGATGAACGAGGTCCTGTGGGAGGACACCCCCACCCAGAACGTCGCCGGGCGGTGGGCCTCGCGCGACACCCGGCTCGGCGGCCGCCGGATCGGCCGCGGCGACCTGCTCCTGCTCGGCCTCGCCGCCGCCAACTCCGACCCGCACGTACGGGCCGACTCCGGTGCCTTCACCGGGGGAAACAACGCCCACCTCTCGTTCGGACACGGCGAGCACCGCTGCCCCTTCCCGGCCCAGGAGGTCGCCGAGACCATCGCCCGGACGGGGATCGAGGTGCTGCTCGACCGGCTGCCGGACGTGGACCTCGCGGTGACGGAGGACGCCCTCACCCGCCGCCCGTCGCCCTGGCTGCGGGGCCTCACCGCGCTCCCCGTGACCTACACCCCGACCCCCGCCCTTGGAGCCTCCGTATGAGCTGCCCGTACGACCACACCGCCGCCCCCGGCACCGACGCGATCACCCTCGACCCCTTCGTGGGCGACCTCGACGGCGAGAGCGCCCGGCTGCGCGAGGCCGGTCCGCTGGCCCGTGTCGTCCTGCCCGGCGGGGTGCCCTGCTGGGCCGTCACCCGGCACGCCGAGGCGCGAAAGCTCCTCACCGACGCGCGCCTGGTCAAGGACATCGACGTGTGGGGGGCCTGGCAGCGGGGCGAGATACCTCTCGACTGGCCCCTGATCGGCCTCGCCAACCCCGGGAAGTCCATGCTGACCGTGGACGGCGACGAGCACCGGCGGCTGCGCACCCTGGTCGCGCAGGCGCTCACGGCGCGCCGGGTGGAGCGGCTCCGCGCGGGCATCGAGGCCCTGACCGAGGGCATGCTGGACCGGCTCGCGGAGCGCGCGGCCGGTGAGGTCGTGGACCTGAAGGCGGAGTTCGCGTACCCCCTGCCGATGAACGTGGTCAGCGAGCTGATGGGGGTCGACCCTGCCGACCACCCCCGGATGAAGACGCTGTTCGACCAGTTCTTCTCCACGCAGACTCCGCCCGAGGAGGTGCCGCAGATGATGGCGGACCTCGGCGCCCTCTTCGCCGGGATCGTGGCGGGCAAGAAGGAGAACCCGGGCGACGACCTCACCAGCGCGCTGATCGAGGCGTCGGAGGACGGCGACCGGCTCAGCACGGAGGAGATCACCAACACCCTCCAGCTGATGGTGGCGGCCGGGCACGAGACGACCATCAGCCTGATCGTGAACGCCGTCGTCGCCCTGGAGACCCACCCCGAGCAGCGCGCCCTCGTACTCAGGGGCGAGGTGCCGTGGGAGAACGTCATCGAGGAGACGCTGCGCTGGTCCACCCCCACCTCGCACGTCCTGATCCGCTTCGCGGCCGAGGACATCGAGGTCGGTGACCGGGTGCTGCCGAAGGGCGAGGCCCTGATCGTGTCGTTCGGCGCGATCGGCCGGGACGAGGAGCAGTACGGTCCGACGGCCGGCGACTTCGACGTGACCCGGACCCCCAACCGCCACATCTCCTTCGGCCACGGACCGCACGTGTGCCCGGGCGCGGCCCTCTCCCGCCTGGAGGCCTCGGTGGCCCTCCCCGCCCTGTACGCGCGTTTCCCGGAGCTCCGCCTCGCCGTACCGCGCGAGGAGCTCCGGAACAAGCCCGTCGTCACGCAGAACGACCTGTTCGACCTCCCGGTCTTCCTGGCCTGAGGTCCTCACGCCCCGGTCTCCCTCGACGGGAGGCCGGGGCGTACCTCCGCGCCGCAGGGCGCCGCCCGCCCGGTCAGCCGACCGGGTCGGTCGCCGTGACCCGGTGGGCCTCGAGACCGGGCGCGGCGAGCAGGTCGGCGACGAGTTGCTCGGAGCCGCCGACGTACGTGCTCACCAGGTCGACGTCGCCGCCGACACACCAGGCGCGGTCCTGCGGCCACCACAGGTCGGGGAGTTCGGCGAACTCGTCCAGGTCCACGGGGGACACGGCGTCGGCCAGCGGTCCCGACAGCAGGATCTCGTCCCGTTCCGGAGTCGGGAAGGTGGGAACGCCCTGCCACTCCCAGCGGCCGTACCCGTGCCACAGGCCGTACCAGCACCGCCCCGCCGTCCCCGTGTGCCGTGCCAGGACGGGGATCAGGGCCTCCGCGACCCCGGTGGGAGCGGGGCCTTCGTCCGGGTGTTCGTCCCAGACGCCGGGCAGTCCGTACTCGCCGCCGTTGCGGTGGAACCGCTCGACGCCGATCACCTCGTGCCAGTCGGTCAGCGCCTGCACCCGTCGGCCGTAGGCGGCGGCGACGGCGTCCCAGCGGACCGGGCGCTCGTCGAGAGCCGCGGGATGCAGCACCCGCGCGTACGCGGGGAACCCGGGTGCCGCGACCCCGGCCACGGTGCCGAAGTCCCCGAAGCCGGGACGGCGTTCGCTCAGCCAGCGGGCCGGACCCAGGTCCGTCCTCTCGACGCGCAGACGCCCGTACAGGTCGGGGCCGGGTTCTCGGTCCGACCGGATCCATGTGTCCATCCGGCCAGTCTCCCTCCCCCCGGCCGCCGTCGTACGCCCCCGCCCCCGTGCCGGGTCCCGGGGGTCGTAGGGTTGCCGCGATCACCGTCGGGACGACGTCCCGGCACGAGGACACACGGGGGACGCATGACCATGCACCGGCCCGGACTGCCGGAGGACCTTCCGCCTGGCGAGACGCTGTGGGGCCGCTGGGCACTGCTCGCCGCCGTCGCCGCGACCACCGCGGAGGAGCAGCGCACGAGCGGATACCGCACCGGCCGCTGGATCGACGCCGAGGGACTGCACTACGACGACTCCGGCTGCACCTGGTGGACCATGTCCCGGATGGGCGAGGGCCGGTACGTGCTGTACGGCGAGGACGAGTCGAGCGGCGTCAAGTGGCACGAACCGCCGATCGACATGCTGGCGGGCGGCCCGGAATGGCTCCCCTACGACGAGCTGCACGACCGGCTCAAGGGGTACGAGCTGGGGTGCGTCTACTGGTACGAGAACGGGGTGTGGGCCCGCGCGCCGTACCCGGACGGTCTGCGGGACGACGGCCTGGACTGCGGCATGAGCGGCTTCGTGGAGCGGGACCGGGTCCTGGGCGAGCTGTCGGACCACCTCGACGGCACGGTCGGCGGGCCGGACGCGGACCGTCTCCTCGCCGACGCGGAGGCGCACCGGCTGGAGCCGGGACCGTTCCTGGAGCGGCTGCGCCCGACCGGCCCCGACGGGGAACCGATGGACCCGCCGGCGGTCGCCAGGGCCCTCGTGCTCGCGGGCCTCGGCTGAGGGAAGGCATGCGGGTCCCTCGCCGGGGTAGCCGGGGCATGAGTCCGAGGGAAGGTGGAAGTGTCATGCGACGATCACGTCTCGTGTTCAAGCCGGTCTCGTTCGCCCTGGGTACCGGGGGCGGCCTGCTCGCGGCAGCCGCGTTCAAGAAGACCTGGCAGATCCTGGGGCACGAGGACGACGCGCCGAACGCCACCGACGAGGGGCGGCGCTGGCGCGAGATCCTGATCGCCGCGGCGATCCAGGGCGCGATCTTCGCCGTGGTCAAGGCGGCGGTGGACCGCGGCGGGGCCACGGCGGTGCGCCGCGTCACGGGCGTCTGGCCGGCCTGACCGGTCTGAGCGGCCCGCTGGGTGCCGGGGTCCCCGCCCTCGCGTGCGGGACCCCGGCACCCCGCTCGTCTCCGCCCCTCGGGTGAAGGGCCTGCCCCACCGGCCCATGAAGAGCACATTCCCTCCCGGCCCCTACGAAGCCCCCTGCCCCACCGGCCCGTGCGGAACTCCTGGCCCACCGACCCGCGGAGTTCCGGCCCCGCCCGTGCGAAGGCCCCCGCCACTTCGGCGGGGGCCTTCGCGCGGGACCTCGGCCCCGAGCGACCTCACGTGCCGGCGGTGGTGATGTCGGCGCAGGCCCGTACGACACCGGCGAGGTCCAGGCCTTCGTCGCGCAGGGCGCGCTGGCGGTCCGCGCCGCTGCCGCCGCTCAGGTGCGCGGCGATCCCCTCTCGCGCCGCGTCGAGGTCCCCGGTGTCCCGCAGGGCCTCCTCGGTGTACTGGAGGAGGGCCTCGAAGACCTCTGCGGGGGCGGCCTCCCGCATGGTCAGCGGGTGGAGGAGCGGGCCCCGGAGCCCGGACCGGGCGGCGCGCCAGGAGGCCAGGCGCAGCAGGCCGGCGGAGATACGGGGGGCGGGCTCGCCGTTGCGCCAGGCGCGGGCGGCGGTCTCCACGAGGGCGCGGGCGAGGGTGGCGACGAGAGCGGTCGTGCCGGGTTCCAGACAGACGTCGGCGACCCTGATCTCGACGGTCGGGAAGTTCTTGGAGAGCCGGGCGTCGAAGTAGATCATGCCGGCGTCGCGCAGGACGCCGGTCGCCAGCATGTCCGACACCTGCTCGTGGTAGCGCTCCGCACTGCCGAACAGTTCGTACGGACCGGCGGACGGCCACCGGTTCCACACCCTGCTGCGGTAGCTGCTGTATCCGCTGTCCTCGCCCTGCCAGAACGGGGAGTTGGCGCTGAGCGCGTTCAGGAGGTAGAGCCAGGGACGGATCCGGTCGAGGACGGCGACTCCCTCCTCGTCGGAGTCCACGGCGACGTGGACATGGCAGCCGCACGTCAGCTGTTCCTTGGTGGTGAGGGCGAACTGCTCGGCCATCCACCGGTATCGGACGCCGAGGTGGCGGGAGGGCTCCACGGGGAGGGGGGAGGTCGCGAGGGCGGCGACGACCGCACCGGACTGCCGGGCGTACCGCAGCGCCTCCCCGCGCAGGCGGACGATCTCGTCCCGAAGTTCGTCCATGTCCTTCATGGGCCGGGTGGCGAACTCCAGCTGCTCCTGGTGCAGCTCCTTCTCGAAGCTCTCCCCCGCCTCGTCCCCGGTCCGGGCCACTGACGCGAGTACCGCCGACGAGACGGCGAAGGGCTCGCCCGTCTTCGCGTTGACGAGCATCAGCTCCTCCTCGACACCTACTGTGCGCATGAACGCTCCTGTACGAAAAAACGGGGACGTCCCGCCCCGCCGGCCGCCCCGGGTGGGGCCGGCAGCGGTTGCGAGACCGGGATGTCACGCGTATGCCCACTTCGGCGAGGGCGAAGCGTCCTGAGCGAAGAGGGCTCGGACCGGCCTCCCCGGCCGGGCCGAGTGGGTGCCACGGCCCGCTCGTGCTTCCCCGTGGTGTGGGGCGCCGACGGATATTCCCTGGTCCGGCGGCCGGCGGGCGGGCAGACTCGCCCCATGGCGGACATGGGGGCGTTTAGGGACGCGGTGGATCAGTGGGCGGCGGACGGGCCCGGCGAGCCCGCGCGTGATCTGGCGGTGCGGCTGGGGTTGCGGACGGCGGTGCTGGTCGAGGGGCCGAGTGATCTGGCGGCCGTCGAGGCGCTGGCCGCGCGGCGGGGCAGGGACCTCGCGGCCGAGGGGGTGGCCGTGGTGTCGATGGGCGGGGCGATGAGCGTGGGGCGTTATGCCGACCTGCTCGGGGCGTCCGGACTCGGTCTGCGCCTCACCGGACTGTGCGACGAGGCCGAGCAGCCCTACTACGACCGTGCCCTGCGGCGGGCCGGGGCGCTGTCCGCGGGGTTCCTCGTGTGCGCGGCGGACCTGGAGGACGAGCTGATCCGCTCACTGGGGACGGCGAGGGTCGAGGAGATCATCGAGGCGGAGGGCGACCTGCGCGCCTGGCAGACCTTCCTGCACCAGCCCGCGCAGCACGGCCGGCCCCGGCACCGGCAGCTGCGTCGTTTCCTCGGCACGAAGAAGGGCCGCAAGATCCGTTACGGCCTGCTCCTGGTGGAGTCCCTCACCCCCTCGCAGGTGCCGGCGCCGCTCGACGCGCTCTTCGCGCGTCTGTGATGCATGCCCGAGGGGTCCGTCCCGCACTCCCTTCCCTCCGATCCGACCAGTCGGTATGTTGCTCGCGACCGTCGCGCATCCCCGGAGGACGACATGCCCGAACCCGAGCCGGCCAGCATCCCCGCTCCCGTAACCCCGCCCCCGCCCCCGCCGGCGGTCGCGCCCCCGGTCGAGGGGCACTGCGACCCTCGCTTCAGCGCCGTGCGGGAGGCCTTCGAGGCGAACTTCCGCACCCGGGAGGAGCTCGGGGCCGCCGTGACCGTCCAGGTCCACGGCGAGACCGTGGTCGACCTGTGGGGAGGCTGGGCGGACTCCGCCCGTACGCGCCGCTGGGAACGCGACACCCTGGTCAACGTCTGGTCCACGACCAAGGGCGTGACCGCCCTCTGCGCCCACCTCCTCGCCGATCGCGGGCTGCTCGACCTGGACGCGCCGGTCGCCTCGTACTGGCCGGAGTTCGCCGCCGCGGGCAAGGAGAAGCTGCCCGTGCGCCATCTGCTCTCCCACCGCGCGGGCCTCGCGGGCCTGCGTGAGCCGCTCTCGCTCGCCGAGTTCTACGACTGGGAGCTGACGACCGCCCGGCTCGCGGCGACGGCGCCGTGGTGGGAGCCCGGCACCCGCTCCGGCTATCACGCCATGACGTACGGGTTCCTGGTGGGCGAGGTGATCAGGCGCGTCACGGGACGGCTTCCCGGCGCCTTCCTCCGTGACGAGATCACCGGGCCCCTCGGCATCGACTTCACCATCGGCCTCCCGGAGCGGGAGGCGGCCCGGGCGGCCGAGCTCGTGCACCCCCGCACCTCATCCTCGGGCGAGCAGGCCGCGGTCTTCCTGCAGCTGGAGCCCGCCGCGCGGGCCGCACTGGCCAACCCGCTCGTGGGCGCCGCTCAGGCCAACAGCCCCGAGTGGCGCGCCGCCGAGGTTCCGGCGGCCAACGGGCACGGAACGGCCCGCGCGGTCGCCCAGCTGTACGGGATCTTCGCCGGGCGCGGCCGGTACGGCGAGCACCGGATCCTGTCCGAGGCGGCGGCCGAACGGGCCCGCGAGGGGCAGGGGGCGGGACGGGACCTGGTCCTCGGCGCGGGCTTCGCCCACGACACGGAGTGCGCCCTCGGCCTCTGGCTCAGCGGCCCCAACGCCTCCTACGGCCCCAATCCGCGAGCTTTCGGCCATGACGGCTTCGGGGGCTCCTGCGGCCTCGCGGATCCGGAGTCGGGTGTCTCCCTGGGCTACGTGATGAACCGCATGGGGCCCCGGATCGCGGACGATCCCCGCAAGATGGCCCTCGTCGAGGCCGTCTACGCGGCACTCTGAGCCCGGCCGCGACGGAATCCGGACACTCGTTCGCCCGGACGGAGGGAACGATCGCGACATTCGCGGGCGGCCGCGCGCACCCTACGGGGCCCCATGGACGGCCCCTCGTCCGCGCGGCCGGACGCTCCGTGCGCCCTTCGGGCCGAGCGGAGGAGACGGCCGGAACTGTGCACCCGCTACGTCCGCCGCTCCCCCGACGGCCGGGCGGGTGACCCGGTCCGTCGGGTCCGGCCACAGCCGCCGGGCCGGACCCGACGGGGACCCTGCCCGGGGCCTGATCTGGCCAAACGGTACGACCTCCTCCGTTTCACCGATGCCGATCCGACGTCAAACCCGCCACAGAAAACGCTTACTGACATGTCGTCAGCAAATTTCGGCAAGCGTTTGCACCACCCCGCCCCCCCGCCGCATCCTCGGCCGCCGTTTCCGACGCGTCCGCCCGCGCCGGGGGCCCCGGCCGTGCGAACGCGCGTAGATCGGCCGAAAGGCGTTCTTGCCGCCAGAGCCGTCTGCTTCGAGGATTCCCCGTGTCGAGATTGACAGGTTCATGGCGGACAACGCCGTGGGCCGCCCTCTCGGCACCACGGGGTCGCCCACCCAGCGATTCCCCCCATCCCCCACCGGAGGATCCAGTGAACCTCAAGCGTCTGTCCCCCCTCGGCGCCGCCAAGGGCGCACGGCTGATCGCCGTGGCCTCCGCGCTGCTCGCCGCCTCGGCGCTTGCCGTCCCCAGCTCGTCCGCGGCCACGGCCGCGGACGGCCGGGCCACCGCCACCCAGCTCGCCGCCGCCGACCAGGCCGTGCGGGGAGCCGACGTCCCCGGCACCGCGTGGTACACCGACCAGGCGACCGGGAAGATCGTCGTCACCGCCGACTCGACCGTCTCCGCCGCCGAGATCGCCAAGATCAAGCAGGCGGCGGGCGACCGTGCCTCCTCCCTGGAGATCAAGCGGACGCCCGGCACGTTCACCAAGCTCATCGCGGGCGGCCAGGCCATCTACGCGGGCGGCGGGCGCTGCTCGCTCGGCTTCAACGTCCGCAGCGGCTCGACCTACTACGCCCTGACGGCAGGTCACTGCACCAACATCGGCAGCACCTGGTACACCAACTCCTCCAACACCACCGTGCTGGGCACCCGCGCCGGTTCCAGCTTCCCGAACAACGACTACGGCCTCATCCGCCACTCCAACGCCTCGGCGGCGGACGGCCGGGTCTACCTCTACAACGGGAGCTACCGCGACATCACGGGCGCGGGCAACGCCTCGGTGGGCCAGTCGGTGCAGCGCAGCGGCAGCACCACCGGTCTGCGCGGCGGGACCGTCACCGGTCTCAACGCGACCGTCAACTACGGCGGCGGCGACGTCGTCTACGGCATGATCCAGACCAACGTCTGCGCCGAGCCGGGTGACAGCGGCGGCGCGCTCTTCTCCGGCACCACCGCCCTCGGCCTCACCTCCGGCGGCAGCGGCAACTGCTCCAGCGGCGGCACCACGTTCTTCCAGCCGGTGACGGAGGCGCTCAGCGCGTACGGCGTGAGCGTCTTCTAGCCCGGACAGGAGCCGCGGAAGCACGAAGCTCCACGGACAGGCCGGCGGTCCCCTCGGGGTCCGCCGGCCCTGTCGTTCGCCCGGACGGGGCACGCGGAGTCATTCGACCGGCCAGGTGTGCGCCGGCACGTTCAGATGCATGTACTCGATGTACTGCCGGGTCATCCGCCGCAAGGCCTGGTGCCGGCCCACGTGGACGACGTCGTGCAGGTGGTGGAACATCTCGGACTGCCACACCGCGCCGTTGCGCCCGCTCACACACCGCTGCTCGATGATCCCCAGCAGCGGCTCGCGCCGGGCCGCGTCCATGCCCAGCCGTTCGAGGCCGCGGTCCGCCAGCGGCAGCAGGCGCCGCAGCACCAGCTCGGTGACCGGCACCTCGCCCATGCCGGGCCAGTACAGCTGCGCGTCGATGCCGTGCCGCGCCGCGGTGTGCAGGTTCTCCTCCGCCGCCGCGAACGACATCCGCGACCACACGGGCCGGTCCTCGTCGACCAGGGCGCGGACGAGGCCGTAGTAGAAGGCCCCGTTCGCCACCACGTCGGCCACGGTGGGGCCCGCGGGCAGCACCCTGTTCTCCACGCGCAGATGCGGTACGCCGTCCACGACGGCGTAGACCGGGCGGTTCCAGCGGTAGACCGTGCCGTTGTGGAGGGTGAGCTCGGCGAGGCCGGGGGTTCCGCCTCGGTCGAGGGTCTCTTCGGGGTCCTCGTCGTCGCACAGGGGAAGGAGCGCCGGGAAGTACCGCGCGTTCTCCTCGAAGAGGTCGAAGACGGAGGTGATCCACCGCTCCCCGAACCAGACGCGCGGTCGCACACCCTGCACCTTGATCTCGTCCGGCCGGGTGTCGGTGGCCTGTTCGAACAGCGGAATGCGCGTCTCGCGCCACAGCTCCCTGGCGAACAGGAACGGCGAGTTCGCGGCCAGGGCCACCTGCACCCCCGCGACGGCCTGTGCCGCGTTCCAGTGGTCGGCGAACTCGTCGGGCGCGACCTGCAGATGGAACTGGGTGCTGGTGCAGGCCGCCTCCGGCGTGATGGTCCGCGCGTAGGTCCGCAGCCGCTCCACCCCGTCCACCGCGATCAGGAGGTCCTCGCCCCGCGCGGCGAAGACCTGCTCGTTCAGCAGGTGGTAGCGCGGGTTCTCGGAGAGGGACTCCGGACCCACGTCCGCCAGTTCGAGCGTCGGCAGGATCCCGATCATGACGAGGTGCGCGCCGATCGCCGCGGCCTTCGCCTCGGCGTGGTTGAGAGCCTCGCGGATCTCCCGCTCCCAGGAGTCGGGGTCGCCGGCCGTGAGCCGCCGCGGCGCGATGTTGATCTCCAGGTTGAACCGCCCCAGTTCGGTCGCCCAGGACGGATCCGCGATCGCCGCCAACACGTCCGTGCTGCGCATGGCGGGCTCGGCGTCGGCGTCCACGAGGTTCAGTTCGATCTCCAGACCGACCTGGGGGCGCTCGACGTCGAACCGCGACTCCCGCAGCATCCGCGCGAACACGTCGAGGCAGGAACGCACCTTGTTCCGGAAGCGGCGGCGGTCGTCACGAGTGAACTCCGCCGCCGGGACGTCACGTCCCATCGGTCCCTCCCGAGTCTCGTCGGCGCGGACCCCCGCTCTCAGCGTCCCACTCCGAGGGCGGCCCAACCACCGAAGCCGGCGGCGCCGGGCCCGTATCTCCCCCCGTGGACGGCGTGACCTGCGGGTTCACCCGCGCGGTGGGTCGGCCCCCGTGTCCGCCCCGGCCCGTCCTCCGGCCCCCGCCGACACGGGGGCCGCTCCGGCGTAGGCTTCGCCCAGCACGAACACGACGGGGGTGGGCGTATGACGGCTGAGACGGCACCGAGGTGGGGATCGACCCTCGATTCGGTCATGGTGTACGCGCAGGGCGCGCTCTGCCACCGGCTGGCCCGGGGCAGCGTGCCACCGGACGGCCGGGTACGGGTCACGGGGCTTCCCCGCTCACTGGACCCCGGCTCGCTGCGCGCCCGGGTCCTGGGCTCGCCGGGGGTGCGGGTCACCGAGGCCCGGGTGGAGGTCCAGGCACTCGCCCACGACGAAGCCGCGCCCGACGGGCTGCGGCGCGAGGTCGAGCGGCTTCGTGAGGCGTACGCGGCGGCGGCGGGGCGCCGGGACCGGCAGCTCGGTCTGATCGCCGAGGTCGGAGGGCTGCGTCCGGTCCCGCCGGGCCGCAAGCGCGAGGATCCGCACCGCCGCACCCCGGTCGACGCGTGGCTGGAGCTCGCCGACTTCGTCGACGAGCGGCTGGCCGGACTGCACGCGCGTCTCGCCGAGCTCGAACAGGCGCTGCTCGACGCGGAGCACGAGCTCGACATCGCCGCCGACAGATACGAGCGCGCCTCCACGGACGCCCCGTCGGCGCACCTGGACACCACGGTCTCCGCGCTGCTGACCCTCGCGGGCCCCGCCGACGCCGAGGTGGAACTCGACCTCGAGTACGGCGTGCCGGGCGCCGTCTGGGTCCCGGCCTACCGTCTCACCCACCGTCAGGGCGACGACACCGGACGACTGGTGCTGCGTGCCTCGGTCGCCCAGCGCACGGGCGAGGACTGGACCGGAGTACGGGTCGCCCTGGCCACCGCCGACCTGCGCCGCCGCACCGACCTGCCGAGACTCCGCTCGGTCCGGATCGGACGACGCCAGTCCGCCCCCGCGCCCTCCGGCTGGCGCGAGCCCCCGGCGGGGCTCTCCGACCTCTTCTCCGGGTACGCCGCCGCCGGCCCGCGCCCCGAGTCGGGCGCCGCGGGCAGGGCTGTCGGGGGTGCCGCCGGCGCGCCCGTCGCCGGGGGCGTACCGGAGAGCGCCCGGTACGACGAGGTGCCGCCCCCGCCCTCGGTGGGATACGGCGAGCCCGTTCCGCCGCCCCCGCCGTCGGTGGGCTACGGCGGGCCGCCCCCGCCGGCACCCCAGGCGTTCGGCGCCCCGCCGCCCGCGCCGGGAGGCGCATACCACTCCGGTCCCACACGACCGGCCGGCCGCCCCCGTGCCGGTGGCCCGGCCTTCGCAGGAACGCCGGCCCCCGCCCTGGCCCCCGCGGCTCCGGGCGCTCCCGGCGCTGCGGCACCGCCTCCGCCGCCGGTGGCCGGACCGCCGCAGCCAAGCGGCACCGAACTCGACTACGCCGCCCTGGTCCTCAGCGGCCCCGACGAGCCGGGCGGCCGCCGGGGCCGGCTGTTCCCCGCGTCGCCCTTCGACGCCGTGACGGCCGAGTACCGTCGCCGCGCTGAGGCGGTGGCCGCGCTGCCGCTGCCCGGACACGCCGTGCGGCCCCGGGAGTCGGCGGGCTCGTTCGACCACCGCTTCGACGCAGCCGCCCGCGCCGACGTCCCCTCCGACGGGACCTGGCACACCGTCACCGTCGCCGAGATCCCGGTCGGGCTGCGCACCGAGTACCTGTGCGTGCCCTCCGTGGAGCCGACCGTGTACGCGACGCTCGTGCTCTCCAACGCCACCGACCAGGCGCTGCTCGCCGGGCCGGTGGAGGTCACCGTCGATGACGACTTCCTGCTGACCGCCGCGCTGCCCACGCTCGCCCCCGGTGGCGTCCGCCGGGTGGGGCTCGGACCCGCCGAGGGTGTGCGGGTCACCCGCCGTACGAACCTGCGCGAGTCGACCTCGGGGCTGCGGAACAACATCACCGTGCTCGACCACCACGTCCATGTCGAGCTGGCCAACCGGCTCGCGCGACCCGTCACCGTCGAGGTACGGGAGCGGGTGCCCGTCACCTCCGAACCGGACGTCCGCATCGAGGAGCGGGCCGGCTGGACGGCGCCCGCGGAGGGCGGGCCCGAGCATCACGCCCCCGGCACCCGCCTCTGGCGCGTGGACCTTCCCGCAGGTGGCACCACCGCCCTCGACGGCGGTTACGAGATCCGTATCCCGGCCGGCAAAGCCCTGGTCGGCGGCAACCGCAGGAGCTGAGACGCCCCCATGTCCACGGTCTCGAAGACGATCGCCGTCCCCGTCACCGCCGTCACCCTCCTGGAGGACCGGGCCCACGTCGAACGCGCCCTCGCACTCGACCTGGAGCCCGGGGTGCAGCGGCTGCGCCTCGGCCCGGTCAGCGCGCTGGCCGTCGACCGTACCCTCCATGCGGAGTTGCTCGCCGCCGACCCGGCCACCGTGCTCGACGTCCGCGTCGTCCGGGACTGGACGCCCCGGGGTCCCCGGCCGCCGGCCGACGACGAGTCCGCGCTGCGCCACCGCGCCCACGCCCTGGACGAGGAGCGGCTCGACCTCGAGCGGCGGCGCGAGCGGCTGCAGGCACGCCTGGACCTCCTCGGCCGCCTCGCCGCCGATGTGCTGCGGGAGATCGGCGAGGGCGCCGGTTCCGGGGAGACCGAGAGCCCTCGCTGGGCCCGCGAACTGGACCGGGTGGACGCCGAGCGTGACACCTGCGGCGAGCGGCTGCGTGCAGTGGCCGCCCGGCTGTCCGCGCTCGCCGCCGAACTCCGTGAGGTCCGACAGGCCGTGGAGATGACGGAGGAGGAGCCCGCGGAACTGGTCGCCCACATCGAGCTGACCGTGGACGCCCCGGTCGCCGGGCCGGTCGAACTGCGTCTGAGCCATCTCACGCCGTGCGCGCTGTGGCGGCCCGCCTACCGGGCCGTGCTCGACGGGGACGCGCTGACGCTCGAGACCGAGGCGGTGGTCTGGCAGCACACCGGCGAGGACTGGTCCGACGCCCGGCTGACGCTGTCGACGGCCCGTTCGGCGCTGGCGACCGATCCGCCCCGTCTTACGGAGGACCGGCTGGCGCTCAAGGACCGCACGGCCGCGGAGCGCCGCACGGTCGACGTCGAGCTGCGCGAGGAGGAGATCGGGGACCTGGGACCGGCTCCGGTGCTCGGCCTGCCGGGGGTCGACGACGGGGGCGAGGCGCGCGTGCTGCACTCCCCCGCGCCGGTGTCGGTGCCCTCGGACGGCCGTGCCCACCGGGTGCCGCTGTCCGCCTTCACCACGGCCGCGCGCCGCGAGTACTCCTGCTCGCCCGAGCTGTCGCCGCTGGTCACCGAGGTGGTGCGGTTCGACAACCTGTCCGGGCACGTGCTGCTCGCCGGGCCTGTGGACCTCGTCCGCGGCAGTGGCTTCAGCGGTCGCGGCGCGTTGGAGTTCACCACCCCCGGTGCCCCGGTCGAGCTGGCCTTCGGCAGCCGCGACGACCACCGGGTGGTGCGCGAGACCGAGGAGTCGCGCGACACCGCCGGAATCACCCAGCGGACCGTGGTGACCCGCACGGTCCGGCTGCACCTGTCGCGGTTCTCCGCGCCCGGGGAGCGCGGTGAGCGGGTGGTCGTCCTGCGGGAGCGCGTCCCGGTGTCCGAGGTCTCGGCCGTGGAGGTGCGCCTGCGCGAGGAGGCGTGCTCGCCCGCGCCCGACGCGGTCGACGCCGAGGGCATCGCCCGCTGGGACGTCGCCCTTCCGCCGGGCGGCCGCCGGACGGTCACCCTGGTCTACGAGCTGTCGGCGAGCGCCAAGGTCGCCGGGCTCTGAGCCCGCCCGGTCCCCCGCCCCGGGTGCGGGGCGGGGGACCGGGCGGGCGGGCGGGCGGTCCAGCGGTCTCACGGCCTCGGCGCGTGCCGGTTCTCCCCGGCCTCCGGAATTCGGCCGTCTGTTACGCGGTGGTGCCCTGCGTGTTCTCTCCGCGGGGCGGTGTGCGGTGCGCGACCATACGAACGCCACGTCGCAGTCTTGACCCGACGAAGCGGACGACGTCAAGCAGGCGGCCGGCAGACGGAAACACCGCGACAGGAAGAAGGACGGACGTGTCCGGCAGCGAAAGCGAGAACCCGGCAATCCCCTCCCCGGCCCCCGCGCCGACCCGCCCCAGGACGAATCGTGACTGGTGGCCGAATCAGCTGGACCTCCAGGTACTCCATCAGAATTCGCCCCAGTCCGATCCCATGGACGAGGACTTCGACTACGCGAGGGAATTCGCGACTCTGGACGTCGACGCCCTGAAGCGGGACGTGTTCGAGGTGATGACGGCCTCGCAGGACTGGTGGCCCGCCGACTACGGTCACTACGGGCCGCTCTTCATCCGGATGAGCTGGCACGCGGCGGGGACGTACCGCATCGAGGACGGCCGGGGCGGCGGCGGTGACGGCGCCCAGCGTTTCGCTCCGCTGAACAGCTGGCCGGACAACGCGAGCCTCGACAAGGCCCGCCGACTGCTCTGGCCCGTCAAGCAGAAATACGGCCGGAAGATCTCCTGGGCCGATCTGCTGGTCTTCGCCGGTAACTGCGCCATGGAATCCATGGGGTTCAAGACGTTCGGTTTCGGATTCGGCCGGGAGGACATCTGGGAGCCCGAGGAGGTTTTCTGGGGGCCGGAGGACACCTGGCTGGGAGATGAGCGGTACAGCGGTGACCGGGAACTCACCGGTCCTTTCGGCTCCGTGCAGATGGGGCTGATCTACGTCAATCCGGAAGGCCCCAACGGCAATCCGGATCCGATCGCGGCCGCCCGGGACATTCGCGAGACGTTCGGGCGCATGGCGATGAACGACGAGGAGACGGCCGCTCTCATCATCGGCGGCCACACGTTCGGCAAGTGCCACGGAGCGGTCGATCCGGAGTGCATCGGTCCGGAGCCGGAGGCCGCCCCCATCGAGCAGCAGGGCATCGGCTGGCGGAACACGTGCGGCAGCGGCATCGGCGGCGACGCGCTCACCAGCGGCCTCGAGGGCGCGTGGACCTCCGAGCCGACGAAGTGGGACAACGGCTACCTGGACAACCTGTTCCGCTACGACTGGGAGCTGACGAGGAGTCCGGCGGGCGCGAAGCAGTGGACGCCCACCGATCCCTCCGCCCGGAACACGGTGCCCGACGCCCATGATCCGGCGAAGCGGCACGCGCCCATGATGCTGACGACGGACCTCGCGCTGAAGCTGGATCCGGTCTACGGTCCGATCGCCAAGGGTTTCCACGAGAACCCGGACCGGCTGGCGGAGGCCTTCGCCAAGGCCTGGTACAAGCTGCTGCACCGCGACATGGGGCCCGTCTCGCGCTATCTCGGCCCGTGGGTCCCCGAGCCGCAGCTGTGGCAGGACCCGGTGCCCGCGGTCGACCACGCGCTCGTCACGGACGCGGACGTCGCCGACCTCAAGGGCAGGATCCTCACGTCGGTACCGACGCTCTCCCACCTGGTCACCACCGCGTGGGCGTCGGCGGCGAGCTTCCGCGGCACCGACAAGCGCGGCGGTGCCAACGGGGCACGGATCCGGCTCGCGCCGCAGCGGGACTGGGAGGTGAACGACCTCCCCGAGGTGGCCGGGACGGTGCAGGCCCTCGATCAGATCCGGCAGGAGTTCGACGCCTCCCGGTCGGACGGCGTACGGGTGTCGCTCGCCGATCTGATCGTGCTCGGCGGCTGCGCGGCCGTCGAGCAGGCCGCGCGGAACGCCGGGTACGACATCACCGTCCCCTTCTCCCCCGGGCGTACGGACGCCTCGCAGGAGCAGACCGACACCGAGACGTTCGCCGTGCTCGAACCGAAGGCGGACGGGTTCCGCAACTACCTCCCGGCGGGGGAGAAGCTGTCGCCGGAGACCCTGCTGCTCGACCGGGCCAACCTGCTCACCCTGACCGCTCCCGAGATGACGGTGCTGATCGGCGGCATGCGGGCCATGGACGCCGGGTTCCGGGGAGTCCGGCACGGGGTGTTCACCGACCGGCCCGGCGCGTTGACCACCGACTTCTTCGTGAACCTGCTGGACATGGGCACGGAGTGGAAGGCGTCGACCGAGACCGAGAACGTCTTCGAAGGCCGGGACCGTGCGACGGGTGCGGTCCGGTGGACCGCCACCGCCGTCGACCTCGTCTTCGGCTCGCACTCCCAGCTCCGGGCGATCGCGGAGGTCTACGCGTCCCAGGACGCGGGCGAGAAGTTCGTACGGGACTTCGTGGCGGCGTGGAACAAGGTGATGAACCTCGACCGGTTCGACCTGTCCTGACCCCGGCGCCGGGGCCGAGGAGCGGGTCCAGGGGTACGGGGGTGCCTGCGGGCGCTCCCGTACCGGCGCCCCGCCCTCCCCCTCAGGACGGCATGTCCGCCAGTGCCTCGTCCGTGTCCCCGTACACGCGGAAGACGGTCCGCGCTCCCGTGATCTCGAGCATGCGGGCCACGGGAGCGCGCAGGGCCGCGAGGTCCAGGCGCCCCCCGCCGCGCTGCATCCTCAACCGTGCCTTGAGCAGCAGGTTGAGCCCGGTCGAGTCGCAGAACCGCAGTCCTGAGCAGTCGACGACGAGGCGGTCGGGGCCGGTGTACTCCTCCAGGGCGGCGCGCAGGGGCGCGGCCGTCTCGTAGTCGAGCTCCCCGCGGACGGCGAGTACCACCGTCCCGGAGGGGCCGCGGGGCCGGACGAGGACGGCGACGGGCTCCACCCGCTCGTCGTCGGCGGCGCTGTGGGGCTTTCCGACGCGTTCCGTTCCGACCTCTGTCTCCGCACGGTTGTCACCCTGCATGGGATCGCCGGCCTCCTTCCCGTCGCTGGTGTCCCCTCGGTGCCGCGGGCCTCCCCGCCGGGGGCGGCGGCTGCGCGGCTACCCGGCCCGGATGCCTCGTACTCATGGAAGCGTGGTGCGCCTCACCTCTCCGGTGCTCCGGGGGTCGACGTCCTGCGCCTGGACCAACGGACCACCAGGCGCATCAGAGTGACCAGGGTCAGGACCCAGGCGGCGGCGAAGGCCCAGATCAGGAGGGGGGCCTCGGTGGCGACGGCCAGGACCAGCAGGGCCAGGGTCAGGGCGCCGAGGGCTCCGAGGGCGAGGACCGCCGGTCGTCCGCGCCCGGCGCCGACGGCGCGCGGGGGCCCCCGACGCTTGGTGTGCAGCCTGCGGGCGAGCGGCCGGTCCTGTTCTAGCTGCTGCTCGATCTCCGCCAGGATGCGTCGCTCCCGTTCCGAGAGCCGGGCCTCGTCCATCACAGGCACCTCCCGCCGTACGACCGGCGTCCTGATCTGCCGCTGCCCAGACGGGCCCGGCTCAACCCCGTGGGGTGGGATCCCGCCGAGGTACGTCCGTCACCGCCTGCCGGGGCCGGGCGGCAGCAGTTCCCGGTTGCTGATCCGGTTCAGGTCACCGTGGTCCCGGACGGCCACGAGCCGACGACCCGCGGCTCTTCGCGGACTGGCGGGGAGAGCGCGTGGTCGAGCCGGTTCGCCGAGGGGTCGCGGCGGCCGCCGTGGTCGAACGTCTCGGTGAGCACGGAGTGTTCGGCCGTCCGGTGACGCGGGGCGCCGTCGAGCGGGCGGTGCTGGGCTCCGGAGGAGCCGGACCGTGCCCGGACGCGTTCTCCCCGGCGTTCGGGGTAGCCGCATGTTCTCGCCCCGCGACGAGCAGCGGCGGCGCCAGTGAGGAGGAAGCTCCATGAACCTTGCCGAAGGCCGCACCGCGGACTCCCGCGTGGCCCCGGGTGATCCGATTCCCGCGCGGATCGCGGGCGTCGCGGCACGCGCCACGGGCGGTCCGCCGGAACAGGACCTTCCGCTGGACCACACGCAGGCCATCCTCGAAGTCACCAAGGAGATCGCCGGCGTCCTCAAGGCGTCGGACTGTCCGTTCGCCCTGGTCGGGAGCGTCGCGGCCTACGCCTACGGGATTCCGGTGCGGTTGCAGCACGACACGGACTTCGCCGTGCGGCGCGAGGACGCCGACACCGTCACCGCCCTGCTGCGCGAGCACGGCATCGAGATCGTCGACCCGCCGGAGGACTGGCTCGTCAAGGCCCGCAGGGGCGGGGAGCACATCGACCTGATCTTCTCCCTCGCGGGCCGTCCGGTGACGACCGAGCTGCTCGAACGGGCGTGGACGCTTCCCGTGGACTCGGTGCACATGCCGGTCATCGACCCGACCGACCTCATGGTGGGGCGCCTGGCCGCCCTGTCCGAGCACCACTGCGACTACGGCAAGCTCCTACCGGTCGCGCGGGGCGTGCGCGAGCGGGTCGACTGGGACCGCGTACGCGAGGAGACCGGGGACAGGCCGATGGCGGCCGCCTTCCTCTACCTCCTCGAGCTCCTCGACGTGATCCGGCCGAGCGCCGAAGCGGAGGGGACCGGGCCGGGCGAGTGAGCCCCCGGTCTGCGGGCAGTCGCCCAGCGCGTGGAAAGGAGGAGCCGTCATGCTTCTCATCGGCCTTCTGCTGCTCGTCGCCGCAGGCGTCTTCACCGGGCTGCTCATCGCGGACAACACCTCCGGGGGTCCGGAGTACGAGGCCACGGTCCTCGACCGTACCGTCGGCACGGTCGACACCCTGGGCGCCTTCCTCGCCGGCGTCGGTGTGACGCTGGTCTTCTGCCTCGCCCTGGCCATGATCTTCGCGGGCATGGCACGGCGACGGCGTGCGCGGGCCCGCGAGTCGCGTGCGGAATACCGCCGGGCGGGGGCCCCGCCCCGAGCGGACCGGGGTGCGCATGACCCGGACACGGACTACCGCAGGGCGCAGGCGCCGCGCGAGGACCGCGGTACGTACGACCCGGACTCCGACTACCGCCGGTCGGCTGCGCCCCCGCGCGACGACCACGGTACGTACGACCCGGACACGGACCACCGCCAGGCGGAGGCGCCGCCGCGCGAGGACCGTGGGGAGCCTTCGCCCCAGGCCCATGGCACCCGCCCGGGGCTGTGGGAGCGGATGACCGGCAAGGAGGACGAGAGGCCCCGGTGACGTCCACGCGGCCCTCGGGCCCGCGCCCCGGTCGGTGGTCGCGTGTTCTCGACCACCGACCGGGGCAAGCGGGGCTACCGCGTGGGGGTCAGGCCGTGTGGAGCGTCAGGCCGTAGCGGCCGAGGATCTCGTTGACGGGCTGGAACCAGGTCTCGCCGCCGGTGGAGCAGTTGCCCCAGCCTCCGGAGGTGACACCCTGGGCCTGGTCCCCGCTGATGAACGCACCGCCGGAGTCACCGCCCTCGGCGCACACGCTGGTCTTCGTCATCTGGTGCACCGCACCCTGGCTGTAGTTGACCGTCTGGTTCTTGGCCAGGACGGTGCCGCAGTGCCAGCGGGTCGTGGAGCCCGAGCGGCACACGGACGCCCCCACGGGCGCCTCGGCCGAGCCGCGGACGAGCCGGTCCGGGACCGTCCCCCAGCCGAGCACCACCGGGACCGTCCACCAGCCGCTGTGGATGCTCACGTACGCGTAGTCGTCGCCGGGGAACGAGGAGCCCTGGAACGTGCCCATCGCGGAGCCGTCCCAGCCGCGGACGGCCGCCCCGGCCCGGCCGCAGTGCCCGGCGGTGACGAAGCCGCCGTGCACGGAGAACCCGATGGAACAGCGGACGTTGCCGGTGTAGTAGGGGTCGCCGCCGACGGTTCCCGCGGCGTACGTACGGGGTGCGGCCGCCGTCTCGGCGACGGTGACCGGGCCGGTGGCGCGGGCCCCCTCGACGAAGGCGCGCACGGCGGGCAGGTCCCGGTCGGCGCGGACGACGGTGACGACGACACTGTTGGACCGCGGGTCGACGTGCCAGCCGGCGACCCCGGCCGGGGCGGCGCGGGTGTCGAGCCGGGCCTTGACCCGGTCGAGTGCGCCGGCGCTGTGCCGGACCAGCCGGGTGTCGGCGCCGAGCGCCCGGACCTGCGCCTCCTCGCCACGGTCGGTGAGGCCGACGACGAGCCGTCCGCTGCGTGCGTCGAACCAGGCGCCGCCGAACGATTCACCCGCCGCCCGTCGCGCTTCGGCCTCCACGCGCGCGGCGTCCCGTTCGGCCTTCAGCCGTTCGGCGGCCTGCTGGTCCGTGAGTCCGAGGTCGCGGCGCATGGCGTCGAGGAGTCCGGCCGAGGCGGTGGGCGTGGCGCCGGGGGGTTCCGCGCTCGCGGGGACGGTGTGGGCGGCGCCGAGTCCGACGGTGAGCATGAGGGCGGCGACGGTGGCGCGCAGGGTGGATGTACGTCTCACAGGAGCCTCCTGGTGGGGGAAAGAGGACGTTGAGAGCGCTCTCAGGCGGATACGGCGAGTACGTTAGCGGCCCACACTTGTCAGGTCCATACCATGGACAGATCCAGGGGACGGGAGGGCGATCCGCTGCGGCCCCCACGATGACCGTCCCGTACGACGTCCTCGTTCCCGGAGGGTCGGGCGGGGCGTCCGGGTGGCAGGCGACCATGTAGCGCCCGACGGAGAACCCGTCGAACTCGCCCTCCCAGTCGTCGGGGAAGAGCTGCACCTCGCCCTGGGCCCAGGCCTTGATCCGGCGGCTGACCTCGTCCACGCGTACCGGGTCCGGTTCCGCCACGGGGTGGAAGTAGAGCCCCGGGACGGGACGGCCCTCTGCCGGTGCCCGGGTGGCCGCGGGCTCCGGGGCCGCCGCGCGCGGGGCGAGCGACAGACCCGTCGTGCCGAGCCCGGTGGGGCCGTGCGGGATCCATGCCGGGCCGGGCCTGGGCGGGGCGGCGGCCCCGATGGGCGTGGCCGCCCGGCCGAGGACGTGCGCCCCGAAGTGGGCGGCGGCGGCGGCCAGACTCGACTGCAGAGGGGAAGACCCGGGTTCGGGCATCCGTGGCTCCTTGGTGAGGGTTGAGGTGTCCGGTCCCCGGGCACGGTCCGTCGCGGCCCGGGGGCCCGGGCCGCGACGAAGCGTGGGTGGGGGGCGTTCTAGTCGCGCCTACGGGCGATCTGGACGTTCTCCAGGACGCCGAGCGCGTTGGGCACGAGGATGGCGGCGGAGTAGTACGTGGTGACGAGGTACGACATGATCGCCTGCTCGCCGATGCCCATGAAGCGCACCGAGAGGCCCGGCTCGTACTCCTCCGGCAGTCCGGTCTGGCGCAGTCCGATGACACCCTGGTTGTCCTCGCCGAGGCGCATGGCGAGGATCGAGCTGGTGTTCTCCTTGCTGACGGGGATCTTGTCGCAGGGCAGGATCGGGACCCCGCGCCAGCCCAGGACCCGGTGCCCGTCGAGTTCGACGGTGTCCGGGTAGAGCCCGTGGGCGTTCCACTCGCGGCCGATCGCGGCGATGGTCCTCGGATGGGCGAGGAAGAGCCTGGTGCCGCGACGGCGGCAGAGGAGCTCGTCGAGGTCGTCCGGGGTGGGCGGGCCGGAGTGGGTCTGGATCCGCTGCTTGAAGTCGGCGTTGTGGAGCAGGCCGAACTCCCGGTTGTTGATCAGCTCGTGCTCTTGGCGCTCGCGCAACGCCTCGATGGTGAGCCTGAGCTGCTCCTCGGTCTGGTTCATCGGCCCGTTGTAGAGGTCGGCGACCCTCGTGTGGACCCGCAGCACGGTCTGCGCGACGGAGAGTTCGTACTCGCGCGGGTTGAGCTCGTAGTCGACGAAGGCGCCCGGCAGTTCGACCTCGCCGGTGTGACCGGACGACATGGCGATCTCGGCCTCGCCGTGACGGTTCTGCCGCTGGAGGGGCAGCGAGCTGAACTCCTCGATGTGGGCCTGGAGGGCCGGTGCGGAGGACAGTACGGAGGCGAACTCGGCACGGGAGAGGGTGAGGAGCGTGCCGGAGGTCTCGGCGGTGGCGGTGCAGTCCCAGCGGGCGTCGGCGTCCAGGAGGGCGCTCTCACCGAAGTGGTCGCCGTCGGCGAGGACGGCAACGGCCACTTCGTCACCGTACTTGCCGACGGAGGTCTGGTTGATCCGGCCGTGAGCGATCAGGTGGATCTGCTCGGCGGGGGCACCGCGCACGACCAGTACCTCGCCGGCGTCGAAGTCGCGCTGCTCGCACCGGCGGGCGAGCACGCTCAGCACCTCCTCGTCCTCGAAGCCGCGCAGCAGGGCGAGTTCGCCGAGTTCACGGGGGATCACCCGGACGTGGGCACCGTCCTGGACGAACTCGATGCGACCGTCGCCGACCGTGTAGCTCAGCCGACGGTTGACCCGGTAGGCGCCGCCCTTGGTCTCCACCCACGGAAGCATCCGCAGCAGCCAGCGGGAGCTGATCTCCTGCATCTGCGGGGCGGACTTGGTCGTGGTGGCGAGGTTCCGGGCGGCTGCGGTGCTGAGGCTGGACCGCTCGGGCGGGTCGAGCTGGGCATCCGGGCTGGTGTCGACGGTCATGGGGGCGGGCTCTCCTTCGGAGGGGGGTGACGGCCGGCGCACGCGCACGTCGGCCGGGAAGAGGAGAAAGGGGGAGGAAGAGGACGGGCTGGGGTGAACCTCCGGGAACCCGTCCAGATCCCGGGGAACAGTAACGGCCGGTGATCCCGGCACGCCCGGTCGGACGGAGGGCATTACCCCGAAACGGCGATCTTGCTCCGTGCGAGGTTTAAGCGGGCGAACGACCGTTTTCGCACGGGTCGGCCGAGAGCCCCTGGTGCGCGTGGCGGGGGGCGTCGAACTTTTCGCGCCGGGGCGCCTGTTCAGCCGGACCCAGGAGAGGCACGCAGGACACAATTGCGACAAATTACTCTTATCGAGCTTGTGGATCGAGAGGCAGGTCATGTCGAACCCCGATACGAGTACGGGCGCCCACACCGGTTCCCCGCCGACCGCCAAGCTGACGCTCGTCACGCTCACCGCGATGGTCGTCGGGTCCATGGTGGGAGCCGGCGTGTTCTCGCTGCCGCGGAGGTTCGCGCAGGAGACCGGTGTCGCGGGCGCGCTGATCGCCTGGGCCGTCGCCGGCTGCGGCATGCTGATGCTCGCGTTCGTCTTCCAGACGCTGGCCGTGCGCCGCCCGGACCTCGACGCCGGTGTCTACGCGTACGCGAAGGCCGGCTTCGGCGAGTACCTGGGCTTCTTCTCGGCCTTCGGCTACTGGGCGAGCGCCTGTGTCGGCAACGTGACGTACTGGGTGCTCATCATGTCGACGATCGGTGCGATCGCGCCGGCGCTCGGGGACGGTGACACCACCCTCGCCATCGTCCTGTCCTCGGCCGGACTGTGGGCGTTCTTCCTGCTCATCCGGCGAGGGGTGAAGGAAGCCGCGGCGATCAACCGGATCGTGACCGTGGCCAAGGTCGTGCCGATCATCGTCTTCGTCATCCTGGCCCTGTTCTTCTTCGAGCCGTCCGTCTTCGCCGACAACTTCGGCGGCGAGGACTACGCGGGCTCGCTGTTCAACCAGGTCCGCGGCACCATGCTCGCCACCGTCTTCGTCTTCCTCGGCGTCGAGGGCGCCAGCGTGTACTCACGGCACGCCAAGCGCCGCGAGGACGTGGGCCGTGCCACGATCCTGGGCTTCCTCAGCGTCTTCGCCGTCTTCGCCTCGGTGACCATCGTGTCGTACGGCATCCTGCCGATGAGCGAGATCGCCGAGCTGCGCCAGCCCTCCATGGCGGGCGTCCTGGAAGCCGCGGTCGGCACCTGGGGCCAGGTCTTCGTCAGTGTCGGCCTCATCGTCTCCGTCCTCGGCGCCTACCTCGCCTGGACCCTCATGGCCGCCGAGGTGCTGTTCGTGGCCGCCAAGGACGAGGACATGCCGCGCTTCCTGGGACGCTCCAGCGGCGACGACGTCCCCGTCCCCGCCCTGCTGATGACCACGGCCCTGAGCCAGGTCGTCCTGGTCGTCACCGCCTTCTCCGACGACGCCTTCAACTTCGCCCTCGACCTGACGAGCTCGCTCAGCCTGATTCCGTTCCTGCTGGCCGCCGCCTTCGCGGTGAAGATCGCCCTGCGGCCCGCCCAGGAGCAGGTGGCCGGCCGGAGCACCCGACGGGAGCTGGTCGTGGGCGTCCTCGCCACGGTGTACACGGCGTTCCTGCTGTACGCGGCCGGGCCCAAGTTCGTCCTGGTGTCCTTCATCATCTACGCGCCCGCGACCCTCCTGTTCGTCAAGGCCAGGCGCGAGCAGGGCAGACAGCTCTTCTCCGGGCGGGAGCCGGTGATCCTGGCCGTCTCCGTCGCCGGCGCCGTCCTGGGGGTCCTGGCCCTCGCGACCGGCTGGATCAGCCTCTGAGCCCACCGCCTCCTCCGACACGTCACCCGTCCCCCGTATCGAAAGGTCCCGCATGACCAGCAACGACGCTTCCTCCGGGCCCGCGCTCGGCGTGCACTCCGAGGTCGGACGGCTCCGCAAGGTCCTCGTCTGCTCGCCGGGGCTCCCCCACCGCCGGCTGACCCCGACCAACTCGGACGACCTGCTCTTCGACGACGTGATGTGGGTGGAGAACGCGCAGCGCGACCACGCCGACTTCGTCAACAAGCTGACCCAGCGGGGCGTGGAGGTCGTCGAGCTGCACAACCTGCTCACCGAGACCATGGCGATCCCCGAGGCGCGGACCTGGCTCCTCGACCGGAAGATCACCGCCAACGAGGTCGGACTCGGCCTCATCGACGACACCCGCGCCTTCCTCGACTCCCTCGCACCGCGCGATCTGGCCGAGTACCTCATCGGCGGCCTGTCGACGGCCGACCTTCCCGACGCGTTCCGGTCCGGGTACGTCTCCCTGGCCCGGGAGGCCACCGGGGCGCGCGAGTACCTGATGCCGCCGCTGCCGAACACGCTCTACACCCGGGACACCACCTGCTGGCTGTACGGCGGGGTGACGCTGAACCCGCTGTACTGGCCCGCACGGCACGGCGAGACCCTCCTCATGAAGGCGGTCTACTCCTTCCACCCCGACTACAGGGACGCCACCGTCTGGTGGGGCGACCCCGAGGAGGACTGGGGCCAGGCCACCTTCGAGGGCGGCGACATCATGCCCGTCGGCAACGGCGTCGTCCTCATGGGCATGAGCGAGCGCACCTCGCGCCAGGCCATCACCCAGGTCGCGGCCTCCCTGTTCAGGAACGGCGCCGCCGAGCACGTCATCGTCGCCGGGATGCCGAAGCTGCGCTCCGCGATGCATCTGGACACCGTCTTCACCTTCGCGGACCGCGACATCGTCACCCTCTACCCGAAGATCATGGACGCGGTCCACACCTTCTCGCTGCGCCCCGGCGACAAGGCACCCGGGGTCGACATCACCGACGAGGGCAGCACCCCCTTCGTGGACGTGGTCGCCAAGGGCCTCGGCCTGTCCGGGCTCCGGGTGATCGAGACCGGCGGCGACGTGTACGCCTCCGAGCGGCAGCAGTGGGACAGCGGCAACAACGCGGTCGCCCTCGAACCCGGCGTCGTCTTCACGTACGACCGGAACACCCAGACCAACACGCTGCTGCGGAAGGCGGGCGTCGAGGTCATCACCATCGTCGGCGCCGAGCTCGGCCGGGGGCGCGGCGGCGGTCACTGCATGACCTGCCCGCTCGTCCGCGACGCGGTCGCGTTCTGACGGTCGTCCCGTCCGGGGACACGGAGAACCGGCCGCCCCAGGGGGGTGGCCGGTTCTCCGGGTCGGCGCCGGGGGGCCGGGTCAGCCGTCGCTCGCGTCCGGTCCGGCCAGTTGTGCGGCGAGTTCCCGTTCGCTCTGTTCCGGCAGCGAGGTCTTGAGGACGGTTCCGCCGAACTCCTCCATGGCGGCGGCGAACGCGTCCTCGGTGATCCTCGACGCCATGATCACGACGGCGGCCGACCCGGGTTCGAGCAGCGACCTGACCTTCTCGCGGAACGCGTTGTCGACGCCCATCTGGTTCAGCTTGCCGATGATCCCTCCGACGGCGGCGCCCACGACGCCGATCCCCGGGGTGAGGATCAGCATGCCGAGGACCATGCCCCACAGGGCGCCGGCGGTGGCCGAGAGGGCTGTCCTGCCCTCTCTCTTGGCCGGGGTGTCCACATGGGTCTCGCCGTCCGCGTCCACGGAGACGACCGCGAGGCCCTTCAGCTCGACGACATCGCTGTCCTCGAGCTCCTGGACCGCGGCGAAGGCCCGGTTCGCGACGGCGCGATCGTCGTAACCGAGGACGATCAGTTCGGACATGGGACTCTCCTCCTGTGTCGGTACCGCTTCTGTCAGTACCGCTGTGCCTTGACGAGCTTCGGGGTCAGGACCGGCTCGGCGGGCTGCCGGCTGATGACCACCGGTTGCTCGCGGCCGCCGGGTTCGAGGTCCTCGACGCCGACGAACTGCGTCTCGACGACCTTGCCCGACGGGTCGAGGAAGTCGACCTGGACGGCGTAGGAGGCTTCCTCGTCCGTCTTGTTGGTGATGTTCAGGACGACGGCGAGACGACCACCGGTCTCGGACCGCGGCTTGCCCGTCATGCCGACGTCGCCCACGGCGTTGCCCCGGCCCTGCACGTCTTCGAGGGCGTCCTCGGCCTCCTGGCGCGAACGCTCGATCTCGGTCCCGATGGACGCCTTGCGCGACGCCTCACGCTCGGACGCCGAGGCCGCCGCGGAGGAGGCGGACGCGCGCGCCGACTCGACCGCCTCCGCCGCCTCCGAGGCGCCGGCGGACGGCGCCTCCCCCGAGAACCGGGCCGTGTCGGGGGCCGAGGGACGTTCGCTGAACGTGGGAGTGCCGGTGTCGTCGTTCCCGGTGTCGCAGGCGACCAGGCCGGTCGCGCCGAGGCCGGCGACGACGACGGCGACGGCCGCGCTCGCCGCGCGGGCGCGCACCGACCGGTCCGCCCGCGCCGTTGAGGGGTTCACAGGATGCGTCCTCTTCTCTGGTGGGGTCGTGCTCTGGAGGTGGGCCGGGGGCCGTGGGTCGCGGTCGTGCCGGTGGTCAGTAGCGGAGGACGCCGGCGATGCGGTCCATGTCGAGCAGGGTGTCGTCGCGTACGAACTGGACCTCGGCCCCGGTGTCGAGGGCCCGCTCGACGATCTCGTCGACCATGTCGTCCCGGGCCCCCTCCTCGGAGGGCTCGGCGGGCTCCAGATGGCCGCCGTCGTCCCGTACGACGGTCCGGTAGTGGTCCTCGACGGCGAGCAGGCGGACCCGGCCCTCCTTCACGGCCTGCCACACCTCGTCGATCCCGCCGGCGAACTCCCGCCGTCCCCGGGCGGCGTCGAGTTCGGCGACGACCGTGGCCGACGCGGCGGCCTCGCGGGCCGCGCGGGCGGGCTCGACGGCCTCCCGCACCGCCGTCGCGGGTCCCCGCGCCAGACCGCCGTGCTGGACGGGCGCGGTGCCCGGCTGGAGCGGTCCTGTCTCCTCGAAGAGCGCGAGGGCGGCGGGGTCACCGAGCACGTACAGCGGGCGCGGGCGGGAGGCGAGGACCGCGCGCAACGCCTGGTGCGCCTCGCGGAGGAACTGCCGGGTGGCCTCGTCGCGGAAGGTGCTGGGCACGTCACCGACCCGCTGCTCGCGTTCCACGTCCTGGACGTCGAGGTCGCGGGAGAACGGGAAGCCGTCTCCGGTGTGCTCGGTGACCCGCTCGGGGTCGCCGCTCCACAGCGAGACCCGGTCGGCCGCCACCGCGACCGTCCAGGAGGGCTGTTCGGCGGCCCGGGCCGCGACGAGGTTCCGGGTGAGGAAGGTGTCGGCGAGGACGACGCGCTCCGGGACCGTCCGGGCCACCGTCCACACGTGGTGCTCCCCCGGCGCGACGAAGATCACCAGTCCGTCCTCGGCGTGCGCGAGGTCGACCTCGGCCACCGCCCGCCGCAGCTGGTCCAGGACATCGGCACGCCGCTCCCGGGTCACCGCCGGATCGTCGTGGATGGCCTTCTCCGCCGTGGCCACGAGGTTGCGGAGGCGCACGGGGTCCTGGGCGTTCTCCGGTTCGCGGCGGTGGGTCGGCATCGCGAGGGACACGGCGGGGTACGGGCGGGGCTGTCGCAGTTTCGCGAGCAGGTCGCTGCTGAGCGCGGGGTCCATGGGGAAGCCTTCCTGGCGAATCCGGCGGTTCTGCGGGGACGGCCGGGCGGATACGACGGGGCGGATGCGGTCGTGGGGTGGTGGGGGGGGAGGGCGTGGGCTCTGCGGGCGGGGCGTGGGGGTGAGGGCGTGGGCTGCGGGCGGGACGTAGGGGTGAGGCGCGGGCTCTCCGGGCGGGGCGGGTGGGACGCGCGGGCGCTTCGGACGGGGTGTGCGGGCGGGGGCGGCTACTGCGGGCCGGCCAGCTGGTCGGCCAGTTCCTTCTCGTCCTGGTCGCTGAGCGAGGTCTTGAGGACGGTGCCGCCGTGCGGCTGCATGGCCACCGTGAACTTGTCGTCGGTGACCTTCGACGCCATGATCACGAGGGCGGCCGCACCGGGTGTGAGGAGGTCCCCGACCTGCCGGCGGAACCGGTCGTCGACTCCGGACTTGCTGAGCTTTCCGACGAGGCCGCCGAGGGCCGCTCCGGTGAGGAGTCCGAGCCCGGGCAGCAGGAAGAGAATGCCGAAGATCGCTCCCCACAGGGCGCCGGACGCGGCGGAGGCCCCCACGAGTCGGCTGGTGGTGTCGACGTGGGTCCTGCCGTCCGCGTCCACGGAGACCACCGCGAGACCGTTCAGGTGGACCACGTAGTCCCGTTGCAGGTCCTGCACCGTGGCGAACGCCCGCTCGGCCACTTGCGGGTCGTCGTATCCGATGACGATGAGCTCAGACATTCCCGCCTCCTGCCGCGGCGCTGTGCGCCGGACGTCCGCGTCGCCCTGCGGTGGAGAGGCCGGAGCGACCTCTCCAGGGGCCACAAGACGTCATTTTGTCCCGACATGTACCGCATCGCGACTCGTGCCCCACCTGGGCGGGTGACACCCGCGCGTCCAGGGGCTCACACGGCGCCCCGGCGCACTGTGTGACCGGTGTTACGGACCATGATCGACCCGGTTGACACGGGTGTAACGGGCATTGCGTACGGTCGGGGCTCGAACGGTTCCACAGAGAGGCGCCCCGGTGACCCCACAGGACTCGGCGGACCCCCGGGGCGGTACGGCCGAACAGGTGCGGACCGTCTGCTCGTACTGCGGTGTCGGGTGCGGCCTGCTCCTCGACATCGGCCGGGGACCCGACGGGCGCCGTACGGTCCTCAGGGCGACGGGCGACAAGGACCACCCGGCCAACCGGGGGCGGCTCTGCACCAAGGGCGCCACCACCGCCGACCTGCTCGCCGCACCGGGCCGTCTGACCACCGCGCTCGTGCGCGAGGAGCGGGGCGCCGCCCCCGTGCCCGCGGACACCGACCGCACCGTCACCGAGACCGCACGCCGGCTGCGCGCGATCGTCGACGAGCACGGTCCCGACGCGGTCGCGCTCTACGTCTCGGGGCAGATGAGCCTGGAGGCCCAGTACCTCGCCAACAAGCTGGCCAAGGGCTTCATCGGCACCAACCAGATCGAGTCCAACTCCCGGCTCTGCATGGCGAGCGCCGGTACCGGCTACAAGCTCTCCCTCGGCGCCGACGGCCCGCCCGGTTCCTACGACGACCTCGACAAGGCCGACGTCTTCCTCGTCATCGGCTCCAACATGGCCGACTGCCACCCCATCCTGTTCCTCCGCATGATGGAGCGGGTCAAGGCCGGGGCGAAGCTGATCGTCGTCGATCCCCGGCGCACCGCCACCGCCGACAAGGCCGACCTCTTCCTGCGGATCAGGCCGGGCACGGACCTCGCGCTCCTCAACGGCCTGCTGCACCTGCTGCACGAGAACGGGTACACCGACCCCGCCTTCGTCGCCGCGCACACCGAGGGCTGGGAGGCGATGCCGGCGTTCCTCGCCGACTACCCGCCGGCCGTGGTCGCCCGCATCACCGGCATACCCGAGGACGACATCCGTACCGCCGCCGAGTGGATCGGCACGGCGGGCGAATGGACCAGCTGCTGGACCATGGGCCTCAACCAGTCCACCCACGGCACCTGGAACACCAACGCCCTGGTCAACCTGCACCTGGCGACCGGCGCGATCTGCCGCCCCGGTTCGGGACCCTTCTCCCTGACCGGCCAGCCCAACGCCATGGGCGGGCGCGAGATGGGCTACATGGGCCCCGGCCTGCCGGGGCAGCGCTCGGTCCTGGTCGACGAGGACCGGGCGTTCACCGAGGAACTCTGGGACCTGCCGCCCGACACGATCCGCGCGGACGGCTCGGGGCGGGGCACCGTCGACCTCTTCCGGCGCATGGCCGACGGGGAGATCAAGGCGTGCTGGATCATCTGCACCAACCCGGTCGCCTCCGTCGGCAACCGGGCCACCGTCGTCGAGGGCCTGCGGACGGCCGAGCTCGTCATCACCCAGGACGCCTTCGCTGAGACCGAGACCAACGCGTACGCGGACGTCGTCCTGCCCGCCGCCCTCTGGACCGAGACCGAGGGCGTCCTCATCAACAGCGAGCGCGGTCTCACCCACACCAGACCGGCCGTCGACCCGCCGGGCGAGGCCCTCGCCGACTGGCGGATCATCGCCCGCGTCGCCTGCGAGATGGGGTACGAGAAGGCGTTCTCGTACGACAGCGCCGAGGAGATCTTCGAGGAGATCGCACGGGCGGGGAACCCGAAGACCGGGTACGACCTGAGCGGGGTCTCGTACGAGCGGCTGCGCGCCACCCCCGTCCAGTGGCCGGCCGCGCCCGGGGGGCCCGCCCGGAACCCCATCCGGTACGTGACCGGGGACGGCGCGGGACCCGTCTTCCCGACGGCGAGCGGCCGGGCCGTCTTCCACGCCCGGCCGCACATCGACCCGGCCGAGATGCCCGACGACGCGTATCCGTTCGTCCTGAACACCGGCCGTCTCCAGCACCAGTGGCACACCCTCACCAAGACCGGGAAGGTCGCCAGGCTCAACCGGCTCAACCCGGCGCCGTTCGTCGAGCTGCATCCCGAGGACGCCCTGCGGCTCGGCATCGCGGAGGGCGACCCCGTGGAGATCGCCTCGCGGCGCGGCAGGGCCGTGCTCCCGGCGGCGGTCACCGACCGGGTCGGTCCGGGCACCTGCTTCGCCCCCTTCCACTGGAACGACCTCTTCGGCGAGGACCTGTGCGTCAACGCCGTCACCCACGACGCCGTCGACCCCCTCTCCTTCCAGCCCGAGCTGAAGGTGTGCGCGGTGTCGCTGACGAAGGCGGCGGCTCCGGCGGCCCTGGTCCCGGCGGTCGCCTCGGACCCCGCGCGGTCGGCTCCGGTCGGGGTCACGGCCGTGGCCGGGCAGACCCTGATCCCGAGCGGCGGCCTGCCGGCCGGGCCGGCGGCCGCCTTCGGCCTCCAGCCGAGCCCGCCGCCCGCCCTGACCGCAGAGGAGCGGCAGTACCTCGTCGGCTTCCTGGCCGGGCTGGAGACGGGAGCGCCCGGGGTGCCCGTGCTGCCGGCCGGCGCTCCCTTCCGCGCGGATCACGCCCGCTGGGTGAACGGGGTCCTGGCGGGGCTCTACTCCCGCACTCCGCAGCCACCGGCCGCGGGCGGCGAGGACACGGCAGGCCGCGAGGTGCTCGTGCTGTGGGCCTCCCAGACCGGGAACGCCGAGGACTTCGCCGCCGCCACCACCGAGCGGCTGGTGTCCGCCGGCCATCGGGCGGCGCTCGCGGGCATGGACGAGACCGACCTCGGTGCGCTGCCGCCCGCCGCCGATCTCCTTCTGATCACCAGCACGTTCGGGGACGGGGACGCTCCGGACAACGGCGCCGGGTTCTGGGACGCGCTCGCCGCGCCCGACACCCCGCGCCTGGACGGGCGCCGCTATGCCGTGCTCGCGTTCGGGGACTCCTCGTACGGCGACTTCTGCGGGCACGGGCGGCGCCTCGACCTGCGGCTCGACGAGCTCGGGGGCGTACGCCTCGCGCCCCGTACCGACTGCGAACCCGACTACGAGCCGTCCGCCCTCGCGTGGCTCGACCAGGTCCTCGCGGGACTGTCCGAGGCGACGCCGGATCCTCAGGCCGTGGCGGCCTCCCCGGCTCCCGCTCCCGCCCCGGCACGCCGGTCCGGGCCGGCGACCACGAACGCCCGGCTCGTGGGGAACCGGCTCCTCAGCCTGCCGGGGGCCGGCAAGGAGGTCCGCAGGTTCACCTTCGACACGAGCGAGGCCGGGACGCCGCTCGGCTACGAGAGCGGCGACGCCCTCGGCGTGCAGCCCGTGAACTGTCCGGCGCTCGTGGCCGAATGGCTGGCCGCCACCGGGCTCGACGCCGACGTCCCCGTGGAGCTTCCCGGCGCGGGCCGCGTGCCCTTCGGTGAGGCACTGCACCGTCATCTCGACATCACCGGCGTCTCCCCCGCCCTCCTCGGCTTCGTCACCGAACGGACCGGCGACCGGGACCTGAAGAGGCTGCTGCGGCCCGACAACAAGGACGGGCTGGCCCAGTGGACCTGGGGCCGTCAGGCCGTGGACGTCCTGGCCGAGCACGCGGTCCGCGCCACCGCGCAGGAGTGGGCCGACGTCCTCGGCCGCCTCAGGCCCCGGCTGTACTCGATCTCCTCCAGTCCGCTCACCGACCCCCACCAGGTGTCGCTGACCGTCTCCGTCGTCCGTTACGAGAACCGTCACGGCCGTCCCCGCAAGGGCGTCTGCTCGCCGTTCCTCGCCGACGCCGAACCCGGCGCGGAGGTCCCGGTCTTCGTCCAGCGCGCTCCGCGTTTCCGGCCCCCGGCCGACCCCGCGACCCCGATGGTGATGGTGGGTCCCGGCACCGGCGTGGCGCCCTTCCTCGGCTTCCTCGACGAGCGCCGGTCGCTCGGCCACCGGGCTCCGAACTGGCTCTTCTTCGGCGAGCAGCACCGTGCCACCGACTTCTACTACGAGGAGGAGCTCACGGCCCTCCTCGCCGACGGCACCCTGGACCGGCTCGACACCGCCTTCTCCCGCGACCAGCGCGCCAAGGTCTACGTGCAGGACCGGATGCGGGAGCACGGACCGCAGCTGTGGTCCTGGCTCCAGTCCGGCGCGCACTTCTACGTGTGCGGTGACGCCGCCCGGATGGCGAAGGACGTCGACCGCGCCCTTCGCGACATCGCCGTCACCCATGGCGGGCTCGACGAGGAATCGGCGGGCGTGTACGTCAAACAGCTGGCCGCCGACAAGCGGTACGTCCGGGACGTGTACTGACTCGGGTGTGCGGGCGCCCGGGCGGAGCGGGTCACCCGCTTGCCGGTCACCGGGTTGACGCTAATGTCGATATATGGCCACATGCGTACCTTCGTCCCCCCGCTCCCGCGGCGGCGGTACGGGGGCGTACGGAAGGAGCCTGCCATGACCCGTACATTGCGTGGCGCGATAGCCCTGGCCGGAGCGACGGCCCTCTGCGCGGGGGCGGTCGCGACCAGCGGGGCGTCCCAGCCGGAGTCCGCGGCCCAGGGCGAGGTGAAGATCGGCCTGCTGCTGCCGGAGAGCAAGACCACGCGGTACGAGAAGTTCGACCGGCCGTACATCGAGGCCAAGATCAAGGAGCTGGCGCCCGACGCCCAGATCGACTACTACAACGCCGCCGAGAACGCCACCACCCAGCAGCAGCAGGTGAACACGGCACTCGCCAAGGGCGACAAGGTCCTCATCCTGGACGCGGTGGACGCGAAGTCGATCCAGTCCTCCGTGCAGAAGGCCCGTGACGCGGGCGTGAAGGTCATCGCGTACGACCGCCTCGCACAGGGCCCGGTCGACGCGTACGTCTCGTACGACAACCGCAAGGTGGGCGAACTCCAGGGCAAGGCGCTCCTCGACGCGCTCGGCGACAAGGCCGGGAGCGGCGAGATCGTGATGCACAACGGCTCGCCGACCGACCCGAACGCGGCGGAGTTCAAGGCCGGGGCGCACTCGGTCCTGGACGGCAAGGTGAAGATCGGCAAGGAGTACGACACGCCGAACTGGGACCCGAACAACGCCAACCAGCAGATGTCCGGCGCGATCAGCGCCCTGGGGAAGGACAAGATCGTCGGTGTCTACTCGGCCAACGACGGACTGGCCGCCGGCATCGCCACCGCCCTGAAGGCGGCGGGCATGAACGTGCCGCTGACCGGCCAGGACGCGCAGCTCGACGCGATCCAGCGGATCCTGCTCGGCACCCAGACGATCACGGTCGAGAAGCCGTACAAGCCGGAGGCCGACATCGCGGCCACCATGGCGGTCAACCTCGCCGAGGGCAAGCCGCTCCCGGCCGATCTGACGCCCACCACCGTCACGAGCGGCAGCGGTCAGAAGGTCCCGGCCAACCTGCTGACGCCGGTCGTGGTCGACAAGACCAACATCAAGGACACCGTCGTGAAGGACGGCCTGTACACGGTCCAGGAGATCTGCACCCCGACGTACGCCGCGGCCTGCAAGGAGGCCGGTCTCCAGTAGCCGCGTGGCCTTCCATCCCGATGGGGCGGAGCGGCCCGTGCGAGCGGGCGAGCGGAGGAGGCGGTTCCGTTGCCGGAGTCACCCGTGCTCACACTGCGAGGGGTCTCGAAACGGTTCGGCGCGGTGCAGGCGCTGAAGGATTTCGACCTGGACGTGCACCCCGGTGAGGTGGTCGCGCTCGTCGGCGACAACGGCGCCGGCAAGTCCACCGCCGTCAAGGCGATCGCCGGGGTGAACCCGCCCGACGAGGGCGTCATCACCTGGGAGGGCCGCCCGGTCTCCATCGGCCGGCCGCACGACGCCCAGAACCTGGGGATCGCCACCGTCTACCAGGACCTGGCGCTGTGCGACAACCTCGACGTGGTCGCCAATCTGTTCCTGGGCCGGGAGCTGCGCCGCTTCGGCATCCTCGACGAGGTCCGCATGGACCAGCGTGCGCGCGAACTGCTCGACACCCTGTCGATCCGCATCCCGAGCGTACGCATCCCCGTCGCGTCCCTGTCCGGTGGTCAGCGTCAGACGGTCGCGATCGCGCGCTCGCTGATCGGCGCGCCGAAGGTCGTCATCCTGGACGAGCCCACCGCCGCCCTGGGCGTGGAGCAGACCGCCGAGGTCCTCGACCTGGTCGAGCGGCTGCGCGAGCAGGGCCTCGGGACCATTCTGATCAGCCACAACATGGTGGACGTGATGGCGGTCGCCGACCGGATCGCCGTGATGCGCCTCGGCCGGAACAACGGCTTCTTCGACAAGCGCTCCACGTCCACCGAGGAGATCATCTCCGCGATCACGGGGGCCACCGACAGCGCCGTCACCCGCCGCCGGGCCCGTAAGCAGGAGGAGGAGCGATGAGCCGCGACCGAGGCCGCGCCGACCCTCCGGGCGGAGGTCCCGGTGCGGGCGACACCCAGGAACCGGCGCCCGGCGCCGTGCCGGCCGTCGACACGCGTCTCCTCGTCCGGGAGGAGGGCCTCAAGGGGTACGTGGGCGAGTTCCGGCGCAAGGTGCGCAGCGGTGAGCTGGGCTCGCTTCCCGTCGTCCTCGCCGTGATCATCATCTGGACGGTCTTCGGCAGCCTGAACAGCACGTTCCTCTCGGCCCAGAACCTTTCGGACCTCAGCCAGCAGATCGTCGGCACCGGCATGATCGCCGTCGGCATCGTCTTCGTCCTGCTGCTCGGCGAGATCGACCTCTCGGTCGGCTCGGTCAGCGGTCTGTGTGCCGCGATCTTCGCCGTGCTCAACGTCCTGAACGGCATGAACCAGTGGCTGGCGCTTCTGATCGCCGTGGCGGGCGGAGCGGTCGTCGGTCTCCTCCAGGGGTTCTTCTTCGCGAAGGTCGGCGTGCCGGCCTTCGTGGTCACCCTCGCGGGCAACCTCGCCTGGAACGGGCTGATGCTCCAGGTGCTCGGCACCAGCGGCACCGTCAACATCCCGAGCGAGAGCGTCGTCTCCCGGCTGTACTCGACGGTCTACCACAGCCCGGCCGCCGCGTACGTGACGGCCGCCGTCGGGGTCGGGCTGTTCCTGGCGGCCTCGCTCCTGGACGCCAGGCGCCGCCGGGCGGCCCGGGTGCCGTTCCGGCCGGTCGCCGAGATCGTGCTGCGTACGGCCGTCATCGCCGCGCTCGCCTTCACCACCGCGTACATCCTCAACCGCTACCAGGGCCTGCCCCTGGCGCTGCTGATCTTCCTGATCGTGCTGGTGCTCCTGGACTTCGTGCTGCGGCGCACCACCTACGGCCGGCGGATCTTCGCAGTGGGCGGCAACATCGAGGGCGCGCGCCGGGCCGGTATCAGCGTGCCGTTCGTGCGGATGTCCGTCTTCTCCATCGCCGGGACCATGGCGGCGATCGGCGGCATCTTCCTCGCGGGCCAGATCCAGTCCGCGAGCCAGACCTCCGGCGGCGGCAACCTCCTGATGAACGTCATCGCCGCCGCCGTCATCGGCGGCACGAGCCTCTTCGGCGGCCGCGGCTCGGTCTGGTCCGCCCTGCTCGGCGCGCTGGTGATCGGCTCCATCCAGTCCGGTATGAACATCATGGGCGTCAGCAACGCCGTCCAGTTCATGATCACGGGCTCGGTCCTGCTGGCGGCCGTGGTCGTCGACTCCCTGTCCCGCCGAAGCCAGAAGGCGGCGGGCCGGGCGTGACCCGGGGGGCCCTGGTCCGGCCCGCTCCGAACGAAAGGGCCTAGTCGGACGGGCCCGAGGTGCCGGGGCCGATGCGTAGTTCGAAGTCGCCGTCGTACTGCTCGTGGCCCGCGATCACGGCGAGTTCGACGACTTCGAGGCCCACCTCGCCCCGGACGATGAGCGGGTCCTCGCGCAGGTCCCGCATCAGCGCCAGGCACATGCCGATCATGACCAGGACGAACGGCGCCGCCACCAGGATCGTCAGGTTCTGCAGGCCTGCCAGCGCGTCGCCCTGGCCGTCGCCGATGAGGAGCATGATGGCCGCGACCGCTCCGGTCACCACGCCCCAGAACACGACGACGAGGCGGGCCGGCTCGAAGGCGCCGCGCTGGGAGAGCGTGCCCATGACGATCGAGGCGGCGTCCGCCCCCGAGACGAAGAAGATCCCGACGAGGATCATGACGAGGAGACTCATCGCGCCGGCGATCGGGAACTCCTGGAGCACGCCGAAGAGTTGCCCCTCGGGGGTGGTCTCCCCCGCGAGTTCGCCCTGCTCGCTGAGCTTCATCGCCGTGCCGCCGAAGACCGCGAACCACACCAGGCTGACGGTGCTCGGCACCAGGATGACCCCGCCGACGAACTGGCGGATGGTCCGGCCCCGGCTGATCCGCGCGATGAACATGCCGACGAACGGCGTCCAGGAGATCCACCAGGCCCAGTAGAAGACGGTCCAGCTGCCGAGCCAGTCGTGGATGTTCGCACCGCTGGTCGCCTCGGTGCGGCCCGCCAGCTGCGGCAGGTCGCCCACGTAGGCGGCGAGCGAGGTGGGCAGCAGGTCGAGCACGATGATGGTGGGGCCGGCCACGAACACGAACAGGGCGAGCACGGCGGCCAGCACCATGTTGGTGTTGGAGAGCCACTGGATGCCCTTCTCCACACCGGACACGGCGGACAGGACGAAGGCCGCGGTGAGCACCGCGATGATGGCGACGAGCAGTCCGGTGCCGGTCTTCTCCATCCAGCCCAGTTCCTGGAAGCCGCTGCCGATCTGGAGCGCGCCCAGGCCCAGCGAGGCCGCGGAGCCGAACAGGGTGGCGAAGATGGCCAGGATGTCGATGACCCGGCCGGGCCCGCCGTACGCCCGCCGCTCGCCCATCAGGGGGACGAAGACGGCGCTGATGGTCTGACGGCGGCGGCGCCGGAACGTGGAGTACGCGATGGCGAGTCCCACGACCGCGTAGATCGCCCACGGGTGGAGCGTCCAGTGGAAGAGCGTGGTGGCCATCGCGGTCTGCATCCGCTCGGCCGAGTCGGCGGGGTGGGTGCCGGGCGGCGGGGTGCCGTAGTGGGCGAGCGGCTCGCTCACGCCGTAGAACATGAGGCCGATACCCATACCCGCGCTGAACATCATGGCGATCCATGACACCGTGCGGAACTCCGGGCCCTCCCCCTCCTGGCCCAGCGTGATCCGCCCGTAGCGGCTGATGGCCAGCCAGAGCGCGAAGACGACGAAACCGGACGCGGCCAGCATGAACGCCCAGCCGCCGTTGGTGATCAACCCTTCGAGGAGGGAGCTCGACGTGCTCTGCAGACTGTCCGTGGCCGTGGCGCCCCAGACGACGAAGGCCACCGTGAGGACGGCGCTGACCCCGAACACGATCCAGTCGGTACGGGCGCGATGGTGGTGGTCGGGGCGGTGGGGCAGATTGGCCCTCACCGAAAGGCCGCTTCTTCCGCCCCGCTCGCCGTCGGCTCTGCGGCCGTCGGGCCTCTTCTCCTGCAAGGGATGACACCTTTCACGGCTCTACGACGGTTCGGAACTACGCGATCAAGACATGACATGACAGATATGCGGATGTCCTGCTAAGGCAGTACCACAGTCGAGGCCGGACTCCCGGGACCAACAGACCCCCACGGCGTCCCCGGTGACCGCTCGTCCTGCAGCGGATCGTCGACCGGCGGTACGCCCCGGGGGGCCCTGCCCGCGGAGCAGGGGACGCGCGAGGTGGCCGCCCACACGGCGTTCCCCGTGTGCGTCGTAGCCCTGCACCACGACGACGCGCACCCAGGGCCGTGCCCGCGTGGGCTTCCGTCTTCGCGGCCGCGGGCGCCCCGGCCCACTTCGTCCCCGTCCGCGGCGAGTGCCTGCCCCAGATCGTCGTGGACGTGCCTCGCCGGGACATGGTGGCGCACGGCGGTGTCGTCGTGGCCCGGGGGACGGGCAGTTCGTCGACTGGACGCCCGCCGAGCCGACGGCCGGTCGGACACCCGTGGAGGGTGCCCGACCGGCCGCCTTCACGGGCGCCCGACCGGGCCGTCTTCGCGTACGGGGCCTACAGGTACGGTCGCGTGATCAGCTCGAAGGCGTGACCGGCGGGATCCTTGAAGTAGACGCCCCGGCCGCCGTGTTCGGTGTTGGTCTCGCCGGGACGCTGCATCTGCGGGTCGGCCCAGTGCTCGATCCCCTGGTCGCGGAGCCGCCCGTACGCGCGGTCGAACAGCTCGTCGTCGACGAGGAACGCGTAGTGCTGCATCTGGATGTCGAACGGGGGCTCGGCGAACTGGATGAGCACGCCGTCGGCGAGCTGGACGTTGAGGAAGGGGCCCCAGGACGGCGCTTCGGGGAGTTCCAGCAACTCCCGGAAGAACGTCGCCGATTCGTGGCGGTCCTTGGCGGCGATGATGGTGTGGTTGAACGTGACTGCCATGTGGATGACCTCGCTGTTGATTCGACACGGAAACGGACTCGTCGCGCTCGCGCGCTGAGGAGGTCCACGTGCCGAACCGAGGGGGTGCTTGCGGCGCACCCTCCGAGCGGTCAGTCGTCCACCGGATGGCCCGTCTGTGTGTGGCGTCGAGTCGCCGGTCCGGTGTTCACGTCGGGCGACGCTACTTGATCACGACCGGGGTGGCAAGGCGTCAGGTACTCCCCGCTCCGCCTTCCGACGCTTGGACGCCGACCCTGCGCGAAGCCTTGCCACGCCTCAGAGGGCACCCTATTGTCCCGGGCAGAAAGCGCTTTCCATGCGTTCATGGGCGCCTCCCCCAAGGCTGCCGTGAACGGTTTCCCCCCGGGCCGAACGGCGTCCCACCCCCCAACGTTGACAGACCAGAAGGACGGCGAGCATGAGACGACCAGTCGCATTTCGACTTCACGCGGCAGCGGCAGCGATGGCCTTGGCGGCCGCCACCGGCGTGGTGCTGTCGATGCCTCAGGCGGCGGCCGCGACCGGCGGCGCCACCGGCTACGCGACGCAGAACGGCGGAACCACCGGCGGCGCGGGCGGACAGACGGTGCGGGCCACCACCGGCACCCAGATCCACGCGGCCCTGTGCGGCCGGGCCAGCAGCAGCACCCCGATCACCATCCAGGTCGAGGGAACCGTCAACCACGCCAACACGGCCAAGGTGTCGGGCACCAGCTGCAGCACGGCGGCCGGTGTCATCGAACTCAAGCAGATCAGCAACGTCACCATCGTCGGGGTCGGCGCGGGCGCCGTCTTCGACCAACTCGGCATCCACATACGCGAGTCCCGCAACATCATCATCCAGAACGTGACCGTCAGGAACGTGAAGAAGTCCGGCTCACCCATCTCCAACGGTGGTGACGCCATCGGCATGGAGAGCAACGTCCGCAACGTCTGGGTCGATCACGTCACCCTGGAGGCGTCGGGCGGTGAGTCCGAGGGCTACGACGGCCTCTTCGACATGAAGGACAACACCCAGTACGTGACCCTGTCGTACAGCGTCCTGCGCAACTCCGGTCGCGGCGGCCTCGTCGGATCCAGCGAGACGGAGCTCTCGAACGGCTTCATCACGTACCACCACAACCTGTACGAGAACATCGACTCGCGCGCGCCCCTGCTCCGCGGCGGCATCGCGCACATGTACGACAACCACTACCTGCGGATCAACGAGTCCGGCATCAACTCCCGGGCAGGCGCCCGCGCCAAGGTGGACAACAACTACTTCGAGGACTCCAAGGACGTCCTCGGCACCTTCTACACGGACGCCGCCGGATACTGGCAGGTCGGCGGCAACGTCTTCGACAACGTGACCTGGTCCGCCCGCGGCACCGACAACAACCCGGCCGGGCCGAACCCGCAGTCGAACACCACCGTCACCATCCCGTACGCCTTCACCCTCGACCCCGCCACCTGCGTGCCGGACGTCGTCAGCCGGACGGCGGGCGCCGGCAAGGGACTTCAGGTGTCTAACGGCAGCTGCTCGCCGCAGACGCCCACGCCCACCCCGACGGCGACGTCCACGACACCCACGCCCACGCCGACCGCCACCACTCCCGCTCCCACCACGCCCACCCCCGGGCCGACCCAGCCGGGCGGGACGAACCTCAGCATCGGCGCCGGCTCCGACGGTTCGAGCAAGGCGGACGGTACGAGCTACGGCAACGTGCGGGACGCCAACCTGAGTACGTACTGGTCGCCGGCCGGCACGACCGGCTCCGTGTCGATCAAGTGGGGCTCCGCCACCACCGTCTCCTCCCTCGCCATCCGTGAGGCGGCGGGCGCAACGGGCGCCGTCGGGTCCTGGCGGGTCCTGAACGGCGACACCGGAGCCGTTCTCAAGTCCGGCAGCGGGGCGGGCGTCATCACCATCCCCCGGACGGCGTTGACGAAGCTCACCTTCGAGATCGTCAGCTCGACCGGGACCCCCCGGATCGCCGAGTTCGAGACGTACGCCGGCTAGCCCCCACGCGTAGAGGTCCGGGTCCGGAGGCGTCCGGGCCCGGACCGGTCACTCCTGGGCGATGGGGAGTCGACACCTCCGTGACGACTTGTCGCCAACGGCACGGCCCGCCGCGTACGGGCCGTTCCCGATGGGCAGCATCCTCCGCATGCCGGGCCATACCCCCGCGAAAGGAGCGTGCCGTGCTGTCCGACTTCTTCGACCGGCTGTTGAGGCGTGGTGGCGCCGGTCCGGGCGGGCCCGCCCGGACACCGGGGACCCTCGTGCTCGACGCGGACTTCTCCTCCGCCGAGCAGTGGGTCGCCGGCCGGTCCTGGGCCTATCCCGGCGGCGGACCGACCAACCCGGGCGACAACAAGCTCGACCACCTCGTGGAGGACCCCTCGTACAGCAGGACGGGGGTCTTCCGGGCGACCCGGCGGTCCGACGGCAACTGGGACGCGGGGCTGCTCACGACCGAGGGCAGCTCCGAGGGTTTCCTGGTGCGGGCGGGCGACGTCCTGGAGGCGCGGGTGCGACTGCCGGTGGAGACCGGTGCCTGGCCGGCGATCTGGACCTGGCTCGACGGCGGGCAGGAGATCGACGTCTTCGAGTACCACCCCGACAACCCGGACCTGCTGGAGCTGTCGAACCGGATCCGGGGCCGCCACCTCTACTACCGGGACTCGGCCGTCCAGCCGGGGGCCTGGGTGGACCTCCGGGTCGAGCTGGGCGCGCGCAACGTGGTGTGGTGGGTCAACGGCGCGCGGGTGTTCGACGACCGGCGCGGGGTGGGGCGCTCCTGGCGGGCCCATCTGATCGTGAACCTGTCGGTGTGCGCGGGGCGGTACCACCCGGCGCCGGACGCCGGCACGTCGGAGATGTCGTACGAGGTGGCGGAGCTGCGCGTGTACCGGGGCTGATCCCTCGACGGGGGTCGGCGGCACTCGCCCTCCTTCGGGAACGCGTCGGCGGCCCCGCCTTCGATCAGGAACACGAGGGGGAGGCGGACCCCCGGGGAACGGACGTTGCGTAGGCTCCGACGGAGCGTTCCGCGCGCCCGCACCGGGCCGTCCGTACGACGAGGAGGACTCCCCCATGAACACCGCCGACGAGGGACGGCAGCAGCTCGACGTGGCCAGTGTGCTCAACGCGAAGAGCACACTGCTCCAGCTTCTCGCCCGCGCGGGGGTCTACACAGGCGACGCCGAGGAGCTGATCGGGCTCGTCGAGGCCGGTGCGCTCGCCCTGGCGCACTCCGAGCTCGGCGGCGACCGGTGGAGCGCGCCGGAGGAGAAGGGCGAGCTGTACGCGTCCGGCTGGGCCGACGGAGTCCGGGCGGTGACCGACGGGCTCGCGGCCGTCGCCGAGCAGGCCCTCGTCCGCGCCGTCACCTCCGGTCCCACGGCCTCGTCCGCCGACGAGCGCTCCCCCGTCGGGCGGGCGGAGATGGAGCGGGCGAAGGTGGCGGTCACACCGCTGTACCTGTCGTTCGCAGAGGTCTCCGACCTCGATCCCGAGGTGACCGAGCAGGTGCTCGGCGCGGTCCTCCGGACGATGAGCCCCCGGCAGCGGGCGGGGTATCCGGGGCGGCTGTCGGAGTTCGCCTCGGCGCACCACGGTCACCTGGAGCGGCTGTACGCGGAGTTCGGTCCCGGCAGCCCGATCGCGATCCACGGCCGCTACTCCCTCGTGCACTCCCCCACCAGTGTCGCCGTGCTTGAGCGTCTCGCCGTGACGCCGTCGGCCCTGCACGAGGAGTGGGACGCGGCCGAGCTTCCGCCCGCGTGGCTCGACGGCCTGACGACGGCGTGGGGATCTCCGGGCTGAGCGCACGGGAGCGCAACTCGCGTGGCGAACGAGGTGGTCACGCACTCTTCACTCCAAGGAAGCGCTGCGGCAACGCAGTTCAACCTCCGAGTCGCTTAGGTTAGGCTAAGTTAACTTCATGTACGCCGACTTGGGGTGCGCAGCGGAGGGGGAACGGCGATGAGGACGCTCGACGGACAGCGCGCTGCCGGTGCCGTGGAGGCCGTGGCAGCGGCGGGCGCCGCGACGGCCGCGGAACAGCCCTCGCGGGACGCCCCGTGGTCGGAGGAGGCGCGGGGCCGTACCGTCGTCGTCAAGTGCGGCGGCAGCACCCTGGCGGACGCCGCGCTCCGGCGCTCGTTCGCGCAGGACGTCGTCGAACTGTGGCAGGCGGGACTGCACCCGGTCGTGGTGCACGGGGGCGGCCCCCAGATCAGCGCGATGCTCGGCCGGCTCGCCCTCGAGGTCCGGTTCGAGGCGGGACTGCGGGTGACCACGCCCGAGGCCATGGACGTGGTCCGCATGGTGTTGACCGGGCAGGTGCAGCGGGAGCTCGTCGGCGCCATCAACGCCCATGGGCCGTTCGCCGTCGGCATGTCCGGCGAGGACGCGCACACGCTGACCGCCGTGCGCCGCCCGGCCTGGGTGGACGGCCGGCCCGTCGACATCGGTCTCGTCGGCGACATCGTGAGCGTGGCCCCGGACACGGTGCGGAACCTCGTCGCGGGGGGCCGAATCCCGGTCGTCTCCCCCGTCGCCCGAGGCACGGACGGGCAGGTCTACAACGTGAACGCCGATCTCGCGGCCTCGGCCATCGCCGTCGCCCTCGGCGCCGACCGGCTCGTGATGCTCACGGACGTCCCCGGGCTCTACGCGGACTGGCCGCGGAGCACCGAGGTGATCCCCCGTCTGCACGCCGGCGAACTGGCCGCCCTGCTCCCCGGCCTCGCGGGCGGGATGCTGCCCAAGATGGAGGGCTGCCTGCGGGCGGTCCGGTCAGGGGTCGGCCGGGTCCATGTCCTCGACGGGCGTACGTCCCACGCCGTCCTCCGAGGCGTCCTGACCGAGGAGAACCCCGGCACCACGGTGCTGCCCGACGAGGCGCCGGAGGACGAGCAGTCCCGCGGGTGACGTCCTCCCGGGCGGCCGGCCCGTGCTCCGTCCCCGCCCGGTCCGCAGGGCGTGGGCGACGGGTGGACGGGGCCCCCGCAGGGCGTCCGGCCGCAGCGGCCCCCATGGCGAGAAGGCGCGCGTTCGTCGGCCTGGTACGGAGCGCGGGTCGTCCGTTCCCGGTCTCCGTCGTCAGGGGGTCCTGGCCATCACCGTGGCAGCGGTGTCCTCCGCGTGGGGGGCCGTCACCGGGTCGAGGTCGGTCGGCGCGTAGCGCCGGGGGGCCGCAGGGACCATCAGCGGGGTCCCCGTCTCCGGGTCGTCGATGATGCGGCAGGGCAGGCCGAACACGTCCTCGACCAGCTCGGCGGTCATGACGGTCGACGGGTCGCCCTCGGCCGCGATCACTCCGCCGGGGCGCATCACGATCAGGTGCGTGGCGTAGCGACAGGCCTGGTTGAGGTCGTGCAGGACCGCCACGATCGTGTGACCCCGGCGGGCGTGGAGTTCGGCGCACAGGTCGAGGACCTCGACCTGGTGCGCGATGTCGAGGAACGTCGTCGGCTCGTCGAGCAGCAGGATCGAGGTCTGCTGGGCGAGGACCATGGACAGCCAGACGCGCTGGCGCTGGCCGCCTGACAGGTCGTCGACGGGCCGGTCGGCGAGTTCGAGGACGCCGGTCTGCCGCATCGCCTCGACCACGGCCGTCTCGTCGTCGGCCGACCACTGCTTCAGCAGGCCCTGGTGCGGATACCGGCCGCGGGCGACGAGGTCGCCGACGGTGATGCCGCCGGGGGCGGTCGAGGACTGCGGGAGCAGACCGAGCCGGCGGGCGACCTCGCGTGAGCGGTACGAGGCGATGGCCGCGCCGTCCAGGTAGACCTGCCCTGCCCTCGGCTTGAGCATCCGGGCGAGGGCGGTCAGCAGGGTGGACTTGCCGCAGGCGTTCGGTCCGATGATGACCGTGAAGGAGCGGTCGGGGATCTCGACGGCGAGGCCGGTCGCCACGGTCCGCTGGTCGTGGCAGAGGGTCAGGTTCTCGGCGCGCAGGCGGGAGACGGGACCGTTCGTTGCTGTCATGCGCGGCTCTTTCGCGACTCGGAGACCAGTAGCCAGATGAGGTAGAGCCCGCCGACGCAGCCGGTGGCCGTGCCGACCGGGAGGAGCGCGGGGGCGAAGAGGCGCTGCACCGCGAGGTCGCTCACGGCGAGCATGACCGCGCCCATGAGGGCGGAGGGCAGCAGGGCGGGCCCGGACGAGCGGACGAGTCCGCGGGCCACCTGGGGTGCGGCCAGGGCGATGAACCAGATGGGGCCGGTGACGGCGGTGGCGAACGCGGCCAGGGCGACGCTGATCACGAGCAGGACGGTGCGGGTGCGCGTCACGTCGACGCCGAGGGCCATGGCGGTGGTGTCGCCCATCTCGACCATGGAGAGGCGGCGGGAGAGGAAGAAGGCGAGGGGCAGCAGCACGGCGACGGCCAGGCCGATGGCGTGGGCGTGCGTCCAGAGCCGGTTCCCCAGGCTGCCGATCATCCAGGCCTGTGCCTCCAGTGCCTCCTGGAAGGTCGCGCGGGTGATCAGGTACGAGTTGACGGCGAGGAGCAGGGCGCTGACGCCGATGCCGACGACGACGAGCCGGAAGCCCTGGATGCCCCGGCCGAGCATGAGGAGGTGGACGGCGAGGGCCGTGGCGAGGCCGCCGATCAGCGCGCCGAGCGCGATCTGCGCCATGCTGCCGTGCACCACGACGATGACGAAGAGGGCGCCGACGGCGGATCCGTTGGTGAAGCCGACGATGTCGGGGCTGCCCAGCGGGTTGCCCGTGATGCTCTGCAGGATGGCCCCGCTCACCGCGAGGGCGGCGCCGACGCAGAGGGCGGTGACGAGGCGCGGCATACGCAGGGTGTTGACGACGAAGTCGGCGGCCCCCGATCCGTCTCCGGTCAGTGCCCGCACGACCTCCCCGACGGTCAGGTCGAAGTCGCCGGTGGCCAGGGTGACACCCGCGACGGCGACGAGCACGACGAGGAGGGCCGCGGTGACGGCGACGGTACGGCCCCGGACGAGCACGGAGACCCCGCCGCCCCGGGTGCGGACGACCCGGCCGCTGACGACACGGGGCCGGCCGACGGCGGATGCGGGCGTGGGTGCGGGTGCGAGCGCCGTTTCGGGCGGGGAGGCCTTCGCCTTCCGTACGGCAGTCACAGCATGACCAGCTTTCGGCGACGGCACAGGGCGATGAACAGGGGGGCGCCGACGAACGCGGTGACGATGCCGACCTGCACCTCGCCGGGCGCGCCGAGGACCCGGCCGACGATGTCGGAGCCGATGAGGAGGACGGGGGCGATCAGCATCGAGTACGCGAAGACCCAGCGCTGGTCGGGGCCGACGACGAACCGGGCGATGTGCGGTACGGCGAGGCCCACGAAGCCGATCGGTCCGGCGGCGGCGGTCGCGGCCCCGCACAGGAGCATCACGGCGACGGCGCCGAGGACGCGGGTCCGGCCGACGTCGACGCCGAGGGCCCGGCCCATCTGGTCGCCCATGGCCAGGGCGTTGAGCGACGGGGCGAGGACGAGGGCGATGACGAGGCCCACGCCGATGAACGGCAGGGACATCAGGACGATGTCCTGGTAGCGGCCCGCGAGGGAGCCGACGGTCCAGAAGCGGAACTGGTCGAAGGCCCTCGGATCGAGCAGCAGGACCGCCCAGTTGAAGGCGTACAGCACGGCGGTCACGGCGGCGCCCGCGACGACGAGCCGCTCGGGGGAGGCGAGCTTCCGGCCGGAGGAGCCGAGGAGGAAGACGCCGACGGACGCGGCGGCGGCGCCCGCCAGGGCGAACCAGACGTATCCGAGCGGGGCCGCGACGCCGAAGAAGGCGATGGCGACCACCACGCCGGCGGAGGCGCCCAGGTTGACGCCGAGCATGCCGGGGTCGGCGAGCGGGTTGCGCGTCAGGGCCTGCATCAGGGCACCGCCGAGGCCGAGGGCCGTGCCGACGAGGAGGCCGAGGATCGTCCGGGGGACGCGGTAGTCGTGGATGATCACCGAGGTCTCCGAACCGTCCGGGTTCCACAGGACGTTCCAGGTGGCGGTGAAGGGGATGCCCCGGGTGCCCACCCAGACGCTGAGGAGTCCCACCAGGACCAGGGCGGCGACGCCGAGGACCAGCCCCAAGCCCCGGAACGCCACACCGGCGCGGCCCGTGCGCGACGGCGCGGCCGGATCGGGGGCCTTCGCCGCGGGGTGCTCCTCGGCCGGTTGTCCCGACACCACCCGGGATTCGACGGACAACGACAACTCCCCCTGGCGGCGGTTCAGATGTACGACGAGAGACCCGCGGCGCGCGGGCCGACGGCTCGCGACTTAGGTGAGCCTAACCGAACCGTATTCCGTGGTCAACGTGCCGGACGGGACCCGGCCGACGCCCCCGCGAAGACACCGGCCGGTCCCCTGCGGACCGCACCCCCCGGCCCGCCGGTCAGAGTAGGCTTACCTAACCATTCGCTCACCTCCGTGAAGGAGTCACATGCCAACGGGCGGACCGACGGGGGGACTTGTCCTCCGCCAAGCGATCAGAGGACAACGCCGCCGGATCATCGCGGCATCTCTGCTCGGCATGACCCACCAGGGCTGTGAGGCCCTGGTGCCGGTGGTCATCGGCGCCACCATCGACACGGCGGTGGCGACCGGGTCCTCCGACGCGCTCCTGCGCCTGCTGCTGCTCCTCGCCGTGCTCTTCCTGGTCCTGTCGACCTGCTACCGCACCAGCGCCCGGATCACCGAGGGCAGCGGCGAACTCGCCGCGCACCGGCTCCGGCTCGACCTCGCCGCACGGGTGCTGCACCCCCGGGGCGGAGCCGACGCGAACCGGCTCCCCGGCGCGCTGACCAGCATCGCCACCAACGACGCCCGGCGCGTGGGCTCGGTGGCCACCGTCATCTCGTACGGCGTGTCCGCCGTCGCCGCCCTCGTGATCAGCGCCGTCGCCCTCCTCAGGATCTCCGTCCCGCTCGGCCTGCTCGTCCTGCTCGGCATCCCGCCGCTCCTCTGGCTCGGGCACCGCATCAGCCGGCCGCTCGAACGGCGCAGCGAGACCGAGCAGGAGCGCGCCGCCCACGCCTCGGGCGTCGCCGCCGACCTCGTCTCGGGACTGCGGGTCCTCAAGGGCATGGGCGCGGAGTCGGCGGCCGTCGCCCGCTACCGCACCACGAGCCAGGACTCGCTGTCCGCCGCGCTGCGGGCGGCCCGCAGCCGGGCCGGCCACGAGGGCGCGATCCTCGCCCTGACCGGTGTCTTCATCGCCGTGATCGCCGTGGTCGGCGCGTACCTCGCGATGGACGGCACCATCAGCGTCGGCGACCTGGTGGCCGCCGTGGGCCTCGCGCAGTTCCTCCTCGGCCCGTTCCAACTGCTCACCTACGTCAACGCCGAGCTCGCCCAGGGCCGGGCGTCGGCCCGACGGATCGCCGAGGTGCTCGCCTCGCCCGTGAGCGTCGAGGACGGCCACGACGTGCCCGATAACCCCGCCGCCGGACACCTCGCCCTGCGCGGGGTGACCCTCGGCGCGCTCCGGGGCGTGGACCTCGAACTCCCGGCCGGCAGTCTGACCGGAGTCGTCGCCCGTGACCCGGCCGCCGCCCACGACCTCCTCGTCTGTCTGGCCCGGGAGGCCGACCCCGCAGAGGGAGCGGTGGAACTCGACGGCACGCCCCTGACCTCGCTCGACCCCGACGCCCTGCGCCGGGTGGTCCTCGTCGCCCACCACGACGCCGATCTGTTCGAGAGCACCCTCCTCGACAACGTCCGGGCCGGGGCCGACGACGGCTCCCCGGCGGTCGAGCGTGCCCTCGGGGCCTCGGCCGCCGACGACGTCGCCCGGCTCCTCCCCGACGGCGGGGACACCCTCCTCGCCGAACGCGGACGGTCCCTCTCGGGCGGCCAACGCCAGCGCGTGGCGCTCGCGCGGGCGCTCGCCGCCGACCGGCCCGTACTCGTCCTGCACGATCCGACGACCGCCGTGGACACCGTGACCGAGTCACGGATCGCCGCGCGGCTGCGCGAGGTCCGCCGGGACCGCACCACGGTCCTGGTCACCACGAGCCCCGCGCTCCTGGCCGTCACCGACCGGGTGGTCGTCCTGGAGGACGGCGCCGTACGGGCCGCCGGCCACCACACCGAACTCCTCGCCGCCGACGCGACGTACCGAGCGGCGGTGCTGGCATGACACCCGCCGAAGAGACGAAGGCCGCGAGCCCCGCCCAGGTCGCCGAAGGACGTACGAGAGAGACGGAAGAGACCATGGGCGGAAGCCGCCGGGACCGTGTCCTCCTGCCGACCGCCACCGGCGCCGAGTCCCTCGCGGCGCTCCGCGCCATGCTGCGCGGCCACCGGCTCCTCGCGGCGGGCGCGATCACCGTCCTGGTCGTCGGAACGGCCGTCGGACTCCTGACCGCTCCCCTGCTCGGCCACATCGTCGACCTCGTGGTGGACCGGAAGGGCGCCCCCGCCCTGACACTTCCGCTGGTACTGCTCGTCGTCGTCGCGGTCGCGCGGGGCGCGGCCGCCGCCGTCGGCAGCACCCTCGTGGCCCGGCTCGGTGAGACCGTCCTCGCGTCCCTGCGCGAGCAGTTCATCGAGCGGGCGCTCAGACTGCCGCTCGACCGCGTCGAGGCGGCCGGCTCGGGCGACCTCGTCTCCCGGGTCACCAGCGACGTGTCCATGATCGGGAAGTCGGTGCGGCAGGCCCTGCCCGAGTTCAGCCGTTCCGCCCTGACGATCCTGCTGACGTTCGTCGGACTCGCCGTCCTCGACTGGCGGTTCCTGCTCGCGGCGCTGCTCGCGGCGCCGGTCCAGGCGCTGTCGGTGCGCTGGTACCTGCGCCGCGCCGCCCCCGTGTACGGCGAGCACCGGATCGCGACCGGCGCGTTGCAGCACCAGCTGCTCGACAGCGTCGGCGGGGTCCGCACCGTACGCGCGTTCCGGCTGAACGGCACCCACGCGGAGCTGCTGGAACGGCGGTCCGAGGCGGCGCGCGACCTGGGGCTGCGGGGCATCCACATCGTCACCGGGTTCTTCTCGCGGCTCAACCTCGCCGAGTTCATCGGGCTCGCCGCGATGCTCGCCACCGGGTTCGTCCTGGTCGACCGCGGCTCGGTCAGCATCGGTACGGCGACGGCCGCCGCACTGTACTTCCACAGCCTCTTCAACCCGATCAACGCGACCCTGTTCCTCCTGGACGACGCCCAGTCGGCGGGGGCGAGCTTCGCCCGGCTGGTCGGTGTGTCGGACCTCCCCGCGGAGCGGGCGCCCAGCGGGCACCACACCCTCGCGGACGGCTCGGTCGAGGTGTCCGCGCTCAGCCACGCGTACGGCTCGGGGGCGCCGGTGCTCCACGAGGTCGGCCTGCGGGTGCGCAGCGGGGAGCGGGTGGCGCTGGTGGGGGCGAGCGGGGCCGGCAAGACCACCCTGGCCAAGCTCGTGGCGGGTGTCCACACGCCCACCGGGGGCTCGATCAGGCTCGGTGGGGTCGACGCCGGGGAGCTGGGACCGGCCGGGGTCCGCCGGGCGGTGGCGCTCATCAGCCAGGAGGTGCACGTCTTCGCCGGCTCCCTCGCGGACGACCTGCGGCTCGCCCGGCCGGACGCCGACGACGAGGCGCTGCACGCGGCGCTCGACCGGGTCGGGGCCCTGGAGTGGGCACGGGCGCTGCCCGAGGGACTCGACACGGTCGTCGGGGAGGGCGGGCACCGGCTGACGGTGACCCAGGCGCAGCACCTCGCGCTCGCCCGGCTCGTCCTCGCGGACCCGCCCATCGCGATCCTGGACGAGGCCACCGCCGACGCGGGGAGCGCCGGCGCCCGGATCCTGGAGGAGGCGGCCGCGCGCGCCCTCGAAGGCCGTACGGGACTGCTCGTCGCTCACCGGCTGCCGCAGGCGGCGGCCGCCGACCGGGTGGTCGTCCTGGATCAGGGCCGTGTGGTGGAGACCGGCACCCACGAGGAGCTGGTGGCGGCGGGCGGCCGGTACGCCGACCTGTGGGCGGCCTGGTCCGACAGCCGCCGGGACCCCGGGGAGAAGGTGCCCCGCCCGGCTGCGGACGCGGACGTCCCGGTCTCGCCGGCCCGCTGAGGGAAGTCCCCCGCGTACGGGAAGGGGGCGGCACGACGTCAGGTCGTGCCGCCCCCTTCCGCTGTCCCGTGGACGGTGGGCGGGCCGGGCAGGTCAGTCCTGCAGGGCGATGAGGCTCGCCGGGCGCAGGTCGGTCCAGTGGGCCTCCACGTACGCGAGGCAGCCCTCGCGGGTGTCCTCGCCGAACACGGTCCGCCACCCGGCGGGGATCTCGGCGAAGGAGGGCCACAGCGAGTGCTGGTTCTCGTCGTTGACCAGAACCACGAAGCGGCCCTGGGGGTCCTCGAACGGGTTGGTGCTCATGCGTTCTCACTCCTCTTGTGTGTCGTGCCGAACAGCTGGGACAGGGGCCGTTCGGGGTCGGTCGTCACGGTACGCAGCAGGGTCCGGAGTTCCTCGGCGAGCCGACGGGCCTTCGCCGGGCCGAGCCGGTCCGTCGCGTGGACCAGCGCGCAGTGCACGGGTCCCTCACCACGGGGTTCGTGGAATCCGAGGGTCAGTTCCGCCCGTGTCGAACCGGTGGGTACGGCGTGGAGCGCGCCCATGCCGCCCTCCAGTCGGTCCAGGTCCGCCTGCTCGTGGTGGATCACCATGACCTGCGGGCCCTCGGGTGGCAACCCGGCCGCCAGGAGCACCTCGTCGAAGGGCACGTCCTGCCGGTCGAGGGCGCTGAGGGCGGTCTCCCGTACCCGGGTCAGAAGTTCCGCGAAGGTCGGATCGCCGGCGGTGTCGGTGCGCAGCAGGACCGTGTTGAGGAAGCAGCCGACGAGCTCGGTGAGCTGGTCGTCGTCGCGGCCGGCGACCATCGTGCCGATGGGCAGGTCGGTGCCTGCGCCGTGGGTGGTGAGCAGCGCCGCGAGGGCGGCGTGCAGCACCATGAACATGCTGGTGCCGGTGGTCCGCGCCAGCCGGTCGACGTCCGCGTGCAGCCGCTCGTCGAGGACGAACTCGACGACCCCGGCGGCGCGGCGGCCGTCCCGGGCGGCGGGGGTGGCCTCCGCCTCGCTCGGCAGGGCCAGTTCGCGCGGCGCGTCCTTCAGTGCGCTGCGCCAGTAGGCGAGTTGGCGGCCGCCCCGGCTCTCGGGGTCGGTGAGGTCGCCGAGGACCTCACGCGCCCAGCGGGCGTAGTCGGTGTACGTGACGGGGAGCGGTCGCCAGTCGGGCGCCCGGCCGTCCGCGCGTGCGCCGTACGCCGTGGTGAGGTCGCGGAACAGGGGGACCACCGACCACTCGTCGACCGCCAGGTAGTGCAGGGTGAGCAGGACCGCCTGGGCGCCGTCGGGGCCGGTGAGCAGCCGGGCCCTGAGGGGGGCCTCCGCCTCCAGGTCCGGGGCCTGGGCGGCGAGTTCGGCGAGGCGGGCGTCCAGGTCCGCGCAGTCCTCCACGGCCAGGGCCGGGGCCTCGACGGGCCTGCGGACCAGGTTTCCGTCCTGTGTGGCGAAGGCGGTTCGGAGCGGTTCGTGACGGGTGGTCACGTCGTCGAGGGCGGCGGCGAGCGCGTCCGCGTCGAGGCCGCCGGGCGAGCGCAGGACCAGGGCGTGGTCGAAGCCGGGGCTGCGCCGGTACGCCTGCCACTGCCGGCGCTGGACGGGGGCCGCGGGCAGGTCGGCGCCCTCGGCGGCCGGGCCGTCGGCGGCCCGCAGCGCCGGGCGTGCGGCGGCGGCTGTGTCCAGCTTGCCGGCGATGCCGGCGACGGTCAGCGCGTCGAAGACGTCGCGGATGCTCAGTTCGACGCCGAACTCGGCGCGGATCCGGCCGAGGAGCCGCATGGAGGCCATGGAGTGACCGCCGAGGGCGAAGAAGCTGTCGTGCGCGCCGACGCCGTCGAGCTTGAGGATCTCGCAGAACAGGGCGGCGATCCGCGCCTGGGTCTCCGTCGCGGGACGGGCGTCGCCGGTCATGGCGGACCAGTCGGGCGCGGGGAGCGCCTTGTGGTCGAGCTTGCCGTTCGGGGTGAGCGGCAGGGGGCCGTCGAGCGGGACGACGAGGGCGGGGACCATGTACTCGGGGAGCAGCGCGGCGACGTGGGCGCGCAGTTCCTGCGGGTCGAGCCCAGGATGCCCATCGGCACCCGCACCCGTTCCCGTGCCCGGCTCGGGGACGGCGTAGCCGACGAGGCGGACGATGTCGCCGTCCCGGTCCGGCAGGACGGCGGCCTGGGCGACCGACGGGTGCCCCGCGAGGGCCGCCTCGATCTCGCCCAGTTCGATGCGGAAGCCGCGGATCTTCACCTGGGTGTCGACCCGCCCGAGGAAGTCGAGGTTGCCGTCGGCGCGCCAGCGGGTGCGGTCGCCGGTGCGGTACATGCGGCTGCCGGGGGTGCCGTACGGGTCGGCGACGAACCGTTCCGCGCTGAGCCCGGCCTGCCCGAGGTAGCCGCGGGCGAGGCCGCGCCCGGCCACGTACAGCTCGCCGACGACACCGGGCGGGACGGGGCGCAGGTGTTCGTCGAGGACGTAGCAGCGGGTGTTGGGGTCGGGCCGGCCGATCGGCACCCGGCCGGTGGCGCGGCCGCCGTGTTCGCGGGCCGGCCAGAGGGTGGAGTTGACGGTCGCCTCGGTGAGTCCGTACGCGCAGATCAGGTTCGCCGTGGCGCCGAAGCGTTCGAAGAGGTCCGGCGGCACGGTCTCGGTGCCGACCAGGACGGTCGACCCCTCGGGCAGGCGGCAGTCGGCGGGCAGCGCCGACACCAGGGACGGCGGCAGGATCATGTGGGTGATCCGCTGGTCGGCCAGGAAGTCGGTGAGGGCGGGTCCCGCGACGCGGGCCTCGTCGGTGATGAGGACGAGCCGTCCGCCGTGGCAGAGGGCCATGGCGAGTTCGAACACGAAGACGTCGAAGCCGATGGACGCGAACTGGAGGACGCGGCTGTCGTGTTCCAGGCCCATCCGGTCGACGGCGGTCGCGACGAGGCTGGCGATGCCCTCGTGCGGCACGACGACGCCCTTGGGGCGGCCGGTCGAGCCGGAGGTGTAGATGACGTACGCGGCCTGGTCGAGCCCCGCGGGGCCGCCCGGCGGGGGCGTCCCCGGCAGGGCGTCGAGTGCGGCGGCGGTGTCGGGGGCGTCGAGGAGCAGCACCGGGACGCCGGGCACGTCCGGGATCTTGCCGGCGACGGGCTCGGTCCCGACGACGACGGCCGCGCCGGAGTTCCGGATCATGTAACTGAGGCGGTCGCCCGGATGGACGAGGTCGAGCGGCAGGAACGCGGCGCCCAGCTTCAGGGCGGCGAGGACCGTGGCGACCATGTCCACCGAGCGGGGTACGGCCACGCCCACGACGCTCTCGGCGCCGACGCCGTGCGCGGCGAGCAGCCGGGCGAGGCGGTCGGCGCGGTCGTCGAGCTGCGCGTACGTCACCGAGCGGGAGCGTTCGACGACGGCGACCGCGTCGGGGCGCTCGGCGACCCGGCGGGCGAAGAGCGCCGGCAGGGTCTCCTCGTCGACGTCACGGGGCGGCCCGTTGAAGCCTTCGAGGACGAGACGGTGCTCGTCGTCGGTGAGGATGCCCGCCCGGGACAGTGGCTGGTCGGGGGCGGCGACGAGGGCTTCGACGAGCCTGCGCAGACGGTCGCCGACGCGCTGGGCGGTCTCCCGGTCGAAGAGTTCGGTGGAGAACTCGATACGGCAGCCGAGCGAGTCGCCGGATCCGTCGGCCGTGGTGTGCTCGGTGAAGCTGAACACGAGGTCGAACTTGGCGGTGCCGATCCGGTGCGGCAGGAAGTCGGCCCGGAGTCCGGGAAGCCGCAGTGTGTCGTCCGTACGGGCGTGGTGGCCGACCATCACCTGGAAGAGCGGGTTCCGGGAGAGGGAGCGGGTCGGGTTGAGCTTCTCCACGACCGCCTCGAACGGCACGTCGGCGTGGGAGAAGGCGGCGAGGTCGGTCTCGCGGACCCGGGCGAGGAGGTCGGTGAAGCTGGGGTCGCCGCCGAGGTCGGTGCGGAGCACCAGGGTGTTGACGAAGAAGCCGACGAGGTCGTCGAGTGCCTCGTCGCCGCGTCCGGCGATGGGCGCGCCGAGGGGGATGTCGGTGCCCGCGCCGAGCCGGTGGAGGAGCGCCGCCACGGCCGCGTGCACCACCATGAACATACTGGCGCCGGTGTCCCGTGCGAGCCGCCTGAGGCCTTCGTGCAGCGGAGGGTCGAAGGTGATGTCGATCTCGGCGCCGGTGAACGCCGGGCGGGCGGGCCGGGGCCGGTCGGTGGGCAGGTCGAGTTCCTCGGGGGCGCCGGCCAGGGCCGTCCGCCAGTGCTCCAGCTGCCGGGCGGCGAGGCTGTCCGGGTCGGCGGGGTCGCCGAGGAGGCGCTGCTGCCAGAGGGCGTAGTCGGCGTACTGGACGGGCAGCGGCTCCCATGCGGGTGCGGCGCCGCCGAGGCGGGCCGTGTAGGCGGTGGTGAGGTCGCGCAGGAAGGGGCGGTCGGACCACTCGTCGGTGGTGATGTGGTGGAGCAGCAGCACGACGACGTGCTCGTCGGGCGCCACCTCCACGACGGTGGCGCGGATCGGGAGTTCGGCGGCGAGGTCGAAGGGCCGTCGGACGGCGGCGTCCACGATGCCGGGGACCTCGTCCTCGGTGGCGCGCAGGTGCTCCACGACGGGGGCGGCCGAGCCGGCGGGCAGGATCCGCTGGTAGGCCTGCCCGTCGCGTTCGGTGAACAGCGTGCGCAGTGCCTCGTGGCGGGCGGTCACGTCGGCGAGGGCGGCGCGCCAGGCCTCCCGGTCGAAGGAGCCGCGCACGCGCATGACCAGGGGGAAGTTGTACGCGGCCGAGGTGCACTCGATCTGCTGGATGACCCAGAGGCGCTGCTGGGCGTGGGAGAGCGGCAGTTCGTCGGGGCGCTCGACCCGGGCGAGCGCCGGGCGGGCGGCGCCGCGCGAGGCGGTCGCGCGCTCCACGAGTTCGGCGACGGTGGGCGCCTCGAACAGGTCGCGGATCGCCAGCTCGGCCTGGAGCGCGGTCCGGGCGCGGCTGACGAGCCGGGTGGCGAGCAGCGAGTGTCCGCCGAGGTCGAAGAAGTCGCTGTCGATGCCGACACCGCCCTCGGCCAGGCCCAGTACCTCGGCGAAGAGCCCGCAGAGGGTCTCCTCCTCCGGGGTGCGGGGGGCGCGGCCGGTGCCCGTGGCGGTGGGGTCGGGGGCGGGCAGGGCCTTGACGTCCAGCTTGCCGTTGACGGTCAGCGGCAGGGTCGGGACGGTGACCAGGGCGGACGGGACCATGTAGTCGGGGAGTCCGGCCTTGAGGTGCTCGCGCAGGCGCTGGACGAGGTCGGCGTCCGGCTCTCCGCCGGAGGTGCCGGCCTCCGGTACGACATAGCCGATCAGACGCTTGGTGCCCGCGGTCTCCTGGACGACGACGGCGGCGTGGGCGACCTCGGGGTGCGCGGACAGGGCCGTGGAGATCTCGCCGAGTTCGATGCGGTACCCGCGGATCTTGACCTGGTCGTCGGTGCGGCCGAGGAAGTCGAGCAGGCCGTCGGGGCGCTGTCGTACGAGGTCGCCGGTGCGGTACATGCGCTCGCCGGGCTCACCGTACGGGTCGGCCACGAAGCGCTCCGCGGTGAGCGCCGGCCGGTCGTGGTAGCCGCGGGCGAGACCGGTTCCGGCGATGTACAGCTCGCCGGGGCAGCCCGGGGGGACGGGCCTCAGCATGGCGTCGAGGACGTGGGCGCGGGTGTTGCGGATGGGCCTGCCGACGGTGGGCGTGGCGCTCTCGGTGGTGGAGCCGCCGAGGGTGTTGATCGTGTACTCGGTCGGGCCGTACAGGTTGTAGCCGTACGTGCCCTCGGTGTCGCGCAGCCGGGTCCAGACCGTGTCGGACACGGCTTCGCCGCCGAGCAGGACCAGGGCGGGACGGTGCTTCCCCGTGGACTCGTCCCGGTCCAGGAGGCCCTGCTCGATGAGCAGTTGGGCGTAGGTCGGCGTCACGTTGACCACGTCGACGCGGTGGGCGTCGCAGTAGGCGACCAGGGCCTCGGCGTCGCGGCGGAGCTCCTCGTCGCAGACGTGGACCTCGTGGCCCTCGACGAGCCAGAGCAGTTCCTCCCACGACATGTCGAAGGCGAAGGAGACGGTGTGCGCGATGCGGAGGCGTCGCCCGCCGGCGGAGGCGATGGCCGGGTCGAAGATCTCCTTCTGGTGGTTGAGCTGCATGTTCGTCAGTCCCCGGTAGGGGGTGACGACGCCCTTGGGGCGGCCGGTGGAGCCGGAGGTGTAGATGACGTACGCCGGGAACTCCAGGCGGTCCGGCACTCCGTGGGCGAACGCGGGCCGTTCGGCGTCGGTGATCCCGTCGCCGGACAACGCGGCCAGTTCCCCGGTCACGTCCGGGTCGTCGAGGAGGAGTTCGGGGGCGACGGGGCCGTCCGCGCGGCGCAGCGTGGGGGCGACGCCGGTCGTGGACACGAGGCAGAGCGGCCCCGTGTCCTCGGCCATGAGCCGCAGCCGGTCGGCGGGGTGGTCGAGATCGAGCGGCAGGTAGGCGGCGCCGGTGCGCAGGACGGCGAACAGCGCGGCGACCATGTCGATGGACCGGGGCAGCGCGAGCGCCACGACCTTCTCGGGGCCGGCGCCCCGGGCGAGAAGCAGCCGGGCGAGCCGGTTGACGTGCGCGTCGAGTTCGGCGTACGTGAGGGCGCGGTCGCCGAAGACGAGGGCGACGGCGTCGGGGGTACGGGCGACCTGGGCGGTGAGCATGTCGGCGACGGTCTCGTCCGGCACCGGCTCGCGGGTGGCGTCGCGGCCGGTGGCGAGGGCGGCCCGCTCGCCGGGGAGGAGCAGGTCGACGCCGACGGTCCGTACCGTCCCGGCGGCCGGTCCGGCGAGGGCCTCGCCGAGGCGGTCCAGGATCGTGGTGAACCGGGTGAGGAGGGTGGTGGCGGCCTCGGCGTCGAAGAGGTCGGGCCTGGCGGCCAGGGTGATCCGGAGCCGGGTGCCGGGCGTGACGATGAGGGTGAGGGGGAAGTGGGTGCCGTCCACGTTGGACACGCCGGTGATGCCGTGCCGCTCGCGGAGGGCGGCGGCCCGGTCCTCGCCGTCGGCCGAGCGGAGCACGAACAGGGTGTCGAAGAGCCTGCGGTGTCCGGACTCCTGCTGGAGCGTGCCGAGCCCCACGTACTCGTACGGCATGACGGCGGCGCGCTCGGACTGCATCCGGCGCAGCAGGTCGAGCAGGGGCTCGTCGGGGGCGAACGCGACCCGGGCGGGAATCGTGTTCAGGAACATGCCGATGATGCCGGCGACGTTCGGGACGTCCGCCGGGCGGCCCGCGACCGCCGTGCCGAAGGCGACGTCGCCGCGGCCAGTCGTCGCGGAGAGCACCAGGGCCCAGGCCGCGTTGAGGACGGTGTTCACGGTGAGACCGTGCCGGCGGGCGGCGGCCCGCAACCGGTCGCCGGCCTCCCGGGTGAGGTGGGCGTCGAAGTCCACCGGGATGACCGGGCCGGTGTCGCGCCCGGTCGGGGCGAGCAGCGTCGGCTCGTCGAAGCCCGCGAGCGCCCGGCGCCAGGCGTCGAGGGCGACGGTGGTGTCCTGCGCGTCCAGCCAGACGAGGTGGTCGCGGTACGACCCCGGCAGCGGCAGGCCCGTGGGGTCGCCGGCCCGCTCGTACAGGGTGAAGAGTTCCTCCAGGAACAGCCAGGCGGACCAGCCGTCCCAGAGGATGAGGTGGTGGGTGACGACGAGCCGGTCCCGGCCGTCACCGAGCCGGATGAGGAGCAGGCGGCAGAGCGGCGCGGCGGACAGGTCGAAGCGCTGCCTGCGGTCGGCGGCGAGCAGCTCCTCGGTGCGGGCCCGCTGTTCGTCGGCGGGGAGCGCGGAGAGGTCGGCCTCCACGAGGGGGATCTCGGCGCCGTCCACGATGAACTGGACGGGGCGGGGCAGGCCGTCGCTGGTGAAGCCGGCGCGCAGACCGGTGTTGCGGTCGAGGAGGGTCCGGCAGGCGGCCCGCAGCCGGTCGGTGTCGATCCGGCGGTCGAGGTCCAGGGTCTCCTGGGACTGGTAGACGTCGAGTGCGTCGCCGGCGTCGTAGGTGGCGTGGAAGTACATGCCCTCCTGGAGCGGGGAGAGCGGCCAGATGTCCGCGACGGGGAGGCCGGCGGCGGCGTGGACCCGCGCGGTCTCCTCGGGGGTGAGTTCCGGGGAGAGTTGCGGCCCGACCGGAAGGGCGGGTTCCGGGGTCGCGGGCGCGGGGGGCGCGGCGGCGGTCAGCTGGTCGAGCAGGGCCCGCAGGGCGGGGTCGACGGCGGCGCCGGACTGCTGCTGGAGCGCCAGGACGGCCTGGAGGGCGGCGGCGGCCTGCCCGGCGTCGGAGGCGGAGACGGTCACGCCGTCTGCGTGCACGGGTACCTCGGGTGTCTCGGACGAGTCGGGGGCCGGGGGTGCGTCGGCGCCCCCGTGGGCGGTCGCCGCGGCGGCGAGGGCGGCGGGGGTACGGCACGCGAACACGTCACGGGGGCTGAGCGTCAGCCCCTTCTCACGCGCGCGCGTGGCGACGGTGATCGAGCTGAGGCTGTCGCCGCCGAGCACGAAGAAGTCGTCGTCGACGCCCGTCCCCGGCACACCGAGGACGTCGTCGAAGATCGCGCACAGGGCACGCTCGCGCGCGTCGCGGGGTGCGCGTCCGCCGGTCCGGGGCGCGGCCTCGGGGGCGGGCAGGGCCTTCTGGTCGAGCTTGCCGCTGGGGGTCAGCGGCAGTTCGGCGAGGACGACGACGGCACTCGGCACCAGCGCGGCGGGCAGCGCTTCGGTGAGCGCGCCGTGCAGGGCCTCGGTGGTGGGGGCGGCGCCGGGAGCGGGGACGGCGTATCCGACGAGGGCGCCTTCACGGACGACGACGGCGGCGCGGCTCACACCGGGCAGCGCGGCGAGGGCCGTCTCGATCTCGCCCGGTTCGACGCGGTTGCCGCGGATCTTGACCTGCCGGTCGGTGCGGCCGAGGTACTCGACGGCGCCGTCCGCGCGGCGGCGCACCAGGTCGCCGGTGCGGTACATCCTCTCCCCCGGCGCGCCGAACGGATCGGCCACGAACCGCTCGGCGGTCAGTCCCGGCCGGTCGTGGTAGGCGCGGGCCAGCTGGACACCGGCGAGGTACAGCTCGCCCGGGACCCCGTCCGGTACGGGACGCAGGCACGGGTCCAGTACGTGCAGCCGGGTGTTCCACACGGGCCGGCCGATCGGAACGGCCGGCTCGCCACCGCCCTCGTACGCGAAGGACGTGACGTCGACGGCGGCCTCGGTGGGTCCGTACAGGTTGTGCAGCGGTACGGGCGTGCTGCGGGAGCGGGAGGTCAGCTCCCACCAGCGCCGGGCGTCGGCGCCGGTGAGTGCCTCGCCGCTGCAGAAGACCCTGCGGAGGCTCGCCGCCCAGTCGGGCCGGGGGCCGGGGGCGGTCTCCATGACCTGGACGAAGGCGGCCAGCATCGATGGGACGAAATGGGTGGTGGTGATGCGCCGGTCGGCCATCAGACGGGCCAGGTAGGCCGGGTCGCGGTGGCCGTCGGGGCGGGCGAGGACGACGGTCGCGCCCTCGGTCAGCGCCCAGAAGAACTCCCACACCGACACGTCGAAGCTGGACGGGGTCTTCTGGAGCACCCGGTCGTCGGCGGTCAGCCCGTAGGCGCTCTGCATCCAGGCGAGCCGGTTGACGACGGCCCGGTGGGTGACGGCGACGCCCTTGGGACGGCCGGTGGAGCCCGATGTGTAGATCAGGTACGCGGGGTGGTCGGGGCCCGCGGCCCGTACCGGGGTGCCGGGAGCGGAGGTGTCGTCCTCGTGTGCGTGCTCCTGCGCGTACTCCTCGGAGTGCTCCCGCGCGTGCACTTCCGCGTGCTCCTCCGCGCCGACGACGAGGGGCTCCAGGTCGGGTACGTCGGGCAGGCGGCCGGCGGCCCCGGTGGTCGTGACGACGAGCCGCGCGCCGGAGTCGGCCAGCATGAACGCCACCCGGTCGGCAGGGTAGTCGAGGTCGACGGGCAGGTAGGCGGCGCCCGCCTTGAGGACGCCGAGCAGCGCGACCATCAGCTCGGCCGAGCGCGGGACGGCGACGGCGACGTACTGTTCCGGGCCGGCGCCGCGCGCCCGGAGGCGTCGGGCCAGGGACTCCGCGCGGCGGTCGAGTTCGGCGTAGCTGAGGGTGGTGTCCTCGAAGACGACGGCGGGGGCGTGCGGGGTGCGGGCCGCCCACGCGGCGAAGAGCGAGGCGAGGGTCGCCTCCGGCACGGGGTGCGCGGTGGCGTTGAGCGCGGTGAGGTGCTCGCGTTCGCGGGTGGACAGCAGGTCGGTGCGGGCGACGGTGCGGTCGGGTTCGGCGACCAGGGTCCGCAGCAGGGCCGTGAACCGGTTGGCGAGGACGGCCACCGTCACCTGGTCCAGGCGGGCCGCGTCGTGCTTGAACCGGAGCAGGAGACCCGTGTCGGAGGGCTCGACGACGAGTGCGAGCGGGTAGTGCACGGCGTCGAGGACCTCGGCACCGATGACGAGGGGCTCGCCGGCGCCCTGACCGGCCGCGCGCTCCCCGGTGGGGTAGTTCTCGAAGACCACGAGGGTGTCGAAGAGGTCGCCGCCGCCCGCGAGCCGCTGGATCTCGGCGAGTCCGAGGTGCTGGTGGTCGAGGAGGGCGGAGTGCTCGTCCTGCACGCGGTGGAGGAGTGCGGTGAGCGTCTCCTCGGGGCGGAGGGTCACCCGGGCGGGGACGGTGTTGATGAACAGGCCCACGGCGGAGTCGAGTCCCGGGACCTCGGTCGTCCGCCCGGACACGGTGGTGCCGAAGACGATGTCCTGACCGCCGGTGAGACCGCCGAGCAGCAGACCCCACAGACCGTGGAAGACGCTGCTCAAGGTCAGTCCGTGGGTCCTGGCGTACGCGGTCAGCGCCTCGGTGAGGTCGTGGGGCAGCCGGGTGTCGACCCGCTCGGGTCGGACGGGGCCCTGCGGTTCGCCGTCCGGGATGGGGGGTGCGGGGAGCCGGGTGGACAGCGCGGGGAGTCGGGTGGGCGTCTCGAGTCCTTCGAGCGCCCGGCGCCAGGCCTCCCTGGCGGTGTCGCGGTCCCGGCCCGCCAGCCAGGAGAGGTACGGCCCCGGGTCCGTCGGCACGGGCAGTTCGACGCCCCGGTAGGCGGCGGTCAGTTCCCGCAGGAGGACGGAGACGGACCAGCCGTCGGCGACGATGTGGTGCAGGGTGAGCAGGAGCCGGTGACGCTGTCCGTCCTCGATGAAGGTGGCGCGCAGCAGCGGCGGCCGGTCGAGGTCGAACGTTTCGGCACGGTCGGCGCGGAGGATGTCCTCCAGGCCTGTCGCGGCGGTGTCCGCCTCCCGCCACGGAAGGTCGACGCGGTCGGCGAGCCGCTGGACGACGGCGCCGCCGGGCAGCTGGCGGAACGAGGCGCGCAGCAGCGGGTGCCGGTCCAGCAGCAGTTGGAGGGCGGCGCGGAGCCGGTCCGGTGCGACGGGGCCGGCCAGGTCGAGGAGTTCCTGCACGAGGTAGAGGTCCGCGGACCGGCCGTCGTACTCCGCGTGGAAGAAGAACCCCTCCTGGAGCGGGGAGACCGGCAGCGCGTCCCGGTCGAGGTGCACCTCCTGCGGTGCCGGGGCGGCGACGGACCGGCCTGCGGTCCTGGCGAGGGCCGCCACGGTCCGGCCCCGGAACACGTCACGCGGGGTGATCGCGAACCCGGCGTCGCGGGCCCGGTTGACGAGCTGGATGGCGACGATGCTGTCGCCGCCCAGCTCGAAGAAGCTGTCGTGGACGCCCACCGACGGCAGGCCGAGGACGTCGGCGAACAGTGCGGCGAGAACGGTCTCGGCGGGTGTGCTCGGGGTGCCTGTGCCGGTCATCGACGTCCAGCCGGGCTCGGGCAGCGCCTTGGCGTCGAGCTTGCCGTTGGGGGTCAGCGGCAGGGGGCCGTCGAGGACGACGACCGCCGAGGGCACCATGTGGTCGGGCAGCGCGTCCGTCACGCGCGCGCGTGCGGCGGCCACCACCGCGTGGGTGGAGGCGTCGGCCTCGATCGCCGTCACGGCCGGGGCCCCGGACGCTGTTCCGGCCTGAGCCGCGGTCCCGGTCCGGGCCTCCGCCCCGGTACGGGCCTCCGCCCCGGTACGGGCCTCCGCCCCGGTACGGGCCTCGGCCCCCGTCTCCGTCCCGCTCCGGGTCTCCCCCTCCGCCTCCGTCCCGGTCTCCGGGACCAGGTACGCGACGAGTCGCTTGACGCCCCGATGGTCCTCGCGGGCGAGGACGGCGGCCTGGGCGATGCCCGGACAGGCCATGAAGGCGCTCTCGATCTCGCCCGGCTCGACCCGGTGCCCACGGATCTTGATCTGGCCGTCGGCGCGCCCGAGGAACTCCAGGTTGCCGTCGGCGGCCCAGCGGACCCGGTCACCGGTGCGGTACATCCGGGTGCCGGGGGCGCCGTACGGATCGGCGACGAACCGTTCCGAGGTCAGCGCCTCGCGGCCCAGGTAGCCGCGCGCGAGGCCGCGCCCGGCGACGTACAGCTCGCCCTCCGTCCCCACGGGGACGGGCCGGAGCGCCGTGTCGAGCACGTACGCGCGGGTGTTGGGGTCGGGTCGGCCGATGGGCGCGGGGCCGGGCCGGTCGGGGTCCGCGATCCAGAGCGTGGAGTTGACGGTGGCCTCGGTGAGGCCGTAGGCGACGACGACGCGGAGCCGTCCGTCCCAGCGGGCGATCAGTTCGCTCGGGACGGCTTCGGTGCCGACGACGAGTACCGCGCCGTAAGGGAGTTCGCACTCCTGGGGCAGCGCGGAGACGAGCGACGGCGGCAGGATCATATGAGTGGCCCGGTGGCGGGCGACGTACTCGGTGAGCGCGGGACCCGCGACGCGGCGTTCGGCGGGGACGACGATGATCCGTCCGCCGACGCAGAGCGACATGACCAGGTCCCACACCGTCACGTCGAAGCCGACGGAGGCGAACTGCACGACCCGGCTCTCGGCGGTGATGCCGATCCGGTCGGTGGCGGTGGCGATGAGGCTGCCGACGCCGTCGTGCGGGACGACGACGCCCTTGGGGCGGCCGGTGGAGCCGGAGGTGTAGATGACGTACGCGGCCTGGTCGAGGGCGACCGGCGGCAGCGGCTCGGGGTCGGCCGGGGCGGCGAGGGCGTCCACGGTGGCCGGCGTGTCGAGCGGCAGCAGGGTCACGCCGGCGGCCTCCGGGAGCCCGTCGGCGAGTTCGCGCACGGTGACGACGGTGCGCGCCCCGGCGTCGGCCAGCATGTAGGCGATGCGGTCCTGGGGGTGGTCCGTGTCCAGGGGCAGGTAGGCGGCGCCTGCCTTCATCACGGCGAGCAGGGCGACGACGAGTTCCGGTGAGCGGGGCAGGGCCACGCCCACCACGTCCTCGGCTCCGACGCCCCGGGAGCGGAGCAGGCGGGCGAGCCGGTCGGCGGAGTCGTCGAGCGCGGCGTACGTGAGTTCCCGGTCCTCGCAGACGAGCGCGACGGCGTCGGGGGTGCGACGGACCTGCCGTTCGAAGGCGGCGGGCCAGGACAGCTCCGGCGCCTCGCGCGGAGCGGTGCCGAACCGGTCGAGCAGCAGGGACCGTTCTGCCTCTGAGGTGAGTTCGATGCGGCCCACGGGGCGGTCGAGGTCCTCGGTGAAGGTGTGCAGCAGAGTGAGGAAGCGGCGCTCGTGGTCCGCGAGCGCGGTCGCGTCGCAGACGTCGGCGTCCACGTCGAGGTGGAGGGTGACTCCCCGGCCCCCGGGGCCCTCGGCGAAGCTGAACGCCAGGTCGCTGACGGGTCCGAGCCACTCGGGGCGCAGTTCGGTCTCGTGGTCGTCGAAGCGCAGGTCGCCGGTGCGGGGCAGGATGTTGACGGTGGGGCCGACGAGTTCCGGCACGCCGTCGGGCAGGCCGAGTTCCCTGGCGAGTTCCTCGGCGCGGTAGCGGCCGTGCGCGACGGCGTCGGCGACGGCGTCGCGGACCTGCGCGACGAGGGCGGCGCCGGTGGTGCCGGGGCGGACGGTGAGGCGCAGCGGGACGATGTTGGACACCATGCCGGGGGTGTGCGCGGTGGCCTCGTCGTCGCGGGCGGCGACCGGCAGTCCGAGGACGAGGTCCTGTTCGCCGCGGGCGCGGTGCAGATGGGCGGCGACGGCGGCGACCAGGACGCGGGAGGGACGTACACCCGCGCGTCCGGCGGCGGCGTCCAGCCGCTGGAGGGTCTCCGGGGTCAGCTCGGTGGTGCGCCTGAGCCGGCGGGCCATGGGGGACGCGGCGCGCTCGACGAGCCGTACGGGCTCGGTGCGGCCGGCCATGCGCTCCAGCCACCAGGCGCGGTCGACGGCGTGCCGCTCGGAGGCGCGGTACGCGCGGTCGGCGGCGACGAGGCGGGCGAGGGAGGCGTGGGCCCGGACCGGGGAACCCGTGACCGCATCCAGCGCACGGGCCGGGCCGGACCCCTGCCCCACCGGCAGCTCCCCCGCCGGGCCGGACCCCTGCCCCACCGGCAGCTCCCCCGCCGTGCCGGACCCCTGCCCCACCGGCAGCTCCCCCGCCGTGCCGGACCCCTGCGCCACGGGTGGCGCACCGGCCGTACGGGGCCCTCCCGCCGTGTAGAGCTCGCCCGCGCGCCGGGTGATCAGGGCGGCGCCCCTGCCGTCCATCACGATGTGGTGGTAGCGCTGGCACCACAGGACCCGGTCGTCGGCGAGGCGCAGCAGGGCGTGGGCGAAGAGCGGGTCGTGGGCCAGGTCGACGGGCCGGTCGCGGTCGGCGGCGATCCACGCGGCGGCGGCCTCGTCGGGGTCCGCGACGGCGCGCAGGTCGACGACGGGGAGGTCGATCGGGACGGTACGCGGGGTCTGGCGCGGCCCGTCGTCGCCAAGGGTGACACGGACATGGAGGCACTCGGCCTCCTCCAGGGCGCGGCGGACGCCGGTGGTGAGGCGGTGGAGGTCGACGGGGCCGCGGAGGTGGAGCGCGAACACGATGTTGTAGGCGGAGCTGTCCGGTTCGATCTGCTGGGCCAGCCAGATGCCGGATTGCCCGCCGGTGACGGGGAGGCCGGAGGTGGACTTCCGGTCCGACTCGACGTCAAACATCGTACGAAGTGGCCTTTCCCTGGGGGTGCGTGGCGGAGGCGGCCCAGGAGACGGCGACGGCGTGGCGAGGTTCCACCACGCCGTCGGTCGGGTCAGCTCCTGGCTGGTGGCGCGTCAGCTGGTGGGCGGCGTCACTTGACGGCTGCCAGCAGCGGCTCGATCTCGTCGATGGCGTACGGGATCGACAGAACGGTGTTGAAGGAGAACGCGGCGCCGATGTCCGGGTCCTGGTACGGCACGAACAGGTCGCGCTTGTCCTGGTTGACCTTCAGCTTCTTGTAGAGCGGCTCGGCCTTGATGCGGTCGTTGGCCTCGGTGCTGGAGGTCACCCAGACGAGTCGGTCGACGTCGAGGACGTCGAGCTTCTCGGCGCTGAGTTCGGCGACGTTCCAGCCCGGCTTGGCCAGGGCGTCGATCTCCGGCTTGAGCCTGAAGCCGAGCTCGGAGAAGAAGATCGCCTTGGGGTCCGTCTTCGTGAACGCCGAGTACTTTCCGGCCTCGAAGCTGTCGGCGACGGCGAGGGTCTTGGAGGCGAACTCGGGGTGCTTGTCGCGGACGGCCTCGAAGCGGGCGTCGATGTCCGTGATCAGCTTGCCGGCCTCGGCGTCCTTGCCGAGCGCCTTGCCGATCTGACGGGTCATCAGCTGCCACGGAGCTCCGTAGTCGGGGTGCTCCTTGGGCTGGGCGACGACCTTGGTGAACTGGGAGAGCGTGTCGTACTGCTCCTTCTTCATCCCCGAGTACTGGGCGATGACGAGGTCGGGCTTGAGGGCCGCGATCTTCTCGATGTTGTACTCGTCGCGCTCGCCGACGATCTGGGGTTGGGTGGAACCCCACTTGTCCTTTGCCCAGGGCCACTTGCCGTACGGCGTCTCCTTGAACCAGTCGACCGCGCCCACGGGCTTCACGCCGAGCGCGAGCACCGCGTCCTGGTCGGAGAGGCCGAGGGTGACGATCGTCTTCGGCTCCTTGTCGATCGTCGTGGAGCCGTACTTGTGCGCGACCGTGACGGGGAACGCGGCGGGCTTGCCGCCCCCGTCGGCCGGTGCCGAGGTGGTGGCGGACGGCGACGCGGACTTCTCGGTCCCGCCGCCGCAGGCGGCGAGGGCGAGTGCCGCCACGGCGAGGACGGCCACACGGGGAGCGGATCTGGCGAACCGCGACAGAGCGGGACGTGCACCAGCGGACACGGACGTTCCTTTCGGGGATCTCACAGCGCGTGCCACGCCCGCCGGGTGCGAGGGTGCCGCCCGGCGGACAGTGGCTTTCATGCGTGGGGGGTGAAGCGGGGGTGGCGCTAGCGCGCCGTGCCGACGCCGTCGGCCATCGGCCGCACCTCTTCGACTGCGCCGGCGGGGCCGGCCTGGCCCCGGTCGAGGACCGAGGCCAAAATCTCGCCGACCCTGATCGCGGTGTTGGAGAGCAGGGACGACGTGATGCCGTGGGTGTGCTCCGTGCCGCCCTGGAGGTAGATGCCGCACCGCAGTTCGCGGTCGGTGGCGAGCCGGTAGTCGCGTTCGACGCGGACCCGGCCGTGCTCGTCGCGGTGGCAGCGGTCGGCGACCGGACCGAGCAGGCCGAGGGGTTCGGCGGGGTCGTATCCGGTGGCGTAGACGACGACGTCGGCGTCGAGCACGGTCTCCTCGCCGGTGACGAGCGAGGTGACGAAGGCACGGACCCTGTCCGGGCCGTCCTCGACGCCGGTGAGCCGGGAGATGTTGAGGAAGCGCAGCCGCTCGGTGCCGAGGACCTTCTCCTGGTACGCCTGGCGGTACAGGTCGTCGATGAGGTCGATGTCCACCACGGAGTAGTTCGTGTTGCCGTGATAGTCCATCAGCTTGCGCTTGACGGCGTCGGGAGCGGTGAAGTACTCGTCGACGGCGTCCGGGTCGAAGATCCGGTTGGCGAAGGCGCTGTCGTCGGCGGGGCTGTAGCCGTAGCGGGAGAAGACGGCGCAGATCTCGGCCTCGGGGAAACGCCGGTGCAGGTAGGCCACGTTCTCGGCGGCGCTCTGTCCGGCGCCGACGACGACGAACCGCTCGGGGGCCGCGCCCTCCAGACCCTCCACCTTGGCGAGGAGGTCGGAGTTGTGCCAGACGCGGTCGCTGCGCTCGACGCCCTCGGGCATGCGCGGTCGAAGTCCCGTACCGAGGACGAGGTTACGGGCGCGGTGGACGACCAGTTCGGAGCCGGAGCGGGCGGTCACGTCGAGGTACTCGACGACGCCGTCCCGCTCGACCGGTTCGACGGAGACGATCTCGTGGCCGTAGGAGACCATGTCGTCGACCTTGGACGCGGCCCACTCGAAGTAGTCGTGGAACTCGACGCGCAGCGGGAAGAGGTTCTTGTGGTTGACGAAGTCGATCAGCCGGTTCTTGCTCTGCAGGTAGCAGAGGAAGCTGTATTCGCTGGTCGGGTTGCGCAGTGTCACCAGGTCCTTGAGGAAGGACACCTGCATGGTCGCGTCGTCGATCAGCATGCCGCGGTGCCAGCCGAATCGGGGCTGGCGCTCGAAGAAGTGGGCGGTGACCGCCTCCTCCCTTCCGACGCGTGCGTTGTGCTCGCTGAGCGCTATCGCCATCGCCACATTGGACGGCCCGAAGCCGATGCCTATGAGGTCGTGGACCAGAGGTGCGTCACCAGGCGGAACCTGCGACATGTCACTCCCATCGTGCGGGAAAGAGGCTGAGGGGGACGGGCGTCGGGCGTGCCGGGCCGGCGGCACGCCGAGCGAACTTAGGTAAAGCTAACCTGATCTGACGATGCTGTCGACGGGTCAAAGCGGACATCGCGAAGTGAGATCTTTTCAATGACCGCATAAATCAAGCCAGTTGCACCCTTAGGTAAGCCTTGCTTTACTTCTGACGGTCAATCGCCTTTCCGAGGAGGAACCCGATGCGGGTCGTCATGTTCGGCTATCAGACCTGGGGCCATCGCACCCTCCGAGCGCTCCTGGACTCCGAACACGACGTGGTGCTCGTCGTGACCCACCCCAAGAGCGAGCACGCCTACGAGAAGATCTGGAGCGATTCCGTCGCCGACCTCGCAGCGGAGCACGGCGTCCCGGTCGTCATCCGCAACAGGCCCGACGACGAGGAGCTGTTCGCGCGGCTCAAGGAGGCCGACCCGGACATCATCGTCGCGAACAACTGGCGCACGTGGATCCCGCCGCACATCTACGCCCTGCCGCGCCACGGGACCCTGAACATCCACGACTCGCTGCTGCCCAAGTACGCCGGGTTCTCCCCGCTGATCTGGGCCCTCGTCAACGGCGAGCAGGAGGTCGGCGTCACGGCACACATGATGGACGAGGTGCTCGACGCCGGCGACATCGTCCAGCAGCGCGCGGTTCCCGTCGGACCGAAGGACACGGCGACCGACCTCTTCCACAAGACCGTCGACCTCATCGCCCCGGTCACGATCGCCGCGCTGGACCAGATCGCGGCCGGCCAGGCGGAGTTCACCCCGCAGGACCGGTCACAGGCCAGCTTCTTCCACAAGCGGGCCGAGGAGGACATCCGCATCGACTGGAACTGGCCGGCCGAGGTCCTGGAGCGGCTGGTCCGCGCCCAGTCCGCGCCCTACCCCAGCGCCTTCACCTTCCACCGGGGCAAGCGCCTCGAAGTCCTCTCCGCCGTGGTCTCCGAGGGCCGTTACGGCGGCACCCCCGGCCGGATCTTCTACCGCGAGGGCGAAGGGGTCGTCATCGTCGCCGGGGCCGACGCGCGCACGGGCCGCAACCACGGCCTGGCCGTCACCCGCGTCCGGACGGAGGACGGCCGCGAACTGCCCGCGACCGAGTACTTCACCTCCATGGGCGGCTACCTGACCGACCGCCCCTGACGACCGGGGTGAGTGAGGAGCAGCCGATGGACCGGCCGGTCGTCTCCGGTGCCGCGCACGACCTCTCGGGGGCGGCGTTCGCCGTCGTCGGCATCTCCAGCGTGCCGACGGACCGGACGAAGGTCTTCCGGCCCCTCGCCGACACCGAGCCGACGCCCGACCCGCACCCGGGGACGGTCCCGACCGCCCCCGCCCTCCCACCGCCCGCACGGACCACGACGTCACCCAGCGTCCTGGAACTGAACGCGTACCTGATGTACGCGGTCGGGCGGGCCGCGCGCCGGAGGCTGGCGGAGCGCCTGGAAGCGCGGGGGTTACGCCTGTGGCACCTCACCGTGATGACGCTGCTCGCCGATATCGGTCCGCAGATGAAGACGGTCCTCGCCACCCGGCTCGCCATGAACGCCAGCGACCTGGGGAAGGTCGTCAACGATCTGGCCCGGGACGGACAGGTGGACTGCGTCCGGGACCCCCAGGACCGGCGCCGGGTGGTCGTACGCCTCACCCCGGAGGGCCAGGAGTCCCTCCGGAGCCTCAGCGCGGACATCGCGTCCACGGACGACGAGATCCTGGCGCCCCTCGACACCGGGGAGCGCGAGCAACTGGCCAGTCTGCTGCGACGCGTCCACGCCCATCTGGAACCGGCGCCGGCCGGCCCGGCCCGCGAGCACCAGGGATCGTCGGCCTGATCGGGGCGGGCGGCCCGCGGTCGCCCGCCCCGCGATCCCACCGGGACCCCCTGGCACCCACCCTCGAACCGGAATAGGTTAGGCTCACCTAACAAGAGCCGCGATGGCCGCTGCCCCGCAGAGGGGTCGGCCCTCCGGGGCTCCGCACATCCCTGCCCGGAGACAAGGATCCACCATGCCTTCTGTGTTCACCCCCCTTCACCGTCGCGTCCTCGCGGCGGGCGCCGCCGCGGTCTCGCTCGGCCTCATGGTGACCGGGTGCGGCTCGGACGAGAAGAAAGACGCGGCGGCAGGGTCGGCGGACAAGGCCGCGGCGGGCGCCTTCCCCGTCACCATCAAGAGCGCCCTCGGCGAGGCCGTCATCAAGGACAGGCCGAAGCGCGTGGTGACCCTCGGGCAGGGCTCCGCGGAGACCGCCATCGCCCTCGGCAACGTCCCGGTCGGCATCGAGAGCTACCCCTGGGGCAGCGACAAGACCGGTTACCTGCCCTGGATCCACGACGCGGTGAAGAAGTCCGGCGCCACGCTGCCCAAGCAGTTCAACGGTGGCGAGGAGCTCGACATCGAGGCCATCACCGAGCTGGAGCCCGACGTCATCCTGGCCCCGTGGTCCGGCATCACGCAGAAGCAGTACGACATCCTGAAGGACATCGCGCCGACCGTCGCCTACCCCGACAAGGCGTGGAGCACGAACTGGGACCAGCAGATCGAGATCGTCGCCAAGGCGCTCGGTCAGCCCGAGAAGGCCGCGGAGCTGACGTCGAAGATCGACAAGCAGCTGGCCGACGCCGCCGCCACCCGCCCGAACTACAAGAACGTCACGTTCTCGTACATCTACAACACCGGCCCCGGCACCCTCGGCATCTTCAAGCCCGAGGAGCAGCGCGTGTCCATGGTGTCCAAGCTGGGCCTCAAGGTCGACCCGGTCGTGAACACCTTCAAGGAGACCGACGGCACCGACTCCGCCCTCATCGGCCTGGAGAACGCCAACAAGCTGTCCAAGAGCGACATCGCCTTCACCTTCTACATGGACGACAAGTCCCGCAAGGAGGTCGAGGCCCAGCCGCTGTACGCGGCGATCCCCGCCGTGAAGAAGGGCGCCCTCGTCTACAGCCACGACACGCCGTTCGTCACCGCCTCGTCGATGATCAACCCGCTGACGGTGCCGTACAGCATCGAGCGCTACCTCCCGATGATCGACAAGGCCGTCGCCAAGGCCGGGAAGTAACGACCGATCCACGTGACCACTCTCTCCCGGATCGGCCAGGGCCCCGCCGTCGTACGGCGGGGCCTTGCCCGGCATGTCATGGCCGTCACCCTGTGCCTGGTCCTGCTCGCCCTGGCGCTCCTCGCCAGCGTGATGTTCGGCAGCAGGCCGACGTCCGCGGGTGACGTCCTGCGGGTGATCACCGGTGACATCGACGGCTACACCCGTACCGTCGTCGAGAGCCGCTACCCGCGCACCGCTCTCGGCGTTCTCGCGGGGCTCTGCCTCGGTGTCGCCGGCACCCTCATGCAGGGCATCACCCGCAATCCGCTCGCCGAGCCGGGACTTCTCGGCATCAACGCGGGCGCGTCCGCGAGCATCGTCGCCGCGACCGCGTTCCTCGGCGCCGCCGGACAGCGGGAGACCATCTGGTGGGCGCTCCTCGGCGCCCTCGTGACCGGTGTCGTCGTCCATGTCGTCGGCACGGCGGGCGGTGGCGGCGGACCCGTCCGCCTGGTCCTCGCCGGCGCGGTGCTCTCCGCCGTCCTCGCCGCCTTCATCCAGGCCGTCGCCCTGTCCAACCCGCGGGTCTTCGACACCTACCGCTACTGGGTGGTGGGCGCCCTCGGCGGGCGCGGCTTCGACGCCTTCTGGGCGGTCCTGCCGTTCGCTGCGGCGGGCCTGCTCCTCGCCCTGCTGCTCGCGCCGGGACTCAACGCCATGGCGATGGGCGACGACAAGGCCGCCTCCCTCGGCATCAGTCCGGCCCGCGTCAAGGGGGCCGGACTCCTCGCCGCGACCCTGCTCGCCGCCGCCGCGACCGCCGCCGTCGGACCCATCGCCTTCGTCGGCCTGGCCGTCCCGCACGTGGTGCGGGTCCTCGTCGGCGCCGACTTCCGGGCCCAGATCCTGCTCACCTGCCTCGCGGGACCCACGCTGCTGCTCTTCGCCGACGTCATCGGCCGGATCCTGCTGCGCCCGCAGGAGCTGATGGTCGGAGTGGTCACCGCCTTCGTCGGTGCCCCCGCCCTGCTCTTCGCCGTCCGACGTATGAGGGGAGCGGTATGACGACCGCCGACCGGACCGCCGTCCAGGACCACCCCGGGACGGCGAAGCGGGGGCTCCGACCCCCCGGCCGCGGTGTGCTGCGGATCGGCCCCTGGGTCGCCGTCCCCGTGCGCCGCTCCTCCGTGATCGCGGCCGTGGTGACGCTGCTGCTGCTCTGCGGAGCGGCCGTCGCCACCCTGTCGATGGGCAGGCTCGGCATCGACCTGCCCGACCTGCCGTCGGCTCTCGCCGGCGAGGCCACCGGCAAGAACGCCTTCGTCCTCAACAGGCTGCGTGGTCCCCGGCTCACGGTGGCCATCGCCACCGGCGCGGCCTTCGGCCTGTCCGGGGCCCTGTTCCAGTCCGTCACCCGCAATCCGCTGGGCAGTCCCGACATCATCGGGCTCGGCGCCGGCGCCGGGGCGGGAGCCGCGGCCGCGGCCCTGTTCCTGCCCGACGTCATGCCGGTGGCCCTCGGGGCTCTGCTCGGGGCGGTCGTGGCGATGGCGGTCGTGTTCGTCGCCACCGGCACCGGTTTCCGCAGCCCGGGACGGCTCGTGGTGGCCGGAATCGGCGTGGCCGCGATGGCGACGGCGCTGACCCAGTACGTGGTGTACGCCGTGGAGCGCGACAAGGCCAGCGCGCTCACCGCCTACATCAACGGCAGCCTCTCCGCCCGCTCCTGGGACGACGCGACGACCATCTGGACGGTGCTGCTCGTCAGCCTGCCGTTCGCGGCGCTCCTGGCGCGGCCCCTGAGCGTCGGCGAGATGGGCGACGACCTCTCCACCGGCCTGGGCGCCCGCCCCGGCCGGACCGCGACCCTGGCGGTCGTGCTGTCGATCGTCCTCTCGGCGGGGGCGGTCAGCGTGGCCGGACCCATCGCGTTCGTCTCCCTGACCGCGCCGCAGATCGCCAAGCGCGTCACCCGCAGCGGCGGCCCGCACCTGGTCATGTCCACCCTGCTCGGAGCCCTGCTCCTCGTACTCGCCGACCTCACGTCGCAGCAGCTGCCGCTCTTCGACGACCTGCCGGTCGGTCTGTACACCATGGCCGTCGGGGGGGCGTACCTCGGGTATCTGCTGCTCCGCGAGTGGAAGCGCACCGTCTGACCGGGCAACCGGGGCCCGTCGGAAGCCCGTTGGAGGATCGAGGACCGCCCGGCTCCGTATACTGAACGCGCACGTTCCATCACGTTCCGCGTACGGAGGGTCCCCTGGTGGGTGGTCGTCCCCAGCTCGCCGACGACGTCCGGCAGTCCGGCGCTCCCACGGGTGCCGGTGTGCGGCCCCCCTGGCACGAACGGGCCAGGAGCGCCGTCCTCCAGAGCCGCTTCGACGCGGAGATCGTGGCCGAGGCCGAGAGCCTGGCACGGGCGGGCCGGCTCACGCGACCGGATCTGCGGATGCTCCTCCTCGTCACGGACGACCACCCGGCGTGGCTGCCGGCCCGTCGCCTCGCCGTCGAAGGCCTCGACGGCACGCCGGAGGTCCCGCAGCAGGTGCTCACGGCGCACGCGCAGATCGAGTCCTGGCCACCCCTGACGTACGACGAGGCGGCGGAGCACCTGGAGAACGGGCGTGTGCTGCACACGGCGGCGGTACGGATCGGGCCGGCCGACGCCCAGGTGACCGGCCCCCCGCGGAGCGCCCCGACGACGGCGGCGGCCCGCCGGGCCGCCGCCCACGCGCTGCTGCGCCGGCTCGCCGGGGTCGAGGGGCCGACGGAGAAGACCGGGGGCGGCCGGCTCCGCGCGCCGGGCATGCGCGCGGAGGTCTTCGAGTCGCTGCTGCACGCTCGGATCGCCACGGGGGAACCCGGCGAGGAGCTGGCGGCCGAGGTCGTCCGCCGCGCGGCTTCGGCCCGACTGCGGCACCGGGACGTGCAGCTCCTGCTGTTCGGCGCGCGAGGACCCGCCTGGCGGGAACCGCGCCTGTGCGCCCTGCGGGTCGCCGCCCGCATGCAGTCCGCGGCGGCCACGCTCCTGCGCCGGCACGCGGAGGAACGGGGGGCGGAGGCCCGGCACACTGTCGTCCCGTCCGACGGAGGCTTCTCCTGCCGCTGGAGCTGGGACGACGGCGAGGGCACCCGCCTGCCCGGCGACGGCCCTGCGGTCGACGGCACACGCCCGCCGGCCCTCGGCCCTGCGGTCGAGGGTGCCGAGCGCACGGCACGTGACCGTCGCCAGGCCGTGCACCTCGGGGCGGTCGCCCTCCTGGCCGCGTTGACGGGTCTGCCCGAGCCCGAGGAGGAGCGGGGCCCGGACGACGGCGGGGAGCGTCCGACGGCGCGGATCCAGCCCGTGCCGACGGGTCAGGACCCGGTGAAGTACCTGAACAAATACACCCAGTTGGAGCTGATCTCCAAGCCGGAGTCCACGTTCGCGGCCGCCCCCAGGACCGTCGCGTGCACCTACTCCTGCACGTTGGTGCGGACGGGCGAGAAGGTACGGGTCACCGCCCGTGCGAAGTCGAAGGCGGACGCCCGCCGCGCGGCGGCGTCGGCGCTGATGGCCGAGCTGGTCGCCGTCGACACCGCGCGCACTCCCCCGGCGGCCCCGTCGCACGTGCCGGGTGCCGTGCCCCTGCCGCGGCCCATGGCGGTGCCTCCGCCCCGGTCCCCGGACCCCGCGCCCGATCCGGCTTCCGTCCCCCCGCCGCGATCCGCCCCGTCCGGGCAACCCGCTGCCGCCGCACCGGTGGTCGGCGACGGCGGTGCAGGCGGTGAAGGCGACCGCCGCCCCTCCCCCGTCTCGCGGGTCCCGGTCGCCGATGTCGTCCGGGAGGCCCTCGCCGCCGGATGCGCCGTCACGTTCCTCCCCGACGCGGGCGACGGCGACGCGGCCGGGCTGCTGCTCCACCGGGCCGACGGGGCGCCGATGCCGGGCGCCGACCTACCGGAGCCGCTCTCCGTGACGCGCCGCCCGCTGCTCCTCGCCCCGGAGTCCGCGCCCGTGCCGGTCGTGGGGTGGCGGGTCCCGCTGGACCGGGCCGTTCCCGTACTGCTGCGGCGCGACCGGGCCACCGGGTGGCATCCGACGGCGAAGGGGTGGGAAGAGGCGGCCCGGCTCGGGCTGCGGGCCGTCGCCGCGGGGCACGTCCGCCCGGCGCTCTCCGTGGCCGGGGTGGACCGGTGGCGGACGGGGCCGCTTCCGGTCGCCACCGTCCGGGCCCTGGAGGAACTGTCCCTGCGTGCGGCTCCTCACCCCGTCGTGGCGACGGCGCCGGGTGCCCGGGACACCGTACCGGCGTTCCTCGACGCCCTCGCCGACACCCTGCTCCGGCCCCCGGCCGCGGTCCTCTTCGGTACCGGCCCGTTCCTCGCCCCGGCCGGCCGCCCGCTCCCCGAGGACGTGACCGAGCGGGTGCGGCCGTGGCTGGACATGGTCGAGGACCGGCTCGACCCGGGTCCGCCACCCGGACTCGTCGTGGAGTTCGCCGCACCGTCCGAGGCGGACGCCGTCGCCGGTCGCCTGACCGGCCGTCTCCTCGTGGCCGTCGACCCGTCCCGACCGGACCACGAGGTGCCCGCGACTTCCCTCGGACCTGGCCGGAGCGCCGCGGCGGGTGCGGAGCCGTACCACCTGCGTGAGCGGGTACGGCGGCGCCTGGAGCGCTCCGTCCGCCGCTGCGCGGTCCTGTCCGGCCTGTTCACCACGCCCGAACGCCTGGTGGCGGACGCGGCGGGGATCGGGCGGCTCCTGGAGGCCGAGACGGACCTGGCCGCCGAGGGTCTGGTGCTGCGCTGGCCGCCCGGACTCCGCGACCTGCTGTCCGCCCACACGGTCGTCGGCGCGGAGAGCGGCACCGGGACGGCGGGCGCCGCCCCGACCGGCACCCGCGAAGCCGTCGGCGGAGCCCCCCGGTTCAGTCTTCAGGCGCTGCTCGACTTCCGTTGGCGACTGGCGATCGGGGGGGACGTGCTGACCGAGGCCGAGATGGACGAGCTCGCCGAGGCGGCCCGACCCCTGGTCCGGGTGCGGGGCCGATGGGTGCTGCTCGATCCCCTCACGGTCGCGCGCGTCCGCCGTCGGGAGATCGGCCGCCTCGTGGGAATCGACGCGCTCACCGCCGCCCTCACCGGAACCGTGGACGTCGACGGCCGCACGGTGCCGTGCCGGGCGGGCGGGGACCTCGCCGGTGTCGTCGACGTGCTGCGCCGGGGAGAGCACGCGCCCCCGGTCCCCCCGCCCGCCGGCCTCGAAGCCGTACTCCGTGGCTACCAGGAACGGGCGCTGTCCTGGCTCTCTCACACCGGAGGGACCGGATTCGGCGCGGTCCTCGCCGACGACATGGGCCTCGGCAAGACCCTCACCGCCATCGCGTACACCCTCCACCGGTACGAGAGCGGGCATCGCGGCCCGGTCCTCGTGGTGTGTCCGTCGTCGCTGGTCACCAACTGGGAGCGGGAGTACCGCAGGTTCGCGCCGCGACTCGACGTCACCGTCTACCACGGCAGTCGGCGCAGCCTCGAAGCCGCGGGGGACCGGACCGTCGTCCTCACCACGTACGGTGTCCTGCGCCGTGACACCGAACTGGCCTCCCGCGACTGGGACCTGGTGATCGCGGACGAGGCCCAGCACGCCAAGAACCACACCTCCTCCACCGCCCGGCGTCTGCACGCGCTGACCTCGACCACGCGTCTCGCGCTGACGGGGACCCCGGTGGAGAACAACCTCTCCGAACTGTGGACCCTGCTCGACTGGGTCAACCCGGGCCTCTTCGGCACTCTCAGAGCCTTCCGGTCCCGGTACGCGGCCGCCGCCGAGCGCGACCCGGACGGACCGGCGGCGCGCGGGCTCGCCCGGCTGATCGCGCCGTTCCTGCTGCGCCGCAGGAAGACCGACCCCGGGGTCGCCCCCGAACTCCCCGCGAAGGTCGAGACCCGGCGGATCGTCGAACTCACCGCCGAGCAGGTCGCCCTGTACGAGGCCGTCGTCCGCGAGACGATGGAACAGCTCGCCCATTCCCCGTCCCTCGCGCGGTCCGGTCTGGTGTTCAGGCTGATCACCGCGCTGAAGCAGATCACCAACCACCCGGCCCACTACCGGGGCGAGGACCACCCCGGCCGGTCCCGCGCGGCGGAGTTCACGGCCCGGTCGGCCAAGCTGGAGGCGCTCGACGACCTCGTGGGGACGATCACCGGGCGCGGCGAGGCCGCGCTCGTCTTCACGAGTTACGTCACCATGGGACGGCTGCTCACCGAACACCTCACCCACCTGGGTCATCGCCCCCTGTTCCTCCACGGTGGCCTGGACACCCGGCAGCGGCAGGAGCTCGTCGACGGCTTCCAGGCGGGCCGCTCACCGCTGTTCGTGCTCTCGGTCAAGGCGGGTGGCACCGGCCTCACCCTGACCAGGGCGAGCCATGTCGTCCATTTCGACCGCAGCTGGAACGCGGCGGTCGAGGACCAGGCCTCCGATCGTGCGCACCGGATCGGGCAGCGGCGGTCCGTCACCGTGCACCGGCTCGTCACCCGCGGCACGATCGAGGACCGCATCGATCAACTGCTCACGCACAAGCGGGCGTTGCAGGACACGGTCCTCGGCGTCGGGGACACCGGCCTCGCCCGGCTCAGCGACCGTGAACTCGCCGACCTCGTCAGCCTGGGAGGCCCGGAATGACCCCTTCGACGGCGGGGCCGGTCCCCCACGGTGACACCCCCGGCATCGGTTCCGTACTGGACGGCCTCACCGATCCGCCCCCGCCACCGCTGCCCGACCTGGACGCCCTGCGGGCGCTCGTGGCCGACGCCGCCCACCGCGCGGCCGCGCTGCTGGAGACCCCGGGAGGCGTCGATGTCCTCGCGGGGGCGTTCGAGGACGTCGACGACGTCACCGCCGATCTCGCCCGGTTCGTCGCCCGCAGCGGAGACACCCATCTGGAGCCCGCCGCCGAGCGACTCGGCGTGTCACCGGGGCGGATGAAGCTCCTGGCCCTGGCGCACCGGTACGGAGGGCGGCCCGCCGTCGCCACGTTCCTCATGCCCCAGCCGGCGGAGCCCGACGTCCTCGGCGCGGCGGAGCACGCCGTCCAACCGCTCCGCCCCTCCCCCACAGCCCCGGTGGAACGTCATAACAACCACCTCACCGACGCGCCCGCCCGGGTCCAGCTGCGGTACGGTCCCGACGGCCTCTGGCACCCGTACGTCGAGCGCTACGGCATCTGGCAGCCGGCCGCGGCTCCGCACCCCGACCCCGCCGTGGCGTACCGCGCGGCCCGTACGGCGCTGCGGGCGCCGACCCGGAGGTAGCGGGCGCCACCGGGCCCCCGCCCCTCGGGGACCGGTGTCACCGGTCGCGCTCCCATGCCTCGGCGAACATCTCGTGGAGGGGCGCCGGCGGCAGCACCCGTTCGAACGGCGCCTCGATGTGCTGGGCCCACAACGGGCGCACCAGGTGGCTCGCCAGCTTCACGGTCTCCAGCGGCAGGTGCGGGGCCTTCAGCTCGGTCCACGCGCCGGGCAGGAACAGGGTCCGGCCGGCCCGTGCGCGCTTGGCCTCGATCACCGCGCCGGTGGTGAGGAGTTCCGCCCGGACCTCCGCGTGCCGCTTGGTCGTCCAGCCGTTCCACCGGCGCACGTTCCGCTCGGTGGGCGCCGCGAGCGTCGCCAACTGGAGGTACAGCGCGGCCGCGTCCGTGCCCACGCCCAGCTCCCGCGCGGCACGGGCGACCAGTTCCGGGCAGGAGTGGCGCGGATCCGCCTCGTACGCGCCGTCCGGTACGGCTCCCGAGGCGGCCCGGTGCCTCATCCGGTCGACGCCGCCGCCGGGAAGGAGCGCCGCGATCCTGTCGAGCTCCTCGGCGAGGCCGGTGATCCCGCGGACCCGCCGCCACGCCTCGGGGTCGGCGACCTCGGCGGGCCGTAGGAACGCGGCGCCGCCGGGGGCGCACACCACCAGCGGTCCGGAGTCGTACGCGGTGACGGACAGCGGCTCGTCCTCGTCCTTGCGGCGGTCCATCGCCACGGGAAGCGTCGCGGGCCCGAACCGCTCCGCGATCGGCGCGGTGGTGTCCTGGATGTGCCCGCCCAGCTCCAGGATCAGTTCCGGACGCGCCAGTTCGGCCCGCAGCCGGTCGTGCAGGTCGTTCGCCCCGGCCATCGCGGGATCGCCGACGGGCCGGTCGGTCCACGCCCACACCAGCGCGCTCGCGATCCGCCCCAGCGGGAGGCCCACGGGGGCGCGACGACGCACGTCGGTACCGGCCGGCGGCACGGCCCTGACATCCACCGCCGTGCCGTACGTCCGCGCCGCGAGCTCCCAGCCGGCGGCCGGCACCCTGGTGTCCTCGGCGGCCCCGTAGCCGCCCGCGAGTCGCCGGGCCCAGACCTCGGAGAGTCCCAGGCCGGCCTCCAGCGCGTCGGCCGCCTCGTCGTCCACGGCGGCCCGCACACCGATCAGCTCCCGCCACACCCCGGCCATCCGCTCCACAGCGGCCTCGACCCCGCCGGGCCGCCACAGCCCCGCCGGGTCGTCGGGCAGGGCCGCGGCCAGGACGGCCCTGCGCCCCGCGGCCCCGAGGCGCGCGCGCACCTCCTCGTAGGACTCGGCCGTCGACGCGGTCGCCTTGTACGGCGCCTTGCGGGCGAGGGCACGGTCCTCCTCCCTGCCGGGCCTGCCGACCAGACCGGCGACCACGAGCCGGGCCACCGCCCGGCGTACTCCTGTCAGTTCGGCGAAGCGCACGGCCGCCGACTCCGGGAGGGGAACGGGTCCATGGGCGTCGATCGCCGCGAGCAGGGCGCGCAGCCGGGCGGCGTCGTCCCGCTCCACGCGCACGAGCCGGGCCTCGGGGGCCGCAGCCGGGACGGGGTCGGCCTCCGTCTCCTTCGCGGCGGGCGCGACGAACCAGCGGGCCGCCCCGCCGCCCCGCACCCCTGCGGAGACCACGGCCGTCCCGCCCTCCCGCAGGGCGTCCAGGGCTTCGGCGTCGGACGTGCCGCCCACCCACCAGCGGCTGCCCTCGCGGGCGAACGGCTGGTCGGCCCAGGTGTCCAGGAGCGCGATCAGGGCGGCCCGCTCCGCGTCCGGGGTCGGTGCCACCGCCGCCCGCCAGGCGACGGCGTCGATCGCGCCGAGCAATTGCGACCAGTCGTGCGGCGGCGCGGGCGGGGAGAGGCGGCGCACCTCCTCCGCGATCGTCCCGGTGAGACAGGCGCCGTCGGCGACCAGGGCGGTCAGCGTCGCCGGCAGGACCACGTCCCGGGTCCGCCGCCAGGTGTCACGCCCGCCCTCGGCGACCAGCCCGAACAGGGCGGGCATCAGCTCCCTGTCCGGGGCGGTCCGGCGCGGCGGGGCGGGCGGCGCCTCGGCGAGCAGGGTGACCCGCCGGTGCAGGGCGCGCCGCCGCTCCTCCACCCGGGCCGCTCGGCAGGCCACCGCCACGACGGCCTCGCGGAGGACCGGGTCGGTGATCCCGGGCAGCTCCCGCGCGACGGCCGTGCGCAGCGCCTCCTGGTCGTCGCCGAGGGCGGCGGCCAGGAGCGCCTCGGCGGTCGGAAGTGCCACGGTCCGCAGCGCCCGGGAGCCGGCCTGGTCACGGGTCCGCAGCAGGTACCAGAAGGCCGGGGGCAGGGCCACGCCGTGGGACACGGTCACCCGCCGGTTCGGCCGGCCCGGGCGGTGCCGGGGCGACCGGTGCCCGTCCTGCTCCCACAGCAGGCTCCCGTCGGCGGTGTACGCGCGGACGCCCGTGTGTGTCTCCGCCTCGGCGAGGACCACGTCTTCCACGGCGCCCTCCGGCGGCGCCCACAGCCCCCACGGCTCCTGGCCCTGCCGGTCGATGTCGAAGCGGGCCGTACGCCCGTCGATGCTCTCGACCAGGAAGTGGTCGGGCGCGTTGTCCCGGTACCGGGTGCGGTACAGGATCCGGGTCCCGACCAGGCCGTTGCGGCTGCCCAGCGGGGAGTCGTCGAGGCTCTCGGGCAGCGGCGCCAGTTGCAGGGCCTCGCGGGCGAGGGACATGCCGGCCTCCGACGGTTCCGCCGCCGGGTCGGGATGGGGGGTGCGGCCGGGGAAGTCCGGCAGCGGCGTGGCTCCGCGGCGCTCGCCGGTGACCGGGTCCACGAGCTCCCACGGCCTCCGTCCGTAGACGGCGTTGGTCCAGATCCGGGAGCCGTCACCGAGCTGCAGCTCGTCCCGGTCGATCCCCTCCGTGTCGCCGGGGCGGGTCACCCGGCGGCCTCCGTGCCGGCCGCCGCCGTCGGCGGTCTCGAACTGGAAGCCGTAGGCCCCGTCCAGACTGCCGCCGAAGGGCACGAGGCCGCCCAGCTCGGTCGGGGTGAACGGCTCCTCCGGGCGGTCGGCCCAGGCGGCCCGGTCGCAGTGGTACGGGCTCTGCTGGGTGCTCCAGCTGACCAGGAAGGAGCCGCCCACGTAGTGGACGGCGAACATGGTCGCGTCCTCGGGCACCGTGAACCGGCAGGAACCGCGCACTCCGTCGGGGTCGACGGCGACGGCCCGCTCGCGCCCGAACACCGTCAGCACCGGCCAGGTACAGGTCACGCCCTCCACACCGGGCAGTCCGGCCGCACCGGGCTCCGCGTCCGCCGCGAACTCTCCGTACACCGCCTCCAGGGCCGGCCAGGCCAGTTCCTCCGGCAGTCCGGCCGTGAGCGAGCGGCGCAGCGCGCCCGCGGCGGAGGCGTCCGCGAGGGCGTCGACGACTCCGCCGAGCGCCGTCACCGTCGGCCGGTCGAGGAGGGTCTCCAGCTCGGCCACGGCCTCCTCGGCTCCCGCCATGCCGCCACCCCCGACGGTGTCGACGAGTTTGCCGACCCGGTTGGCCACCTCGTGTGCGATGCCCTCGTTGCCCGGGAGCAGCGTCACCGCGCTGCCGGGCTTGCGCCCGTGCGCCCTGAACCCGTCGGGCATCAGACGGGCGTGCACCGTTCCTTCGAGGCGAGCGCCGAACACCGGGTCGGCCGCGAGTGCGGCGAGGTCCCGCCGGGACCGCTCGCCCCAGAAACGCATCCGCGTCTCCGGACCGCGGTCCACGACCGTGACCCCGGCAGCGAGACAGGCGTCGAGGACGTCCGCGTCGAACCCCTGGTAGTGGTGCCGGGTGGTGTGCACGGTCACGGGCTGACCCGCCGCCCGCAGGCGCGGTCCGAGCCGGCCCACCAGGTCGAGGAACTCCGGCGGGAGCGGCTGCCGGCCGACTCCTCCGCCGGACTGCTTCGCGTACTGGTACATGTGGACGAAGTGCCCGACCCAGTGGTGCAGTCCGCCCTCCGGTACCACCCGTCCGGTCTCCATCGCCTTCGTCGCCCCGCAGCCGATCAGCACGCGCAGCCACGCCCCGCCGTCCGTGACGCCCTCGGGGAAGACCTCGACGAGCCCGGCCGTGACCTCGTCCGTCGGCGGATGGGCCGTCAGGACCGGCTCTGCGGCCGTGAGGAGCGCGTCCGGCACGGACTTCTTCCGGGTCGCCGAGACGATCGCGCCGACGACCCGCGCGACCTCGTCCTCGCCGTGCCCCGCGGCCTTGGCGGAGGCCCGCACCCGGCGCACGAGGTCCGCCGGCAGGTCCGCCTTCGAGCCCGCCCACGCGGTCAGGAACGCCCCCAGGGCCGCGTGCGCCTCCGCGGGCTCCAGGGTCTCGGCGAGGAACTTCTGGTGGGCACCGAACTCCTTGGCCGGCATGGCCCCGCCCCTGGCGAACAACAGCCCGTTGGCCCGGCGGTAGGCGGGGTCGACCGGGAGCCCGTGCTCGGCCTCCGCCGTCCGCGCCGCCACGTACGCCCGGCCGCCCGGCCTGCTCCCGTAACCGATCAGCCGGTGGCCCACGGTGTCCCAGAACCACGGCAGGTGCGCCGAGGGCAGCCGCCGTGCCCGCCGTGCCATGGCGTCGACGAACGCGCCGGGCTTGGACCAGGAACGGTTGAGCTCGGCCGTCATGTCCTGGACCAGGTCGCGCGCCGTCGCGGCCGCGTCCGGGTCGTGGGCGGCGACCCAGTCGGCGTACGTCGTCGAGGTGTGCGTACCGCCGACGGGCAACAGGGATTCGAGCGAGACGATCATGCTCCGGATCGTCGCACGCGCCAGTGACACCGTGTCCCGGGAGGTCGCGCTCGACTCCTCCGCCCCGGACTGTTGGGAGCGCTCTCAGAAGGGTGGGCGCTGCGGATATCCTGATCCACACGGACCGTCACGGTACCGCCCGGACCCGACAGCCCCACAGCCCCACTCGACGGCCCGACGACCACAGACCGCAGACCGCAGACCGCAGACCGCAGACCGCAGACCGCAGACCGCGCCACGCAGCCGAGGAGCGCCCGCCTTGCCCGAGCAGACCACGGGGCCCCGCCCCACGCTGGAAGCCGTCGCCGCTCGCGCCGGCGTGTCCCGCGCCACGGCCTCCCGGGTCGTCAACGGGGGTGCGGGCGTGCGGCCTCCGCTGGTCGAGAAGGTGCGCAGGGCCGTCGACGAGCTCGGCTACGTGCCGAACCACGCCGCTCGCACGCTGGTGACCAGGCGCAACGGCGCCGTGGCGGTGATCATCGCCGAACCCGAGTTCCGGATCTTCTCCGACCCGTTCTTCGAGCAGCAGGTGCGGGGCATCAGCCGGGAGCTGGCGGCTCACGACACCCAGCTGGTGCTGCTGTGGCTGGAGGGGCCGGGGGACCATGAGCGGATCGCCCGCTACCTGGGCGGCGGGCACGTCGACGGCGCACTGGCCTTCTCGGTGCACAACGACGACGCGTTGCCGGCCGTGATCGACCGGACCCGTATCCCGGTGGTCTTCGGCGGGCGGCCGGATCCGGGCACGCATCCTTCGGTGCCGTTCGTCGACTGCGACAACCGCGGCGGTGCCCGCGAGGCGGTACGGCACCTGGTGGGGCTCGGACGGCGGAACATCGCCCACATCTCCGGGCCGCACGACCAGACGTCCGCGCTCGACCGGCTGCACGGCTATCGGGACGTCCTGATCGACGCCGATCCCGCTCTGCTCTGCCGCGGCGACTTCACCGAGGAGAGCGGCGCCCGCGCCATGGCGGAGCTGCTCGACCGGAGGCCGGACGTCGACGGGGTGTTCGTCGCCAACGACCTGATGGCCTCGGGTGCGTTGCTGACGCTGCGGGAGCGTGGGGTGCGGGTGCCGGAGGACGTGGCGGTCGTCGGCTTCGACGACATGGACTCGGTGGTCCGCAGGACCGCCCCCGCCCTGACCACCGTGCACCAGGACATCGAGGGCATGGGCCGGCTCATGGCGAAGCTCCTGATGCGGCTGCTCGACGGGACCGGGTCCGCGATCCCGGAGTCCGTGATCACGCCGACGTCCCTGGTCCGCCGCGACTCGGCCTGACGCCGTGGTGGAGTGCCCGGGAGAGCGTGGGACGGCGGGCCCGGGTGTCACACCCGGGCCCGCCGCCGATTCCGCCGGTTCCTCGCAGCCGGGTCAGTCGTAGGGGATGACGACCACGGACCGGTCCGTGCCCGTCTGGAGCCGCGCGTCACCGTTCCCGATGGCGCTCCAGACCTCGAGGCGGACGGTCCCGCCGTTCAGGTTGCCGAGCGTCCCGGTGGCGGACTTGAGGCCGCGACCCTGGGCGTACTCCTCCCAGCCCGTGACCGGGTCGGTGGCGAAGTAGTGGTACGTCTCCGTCCGTTCGAAGGTGCCGTCACCGGTGAGGTCGTAGCTGATCCGGGCCTGCTGCCCGAGTCCGACGGACGTCCCGGCGTCGACCTGGAGGCGGAAGGCGGTGGAACCGCCCGCCTTGAGCGTGCCGTTGACGCCCTTGGCCACGTAGACGAGCGGCCGGTTCGGCGTCCCGTCGTGGTTGCCGCCCTGCGCCGAGGCGACGGTGTCGCTGCCCGCGGTGGCGCCGGTGGCCGTGGTGAGCGTGCCGCCGGTGCGGAGCTGGAAGGTGTTGCCGGTGCCCGGCCCCGGGTCGGGGTCGGGTCCGGGGCCGCCCGTCCCGGTGCCGGTGGCGGTGGAACGCGCGGGCACGGAAAGGGACTTGCCGTCGGAGAAGGTGACGGTGCGGGTGGTGGAGCCGTGGTTGTGGGCCACGTACGTGCGGGTCGTGCCCTTGGCGAAGACGGCCGAGGTGGGAATGGATCCGGTGACCGTCGCGTCGGGCGCGCCGAGGGTGTTGAGCGCGGTGAGCCAGTGGTAGGTGTGGGCCTTCGACTCGCCCGCCTCCGGGGCGTAACCGGCGTGGCCGGCGTCCCACTTGGCCTTGGCGGCGGCGGGGTCGGCGAAGGACTGGAACTCCCAGAGGATGTCGCGCCATTCGACGGCGGGTCCGCCGTTCTCGCGTTCCATCTCGGCGATGTTGCGCCGGATCGCGTCCTTGTGGCCGCCGAGGTGGAGTGAACCGCCGGTGACGGGGAGGACGTTGATGCCGTGGATCTCCTCGGGGTTGGCGGTCCACCAGGTGGAGTAGGCGGCGCCGCTGCCCCACACCATGCCGGCGGTGTCGTGCGTGAAGGAGCCGGGGAAGACCTGCTGGTCGGCGTCGAACCAGTACTGGGCGATGGCCTCGCCCTCGGTGGTCAGCAGGTAGGTGCCGAGATCACGGAGCTGGGTGTTGCCGGTGGCCGAGCCCCAGAGGACGAGGGCGGCGCTGAGGTTGGTCGACTCGGAGGACGACTCCTGGTTGTTTCCGGCGGCGAAGCCCTGGTGGCCGCTGGCCCAGCTGTGTCCGGCGTAGACGTCGAAGCCCCGGAGGAAGGGGTAGGCGCTGTCGGTGCGGCTGGGGTTGGCGGTGTCGCGGATCAGGGTCTTGACCATGGAGCCCCAGGCGGAGTCGGCCGCCCAGGCCGCGTCGTACTGGGCGACGATCGCGGCGGCGTACACGTAGTAGCCGTAGTGGAAGTGGTGGTCGTTGAGCTCGGTGTCGCTGCCGTAGGAGGCGGGGTAGCCGGTGAGGGTCTTCCAGGCCGCGTCATACGAGAACTCGTTCGCCCCTCCGGCCGTGAACCAGTCCTGGAGGCGGCCCTTGATCTGGCCGAGGAGCTTGTCGCGGAGCGCCGTCTCACCGATCTGGTCGGCGAGCGGCACCAGCTGGGCGAGCTTGCCGAGCGCCTTGCCGGTCCAGTAGGTGTCCGCGGCTCCGGAGAAGGGGTCGGCGGAGTTCGCGACCTCGTTCAGGTAGCCGCGCAGGCGGGCGGTGTCGGCGCCGGTGCCGCCCGGCAGTCCGGGCAGGGTCGCGGCGGCCTTCTGGGTGGTGGTGAAGGTGGCCGACTCCCGGACTTTCATGGTGCCGCGGGGCGAGACGTACGTGTACGGGGTGAGGGGGTCGGTGGTGTGCAGCCACTGGTGCCGGTAGAGCGCCTGGAGGGTGCCACGCTCGGTTCCCTCCTTCGCCTCGGTGGTCAGGGTGTAGGCGGCCCGTACGGTGCCCGCGTCGTAGCTCCAGCTCACGGTGGAGCCGGTGACGAAGCTGTAGGCGTACTTGCGGTACGTGGCGAGGGCGTCGGTGGAGGGCAGGACGGCGACGGAGAAGTAGTCCTTGCCGCCCAGGCCGGCGGTGATCGTGGAGCCGGAGACGTTCCAGTCGGTGCCGCCGGGCGCGAACAGGGCGTAGTGGTGGCCCGCGACGGTGATGCCGAGGACGTTGCCCTGGTCGGCGAAGACGGCGGGAGCGGCGGCGGTGGTGATCCTGGCGTCGCCGCCGGTGCCCTTGGCGTACACGAAGGGCATGCCGTGGCCGATGGTGGTCCGCAGCGTGCGGGCGCCGTCGGACCAGTAGGGGGTCACGGTCCAGTCGGACCAGGCGTCGGCCTTGGTGTCGGGCGAGTTGAGGCCGGTGAGGCCGAGGGTGAGGTCGCGCTTGTGGGCGAACTCGTACTGACGCCCCTCGCCGACGACGGCGGGGGTGGTCGGGTAGCCGATCTCGAGGCCGCCTGCGACGGCCTGGTACGTGAGCGGATGCCCGTACATCGGGGTGGAGTACGGGTTGTCCCCGTACCGCTGGTAGGCCAGGGAGGACCACCAGTCGTTGGTGGGGACCGGTTTGCCCTGGGCGGCGGGGGTGACCTTGGGGGTGACCGGTGCGCCGGTGTTGGTGGTGGGGCCGGAGGTTCCGGCGGGGCGGGTGTCGGAGTAGCTTCCGGCGCCCGTGGGGACGGGGGCCGCTGCCGCGGGGGCGGCGGCGGGGCCGAGTCCCAGGGCGGCGAGGGCGGAGACCAGGACCAGCGCTGCGGCCGGCTTTCTGCGGGGGGCTGGCATGAACGGCACCTCATGTCGTCAGAATGTCGTCAGAGAGCGCTCTCAGATCGCCGGAAACGTAGAACCGTCGAAACACGTGTGTCAAGAGGTTGAACACAGAGAGGAGTTGGCGTCTCTTCTCGTCCGTTACGCCTTCGAGCCTTGACGGATGGACCCCTCCCCAGGCACGCTCCCCCCGCACGCTTGAGAGCGCTCTCAGCGCCTCTCGCTCGTTCCGGAGCCAAGGGAGGCTTCCCATGCCCATCGCCCGAGCCGCCAGCACCACGAGGAGAGCCGTCGTACGCCTGGGGGCCGTCGCGCTCACCGGCGCCCTGCTCGCCGCCTGCGGAGGGACGTCGGACGGCACGTCGGCCGACGGCGCGGGGGGCGAGGTGACCCTCACCGTCGACCTCTTCGGCTCCTTCGGGTACAAGGAGGCCGGGCTGTACGCCGAGTACGAGAAGCTCCACCCGGGTGTCACCATCAAGCAGACGGACACCGAGGACGAGGCCGACTACTGGAAGTCCCTCCAGACCCGGCTCGCCGGCGGCGGCGGCCTCGCGGACGTCCAGGCCATCGAGGTCGGCCGGATCGCCTCCGTCACCCAGCAGCAGGCGGACCGCTTCGAGGACCTGCGGAAGTACGGCGCGGAGGCGCTCAAGGAGCAGTTCGCCCCGGCCAAGTGGGCCGCCGCGACCGGCAAGGGCGGCGAGATCCTCGGTCTCGGCACGGACGTCGGCCCCGAGGCCATGTGCTACCGCACCGACCTCTTCGCGAAGGCCGGACTCCCCACCGACCGCGAGGAACTCGCCGGGAAGTGGTCCACCTGGGACGGGTACCTGGCGCTCGGCAAGCAGTACAAGGCGAAGGCACCCGGCAAGAGCGCCTGGCTCGACAGCGTCGGCAGCCTCTACTCGATCATGATCGGGCAGGAGAAGGAGCGGTACTACGACGCGTCCGGGAAGCTGATCTGGGAGGACAACCCCGCCCTGCGCACCGCCTGGGACCACTCCGTCAAGGCGGCCCAGGACGGGCTGAGCGCCAAGCTCGACCAGTGGTCCCCGCAGTGGAACCAGGCGTTCTCGGCCGGCTCCTTCGCCACCATCCCGTGCCCCGCCTGGATGCTCGGCTACATCAAGGGCCAGGCCGGTGAGGCCGGCAAGGGCAAGTGGGACGTCGCCAAGCTCCCCGGCGGCGCGGGTAACTGGGGCGGCTCCTACCTGTCGGTGCCGAAGGCCGCGAAGCACAAGAAGGAGGCGTACGAGCTGGTGAAGTGGCTGACCGCGCCCGAGCAGCAGACCAGGCTCTTCGAGAAGCAGGGCAACTTCCCCTCCGCGACCGCCTCGATCGCGAAGGTCGCCGGTGCGAAGGACCCGTTCTTCTCGAACGCCCCGATCGGGCAGATCTTCGGCGAGGCGGCGAAGGCGGCCCCGGTCCAGGTGCTCGGCGTGCACGACCAGAACATCGCGCAGCAGATCACGAACGCGCTCAGCGAGGTCGAGCGGAAGGGGCTCTCGTCGGACAAGGCCTGGTCGAACGCGAAGAAGGGCGTCGAGAACACGATCGGCTGACCGCCGGGGCCGCCGCGCCCTTCCCGGGGGCGCGGCCCTGAGGACCTGACGGGCGGGGCGAGCCCTCTCCCGGGACCGCCTCCCCCGCGACCGCCTCGCAAGGGCCGACCCGCGAGGCCGGCCCTCTCCCGAGGCCCATCCCGCCCCGCGTGCCCGTCTCCGCTCCCGGCCCCCGCCCCGCGCGCCCGGCTCGCCCCGCGCCTCGTCACCTCCCCCGTACCCCTCCGAAGGGCCGCACCGTGACCCTCACCGCATCCGAGACCCCGGCGCCGTCGAGGCCGATCCCGCCGCCCGTGCGGCGTGGATCGGTCCGGCGGGCCTGGCGGACGTTCTCGCCGTACGCCTACCTCGCCCCGTTCTTCACCCTGTTCGCAGCCTTCGGCCTCTTCCCGCTGATCTACACGGCCTTCGTCTCGCTCTACCGGGTGGAGCTCCAGACGCCCGGCACGATGGAGTGGCGCGGCCTCGGCAACTACACCGCGCTCCTCGGCGACGAGTACTTCTGGACCGCGCTGCGCAACACCTTCACCATCGGTGTGCTCTCCACCGTGCCGCAGCTGGTGATGGCCCTCGGACTCGCGCACCTGCTGAACTACCGGATGCGCGGCCGCACCTTCCTGCGGACCGCGGTCCTCCTGCCGTACGCGACCTCGGTGGCCGCCGCCACCCTGGTCTTCGCCCAGCTCTTCGGGCGGGACTTCGGCCTGATCAACTACGCGCTCGGCCTGGTCGGCGTCGACCCCGTCGACTGGCAGAACGGCACGGTCGCCTCGCAGATCGCCGTGTCCACGGTCGTGATCTGGCGCTGGACGGGCTACAACGCGCTGATCTACCTGGCGGGGATGCAGTCCATCCCGAACGAGCTGTACGAGGCCGCCGCGATGGACGGGGCCTCGCGGTGGCGCCAGTTCTTCCACGTCACCCTGCCGGGGCTGCGGCCCACGATCCTGTTCACCGTCATCGTCTCGACGATCGGCGCGACCCAGCTGTTCGGGGAGCCGCTGCTGCTCGAAGGTTCGATCTCGGGCGGCATCTCGCACCAGTACCAGACGCTCGGCCTGTACATGTACGAGCAGGGCTGGGGCTTCTTCCATCTGGGCCGGGCCGCCGCCATCGCCTGGGTGATGTTCCTGCTCATCGTGGTGCTGGTCGGGGTCAACACCCTGATCGCGCGCCGCCGTTCCCGCAAGGAGGCCGGCCGATGACCGCGCCGATCGCCCCGGCACCGGCCCCCGCGCCGCAGGGCCCCTCCGACCCGCCGACCCGGCCCCCGGCCCCCGTACGCGCGCGCGTGCCCCGGCGTGGCGCCTCCCGGGCGGGCCGCACCCTGCACGCCGGTCCGCTCGCGTACGCGATCCTGATCGTCGCCGTGCTCTTCTCGGCCTTCCCGTTCTACTGGACGATCGTCGCCGCGAGCCGCTCCAACGCCGACCTGGCGAAGGTCCCGCCGTCGCTGCTTCCCGGACCGAACCTGATCCGCAACTTCGAAGCGGTCCTGGAGGAGGCCGACATCGGCAAGGCCCTCCTCAACTCCTTCATCGTCTCCGGTTCGATCACCCTCGGCACCGTCCTGTGCTGCACGCTCGCCGGGTTCGCCTTCGCCAAGCTCCGCTTCAGGGGCCGTGGGGCGCTCCTCGCGATCACCGTGGGCACCATGATGATCCCGCCGCAGCTGGGCGTGATCCCGCTGTTCATGCTGATCGCCGAACTCGGCTGGGTGAACCAGCTGCAGGCGGTGATCCTGCCCGGCCTGGTGTCCGCCTTCGGCGTGTTCTTCATGCGCCAGTACCTGATGCAGGCGCTGCCGGACGAACTGATCGAGGCCGCACGGGTCGACGGCGCCTCCACGGCCCGGATCTTCTGGTCGATCGTCGTGCCGATCGCGCGGCCCGGCATGGCCGTGCTCGGTCTGCTCACCTTCATGGCCGCGTGGAACGACTTCTTCTGGCCGGTCGTCGCCCTCACCTCCTCCGAGCCCACCGTCCAGGTCGCCCTGCGCCAGCTCGGCGGCGGATACGTCCACGACCAGTCCGTGATCATGGCGGGCACGCTGCTCGGCACCCTGCCGGTGCTGCTGGTCTTCGGCCTGCTCGGCCGGCAGATCGTCGGCGGGATCATGCAGGGCGCCGTGAAGGGCTGACCGGCGCGCCGCCCACCGCGTCCCCGACGAGCCGCCCACCGTATGTCCTCAGACGTCTCACCCCAGGGAGCCCACCCCATGACCGCGCTCGACGCCCGCACCGACACCACGACCGCCCTCCGCTTCCCCGAGACCTTCCGCTGGGGCACCGCCACGGCCGCCTACCAGATCGAGGGGGCCGCGGCGGAGGACGGCCGCACCCCGTCCATCTGGGACACCTTCAGCCGTACGCCCGGCAAGGTGCGCAACGGCGACACCGGTGACATCGCCGCCGACCACTACCACCGGGTCGACGAGGACATCGCGCTGATGCGGCGGCTCGGCGTGACCGACTACCGCTTCTCGGTCGCCTGGCCCCGGGTCCAGCCCACCGGGCGCGGCCCCGCCGTGCGCAAGGGCCTGGACTTCTACCGGCGCCTCACCGACCGGCTCCTGGAGGCCGGCATCCGGCCCGTGGCCACGCTCTACCACTGGGACCTGCCGCAGGAGCTGGAGGACGCGGGCGGCTGGCCGCACCGGGAGACCGCGTACCGGTTCGCGGAGTACGCGGGCCTCATGGCGGACGCCCTGGGCGACCGGGTGGCGACCTGGACGACGCTCAACGAACCCTGGTGCGCGGCCTTCCTCGGCTACGGCAACGGGGTGCACGCGCCCGGTCGCACCAGTGACCTGGCCGCGTTGCGCGCGGCGCACCACCTCAACCTGGCGCACGGGCTCGCGGCCCGCGCCCTGCGCGGGGCGCTGCCGGGCTCCTCGGAGGTGTCCCTGACCCTCAACCTCCATGCCGTACGGTCCCTGTCGGACGGTCCCGAGGACGTGGACGCGGCCCGCCGCATCGACGCCGTCGCCAACCGCGTCTTCCTCGACCCCGTCTTCCACGGGCGGCTGCCGGAGGACCTGGTCCGCGACACGGCGTCGGTCACGGACTGGTCCTTCGTACGGGACGGCGACCTGGCGACGGCGGCGGCGCCGCTCGACTCCCTGGGCATCAACTACTACTCCCCGTCCGTCGTCGCGGCGGGCACCTCCGAGTCGCCGTCGCCGTGGGCGGGCGCGGAGCGGCACGTCAGGTTCGAGCCGGCCCCCGGTCCGCGCACCGCGATGGACTGGCCGGTGGACGCCACCGGGCTGCACGAGCTCCTGATCCGGCTGCGGGACGAGCTGCCGGGCGTACCGCTGGTGATCACGGAGAACGGCGCCGCGTACGACGACTACGCCGACCCCTCGGGCCGGGTGAAGGACCCGGAGCGGGTGGCGTACCTCCACGCGCATCTGGCGGCGGTGCACCGCGCCCTCGCGGACGGCGCGGACGTGCGGGGGTACTTCCTGTGGTCGCTCCTGGACAACTTCGAGTGGGCGTACGGCTACAGCAAGCGGTTCGGCATCGTCCACGTGGACTTCGCGACCCAGCGCCGGACGTTGAAGGACAGCGCCCGCTGGTACGCGGAGGTCATCGCGCGGGGAGGTCTCGCGGAGTCCTGAACGGGGTCCGCGCGGCCTGCCCGGATTGCGGGCGACGGCGCAGGTCGCGAGGGGGGGGGCGGCCCCGTGACGGGAACCACCGGCGGGTTCCGGTCGTCCTCCTGTGCGAAGGGTGCCGGGGCGGGATGGATGACCGCCCGGGCGCCGGGGACGAGCAGGTGTGGAAGGCAAGGGGTATCGGGTGGCGGTCACGCTCGCGGAGGAGATCATGCTGCTGTCCCTGGACGACGAGTCCGGGGCGGCGAAGGAACGGCAGTCCGCCGCGTGGGCCGTGGCCGGCGGCATCCTGCTCGATCTCGTACTGGCCGGGCGCGTCTCGGTGGACGACGGGCGCCTGCGCGTGACGGACGCGGCGCCCACCGGTGTCCCCCTCCTCGACGAGCGGCTGCGGCAGCTCACCGCCTACTGCGGGAAGAAGAGCAGGGCCCCGAAGGTCACGGAGTGGCTGACGAAGGACCACGGCAGGGCGGTGAAGGCCACGGTCGAGAGCCTGCGCGAGCGAGGTCTGGTGCGGGAGGAGCAGCACCGGATGCTGGGCCTGTTCCCCGTCACCCGCTACCCGGAGGCGGACGGATCCGTCGAGCGCGAACTCAGGGCCAGGCTGGGAGCGGTGGTCCTCGAAGGCCCCACGCATCACGCCCGGACCACGGGTCTCCTCGCTCTGATCCACGGTGCCAAGCTGCACCGCCTCGCCTTCCCCGACGTGCCGCGCAAGGAGATCGCGCCGCGGCTGGAGGAGCTGACCGCCGGAGAGTGGGCGGCGGAGGGAGTGCGCCGGGCGATCCGGGACATGCAGGCCGCGATGGTGGCGGTCACGGCCGCCACGATCGTCACGGTCACCGGCTGACCGCTTCGCGGGCCGGGCTCCGGAGGCCGACGACGGCCGGAGCTCCTCTCCCGAGCAGCGGGGCGGTCTCCGCACGGCGCTCGCCGCCCACACGGCCGGTGCCGCCCAGGTGAAGGCCCCGACGACACCGGCGGCCTGCGGGCCGGCGACCCGGCCGACCTGGTCGTCCTGGTAGACCTGGCCGACTTGGCCGTCCGGGCCGCCCTGGCCCCCCTGGCCGACTTGGCCGTCCGGGCCGCCCTGGGCCGCGGCATCCTGACGGCGCCGCCGGAGGAGACCGCGGAGGCCGGGCTCGACGGCGACGCCGTTCTGTCGATCTTTCCGCATGCTGGGCGGCTGCTGTCCACCTGGTGGGCGGCGCGGTGGCGCATCTCGCCTCTGTCAGCACATCTTTGCAGGTCAGAGAGGTGAGTGCGGGCCTGTCAGGTGGCGCAATACTGCCGCAACACCATGGGGGGCGGGCCGCCGCTACGTTCCTTGCCATGCCCGCCGAACCCGCTCCCGCCGCCCGTCCCGTCGCCGCCGCCCGCCGTCGGCGGCTGCGTGCGGACCGGGCGCGGCAGCTCGCCGACCTGCTGCGCCACCAGATCCTGGCGGGCGGTTTCCCGGGCGGGGTGCTGCCGCTGGAGGACGTGATCGCGGCCGACCACAGGGCAAGCCGGAACACCGTCCGGCAGGCTCTGGACCTGTTGCGGGGCGAGCGGTTCGTCGAGCGGCAGCCGGGAGTCGGCACGGTGGTGGTGTGCGAGAAGTATCCGCACGGCCTCGACCGGCTCCAGGGGCTCGCGGAGACCCTGCGCGAGCACGGGCGGGTCACCAACGAGGTCAGGACCATGGGTCCGGTCTCCGCCCCCGGCCCGGTGGCTCACCGACTCGGACTCCCGGCGCACACGGACGTGCTGTGCGTGGAACGGCTGCGGCGGCTCGACGGGTTGCCGCTCTCCCTCGACCTGTCGTACCTCCCGATGGACGTCGGGGGTGAACTCCTCGGCTGCGACCTGGAGAACACCGATGTGTTCCGCCTCCTCGAAGAGCTGACCGGTGGTCCGCTCGGACACGCCGAGATCACCCTGGAGGCGGTCAACGCCGACGCGCACTCCGCCGCCGTCCTCCAGGCACCCCGCGGGGCCGCCGTCCTGATGCTGGAGCGGTTGACCTGTCTGCCCGACGGGCGCCCGGTGGACCTGGAGTTCATCCGGTTCCGCGGTGACCGCATCACGATGAGCGGCGTCCTGCGCCGCTCCCCCTGAAGCCTCGATCCCCCTCTTCCCCACCTTCCTGGAGACAGCCGTGCCCCTGGTCCCCCAGCGCACCGACGTGCCCGTGACCATCGACGAGTCGAAGTGCATCGACGGATGCACGCTCTGCGTCGACATGTGCCCGCTGGACTCCCTCGCGATCCGGCAGGAGGACGGCAAGGCGTACATGCACGTGGACGAGTGCTGGTACTGCGGTCCGTGCGCCGCCCGCTGCCCCACCGGCGCGGTCACCGTCAACATGCCCTATCTGCTCCGGTGAAAGGCCGAACTCCCATGTCCCGAGCACGACTTCCGCTGTTCCTCCCGCTGGCCCTGCTGCTGCCGCTCGCCACCGCGTGCGGCGACGGGTCCGGCGCCGGGGGGCCGTCGGACGGGAAGACGGTCACGGTGACCGTCGGCTACCAGTCGAAGACCATCAACACCGTCACCGCCGGAACCCTGCTGCGTTCCCTCGGCTACTTCGAGGAGGAGCTCGCGGCCCGGGGCCGGGAGGACGGCGTCACGTACCGGGTCGCCTGGCAGGACTACGCGACCGGGGCACCGATCACGGCGCAGATGACGGCGGGGAAGATCGACATCGGGTCGATGGGCGACTTCCCGCTGCTGATCAACGCGGCGCGGGGCAAGCAGCTCAAGGAGCCCACCCGGCTCGTCGCGGTGACAGGCTACAACCTGCGCGGCGGTCTCAACACCGTGGTCACCGCGCCCGGCTCGCCACTGCGGTCACTGGCGGACCTCAAGGGCCGCAAGGTGTCTACCAGTGTCGGCTCGGCCGCCGACGGCACGCTCGTACGGGCGCTGCGGCGCGCCGGAATCGACCCCGCCAAGGAGGTCCGCAAGCTCAACCAGCAGCCCAGCGTGGGGGCTTCGGCCCTGGCGGCGGGCAGTGTCGACGCCTTGTCCCAGTTCGTCGCCTGGCCCGGCCTCCTCGCCTACCAGGGCAAGGCCACGGCCCTGTACGACGGGGCCGAGCTGAATCTGGCGACCTTCCACGGGGTCACGGTCCGGCAGGGGTTCGCCGAGCGGCGGCCCGCCGTCCTCGACGCCTTCCTGCGCGCCCAGCGCCGCGCCACGGACCATCTGCGGACCCGGCCGGTCGCCGCGGCGGAGAGGGTGGCCGAGGAGACCGGACTGCCCGCCGAGGTGGTCCACCTCTACAACGGCGCGCAGGGCATCGCCACCTTCGATCCGGCGCTCCGCGCGGAGCTGATCGCCGCGCTCAAGGAGGACGTGCCGGTCCTGGAGGAGGCCGGTCTGGTGAAGGAGGTCGACGTGGACGCCTTCGTCGACGCGGCGCCGCTACGGCGGGCGGTGCCGGACCTCGCGTACCCGAAGGCGGCCGCCGCGAAGCCCGAACTGTGGCTGAAGGGTCAGACGTCGACCCGTACCTTCGACAGCCCCGCGCAGCTGCTCAAGGCCGTCAGGGGCGCCTCGGTGCGGGCCGCCTACGTGCCGGACGCGGTGACCGGGACGCCGTGGTTCGCGGACCGGGCCGTGTGGGTCGCGGACGGCTCGCGGTGGCTCGCCTTCATGACCCGGTCCGGGGCGGAACGGTACGTCGCCGGGCACGCCGGCTCCCGGACCGTGGCGTACGCGGACGCCGTGCGGCTCGCCTCATGAGTGCCGCCCGCCGCCTGGCCCGGATGGCGTCCCCGCTCGCGGCCCTCGGCCTCTGGCAACTGCTGACCTCGTTCGACGTGAACCTGTGGCTGCGGTTCGAGCAGTTCCCGACGGTCGTCGAGGTCGCCTCCGCCCTCGCCGACCGGGTCGGCACCGAGGCGTACTGGCAGGACCTCGGTCACAGCCTGCGGCGGATCGCGGTCGGCTTCCTCCTCGCCGCCGTCCTCGGTGTGGCGGCCGGGACGGCCGTCGCCCGGTCCCGGTGGGCCTCCGACCTCCTGGACCCGCTGGTGGAGGTGGTGCGCCCGATCCCCGCCATCGCCCTGGTGCCGGTCGCGATCCTGCTGCTGCCCACCAACGAGCAGGGCATCGTCTTCATCACCTGCGCGGCGGCCCTGTTCCCGGTGCTCGTGTCGACCCGGCACGCCGTGCGTGCCCTGGACCCGGTGTGGGAGGAGGCCGTCCTCACCCTCGGCGGGGGCCGGGCGCGCGTCCTGTTCTCGGTGGTGCTGCCGGGCGCCCTGCCGGGCGTCTTCGGCGGTCTCTCCGTGGGCATCGGCGTCGCGTGGATCTGTGTGATCTCGGCGGAGATGATCTCCGGCGAGTACGGGGTGGGTTACCGCACCTGGCAGGACTACACGGTCGTCGACTACCCGGGGGTCTTCGTCGGCATGGCCACCATCGGCGTCCTGGGCCGGCTCACGTCCACCGCCGTCGAGTCGCTCGGCCGGCGGGTCACCGCGTGGCTGCCGAGCCCGGTGGAGCGGGGCGCGCCCGGACCCACGCGCGCGGTGAGCCGCCCCACGGCTCCCCCGCCGGCCCCCTCCCCCGCCCCCGTACCCCTGCCAGAGAAGGAGCCGGTGCCATGAGGACCGTGAACCGTTCCACCGTGGCCGGAGGCGCGGCCGGAGACCCGTCCGCCGTGGCCGCGGATTCGTCCACCGTCGCCGCGGACCCAGCCGCCGTGACCGCGGAACCGCCCGGCGGGGTCGCGGACCCGTCCGCCGTGGCCGGGGATCCGGTCGTCGACGGGGCCGCCGGGCCCGCCGCCCCCACCGGCGCGGATCTGGGCCTGCACGGAGTGCGGCTGGGCCACCGTGGCGGGGCCGCCGTGCCGGGGCCCGTCGGACTGCGGATCGCGCCCGGCGAGCTGCTGACCGTCGTCGGGCCCTCCGGCTGCGGCAAGACCACCCTGCTGCGCACCCTCGCCGGGCTGCTGCCCCCGCTGGAGGGGCAGGTCACCCAGGACGGGGTGCCGGTTGGGGGTCCCGGCGCAGACCGGGCCGTGGTCTTCCAGCACGACGCCCTGCTGCCCTGGCGGTCGGTCCGTGCCAACGTGGAACTGCCGCTGGCGATCCGCCGGGTCCCCCGGGCGGAGCGGCGCCGCTCCGCCCGGGAGTGGCTGGACCGGGTCGGTCTCGGCGGGCACGCCCACAAGCTGCCGCACCAGCTGTCCGGAGGGCAGCGGCAGCGGGTGCAGCTGGCCCGCGCCCTCGCCGGGCGGCCGCGCGCGGTCCTGATGGACGAGCCGTTCGGCGCGCTCGACGCCCACACCCGGGCCGGGATGCAGGACCTCCTCGTGGAGATCCTGCGCGGCACCGGCGCGACCGTCGTCTTCGTCACGCACGACGTGGACGAGGCGCTCCATCTCGGCGACAGGATCGTCCTGTTCGCGTCCGGCGAGGTCCTGGACGTGCCGCACCCGCGCGCGCGGGAGGCCCGGGACGCGCCGGACACGGCCGCGCTGCGCCGCCGCGTCCTCGACTCCCTCTGACTGCCTCCCGGGAGTCCGCCGCCGGACACCCCGACACCGAACGTTCCGAAAGGTTCCCCCGTGGACACCCTCCTGACCGTGCCCGATCCCGCCGACGCGACCGAACTCTCCTGCGACGTGCTCGTCATCGGCGGCGGCACCGCCGGCACCATGGCCGCCCTGACCGCCGCCGAGCGCGGGGCGAGCGTCCTGCTCCTGGAGAAGGCGCACGTCAGGCACTCCGGCGCGCTGGCCATGGGCATGGACGGCGTCAACAACGCGGTCGTGCCGGGCCGCGCCGAACCGGACGACTACGTCGCCGAGATCACCCGCGCCAACGACGGTCTGGTGGACCAGTCGACGGTCCGGCAGACGGCGACCCGCGGCTTCGGCATGGTCCAGCGCCTGGAGTCGTACGGGGTGAAGTTCGAGAAGGACGAGCACGGGGAGTACGCGGTCCGCCAGGTCCACCGGTCCGGTTCGTACGTGCTGCCCATGCCCGAGGGCAAGGACGTGAAGAAGGTCCTGTACCGGCAGTTGCGCCGACGGGAGATGCGCGAGCGGATCCGGATCGAGAACCGGGTCATGCCGGTCCGGATCCTCACCCGTCCGGAGGACGGGCGGGCGGTCGGCGCGGCCGGCTTCCACACCCGTACCGGCGCCTTCGTCGTCGTCCGGGCGGGCGCGGTGATCCTGGCCACCGGCCCCTGCGGGCGGCTGGGCCTGCCCGCCTCCGGCTATCTGTACGGGACGTACGAGAACCCGACGAACGCGGGCGACGGCTACGCGATGGCCTACCACGCGGGAGCGGCGCTCACCGGCATCGAGTGCTTCCAGATCAACCCGCTGATCAAGGACTACAACGGCCCGGCCTGCGCGTACGTCGCCAATCCGTTCGGCGGCTACCAGGTGAACCGGCACGGCGAGCGGTTCGTGGAGTCGGACTACTGGTCGGGGCAGATGATGGCCGAGTTCGCGGCCGAGCTGGCCTCGGACCGGGCCCCGGTCTATCTCAAGCTGAGCCACCTCCCCGAGGAGACCGTCGGCGCCGTCGAGTCGATCCTGCACACGACGGAGCGGCCGACCAGGGGCACCTTCCACGAGGGCCGGGGACACGACTACCGGACCCATGACATCGAGATGCACATCTCCGAGATCGGCCTGTGCGGCGGGCATTCCGCCTCGGGGGTGCGGGTGGACTCCCACGCGCGGACGACGGTGCCCCGGCTGTACGCGGCCGGCGACCTGGCCTCCGTACCGCACAACTACATGATCGGCGCGTTCGTCTTCGGTGACCTCGCGGGTGAGGACGCGTCCCAGTACCGCGCGTACGAAGGGGAGTTGGACGCCGAGCAGATCCGGTCGGCCCATGAACTCGTCTACCGGCCGCTGCGGCACCCCGAGGGTCCGCCGCAGCAGCAGGTCGAGTACAAGCTGCGGCGGTTCGTGAACGACTACGTGGCACCGCCGAAGACGGGCGCGAAGCTCTCCCTGGCCGTCGAGGCCTTCACCCGGATGTCGGAGGAGATCGCCGGGATGGGGGCGCGCACGGCGCACGAGCTGATGCGGTGCGCGGAGGTGTCGTTCATCCGGGACTGCGCCGAGATGGCGGCGCGGGCGTCGCTCGCCCGGACGGAGTCGCGCTGGGGCCTCTACCACGAGCGGCTCGACCACCCGGAGCGGGACGACACGGGCTGGCTGCACCACCTCGATCTGCGCAAGTCGCACTCCGGGGCGATGGAGTTCACGGCGCGGCCGGTCGAGCCGTACGTGGTGCCGGTGCCGGAGTTCGCACCGCGGGGCGGGCCGGAGCGGCAGCTCGGGGAGGTGACGCTCGTGCCGGTGGCCACGGCCGGTCCCCGGGAGTCGGCACCCGCGGCGCGCCCGGGCACGGATCGGCCGGGTCCGGTCGACTCCCCGGCGGTCGCGGCGCCGCATCCCCGGCTGCTGCGGCTGCTGTCGCTGGTCGAGGAGTCCCCCGGTCTCGACGCGCTCGCCCCCTACCTGGACGACGCCGATCCCTCGGTACGGGCCGCCGCCGTCACCGCCGTCGGTGAGATCGCGCCCGCCGGCGCGGGCCCGGTGCTCGCGGAGCGGCTGCGGGACGAGGCGCCCCGGGTCAGGGCCGCCGCCTCGGCCGCGCTGCGGGAGCTGGTGGAGGTGCTGCCCGCCGAGCCGGTGCTCGGGAAGGGGCTGCGGGACGCGCTGGCCGTGCCGGACGCGACCGTACGGTCCGCCGCCCTCGACGTCCTGCGGGCGTTGCGGCTCGGGGACGCCTCCGTGTACGCGGGGGCGCTCGGGGACGAGGTCGTGGAGGTACGGGTCCAGGCGGTGCGGGGCCTGGTGTCGGTGGACGCGGTCGCGGAGCTGTCGGCGGCCGTGTCCGATCCGGCCCGGGAGGTACGGGTCGCGGTGGCTCGTGGTCTGGCGGCCGTGCGGAACCGGGCGCCGGGACCGCTCGGCCCGCTGCTCGACGACCCCGACCCGCTGGTGCGCGGCGCGGCCCTCGGGGCCCTGGCCGGCACCGGCTGCCCGCCCGGGTACGCGGCGAGGGCCGGGGTGGCGCTGAGCGATCCCGCCTGGCAGGTCAGGTCGGGCGCCGCGACCGCGCTCCGGGCCGCCTCCGCCGCGGTCGCGGTCCCCGCCCTCGCGGGGGCGCTCGCCGACCCGAACGCGGACGTGCGCAAGGCGGCCGTCCTCTCGCTCCTCGACCATCGCGACGACCCGTCGGCCCGCACCGCGCTGGCGGGGGCGGCCGACGACGCCGACGCGGACGTCCGCGCCTACGCGGCGCGCGCCGCGCGGTGACCCGGCGCGGGGTTCGTGTGTGCGTCCTCGCAGGTACGCGCGGTGCCCCCGGGCGTGTGATCTTCGGCGGCACCTGGGTGAACGCACGCATGCGCGGCGGTGGAACGGGGAAGGGGCGCACGGCGCACGCAGCGCGCAGGACGACGAGGAGGTGGTGCCGGTGTCGGGGCCGACGACCGGAGAGGAGGTGGGAGCACCGTGCTGGCTGAGTCTCAACGCACACGATCTGGACGCGGCGGAGCGCTTCTACGGGGCCGTGCTGGGATGGACGTTCCGGCGGGGGCACGGGGAGCGGGAGTACGCGGTCGGTGAGCTGGGCGAGGTGCCCGTGGCCGGGATCGCGGCCGTCGCCGCCGAGCTCTCCGTACCGGTGTCCTGGACGGCGTTCTTCGCCGTGGACGACGCCGACACGGCCGTGGCGCGGATCCGTGAGCGAGGCGGCACCGTCGGCGTGGGCCCGGTCGCCTATCCGCCCGAGGGGCGTGCGGCGCTGGCGACCGACCGCGAGGGAGCGGCGTTCGGCGTGTGGCAGGGGCGGACGGAGTCCCACTGGCACATCGGTGAGCACTCGGCACCCGCCTGGCTGGAGCTGCACACGCGGGACGCCTTCGACGCGGCCGTGTTCTACGGCGAGGTGCTCCGCTGGGCGGACGAGGAGGGGCCGGGCCGCTTCGAGGTGTCGTACGAGCAGGACAAGGTGGTGCTGCGGCGTGACGGCGAGGCCCTCGCCCGGCTGAACAGCGGTCCGGTCGAGTCGGGCTCGCCCCGGCCGCAGCTGCGGCCGCGCTGGTTGGTGCGGTTCCGGGTGCCGGACCCCGAGGCGGCCACGGCCGCGGTCCTCGCGCACGGCGGGACGGTGGTGCCGGGCGACGACTGGGGCGGGGTGCTCGGTCCCGAGGAGGCCGAGGCGCGCCGTGTGGTGGTGGTGCGGGACCCGGACGGGGCGCTCTTCACGCTGGAGGCGGCCGAGGACCTCAAGGTCTGAGCGTGGGCCGGTCCGGGCCCGGGTGCGTCTCCCCGAGCCCGCACCGGCCGACGCTCGGACGGTTGTCCGTCCGGTCTCCGGTCAGGCCGCCGCCCCGGAGGGGGTGCGCGGCACGGCGTCCGGTTCCCCGTCCGCCCGGTCGTCCGAGGGCGTGGCCGGGGCCCTGGTCGGGATCAGGGCGGCGACGACCGCGGCGAGCTGGCCGACCCCGCAGCCGATCAGCATGGCGACGCGGAAGCCGTTCTCGGACGGCAGGGCGCGGCCGCCCAGGGTCGGGGTCATCTGGGCGAGGACGACACCGATGGGTCGTCACCCTCATCCGCAACACCGGCGTCGGATTCGCTACGGCGCCCTGCCGGCCCTCATCATGGGCGCCGTCCCGCGAGGGAGAGCGTGACCTTGGAGCCGCGGGCGGCCGAGAAGCGACATCCTCCCGGCCGAGAAGCTGGGCGGCTCCATCGCCCTGATGAGCGCCTCCATGGGCGTCGGCGGCGCACTCGGCCTGCCGTTCGCCGCCGCCGTCGCCGAGAACGCCAGCTGGCGCGTGCTCTTCTGGGTCGCCGGACGACGGAGGAGGCGAGGGCGCAGACCACAGAGCCGGCGATCAGGGGGAGGACGGAGACGAGCAGGACCCGCCGTTTGCCGAGGGTGTCGCCGAGCCGGCCGGCCACGGGGGTGGCGACGGCGCCGGCGAGGAGGGTGGCGGTGATCACCCAGGAGGCGTCGGACGCGGTGGTGTCGAGGAGCTTGGGCAGGTCGCCGATGAGCGGCACCACCAGGGCCTGCATGAGTGCGGCCACGATGCCCGCGAGCGCGAGGACGCCCACGACGCCTCCGGGTCGGGCGTCGGGCTTGGAGCCGTCCACGCGTTCTCCCTAGGTCTTCACAGCCGGTCTGCGATCTTGTGCGTCATGCACATCCATGGCGCCATACACAAGTTATGCACCGTGCACATCAAGGTCCGGCAGGAGAGAATGACCCCATGGACAAGCCCGTGGACAAACCCCTTCGCCTGGTCGAGTTCGAGACCATGCTGCTCGGACGGCACTCCCACCTGTACGCACCGCGCTCACGGGCCTCCGGTGGCCACCTCGACCGGAGCGCGTACGTCGTGCTGAGCCGCATCCGCATGCACGGGCCGATGTCCATCGGGCAGCTCAGCGAGGCCTTCGGGCTCGACGCCTCCACGCTCAACCGGCAGACCGCGGCCATGCTGCGGGCCGGGGTCGTGGAGCGCATCCCCGATCCGGACGGCGGGATCGCCCGCAAGTTCCGCATCACCGAGGAGGGTGAGCGGCGCCTCGACGCCGACCGCGACGCGAACGTCGCGGGTCTCGACCGGGTCATGGAGCACTGGTCGTCCCAGGACGTGGCCCGCTTCGCGGCCTACCTCGAACGCTTCAACCGGGACATCGAGCGCCTGGAAGGGCGCCCCTGGCCGCGCCCCTGAGGCGCCCCTCTCCGCTCCGCATTCGCATCGTCAGAACTCTTTACGCGACGGGCGGGCGGCGATACGTTCCCGCCCGACGCAAGATGTTTCAGCAAGTTTCCGACAGCGTTTCCAGAGGGCTTCGACTCCCGTCCGGGGGCAGAGCTCTGCCCGGTGACGCGCGGTCCTGCCTGGAGATGCCGATGACCACCGCCCACGGGCCGATACGTCCGCGAAGACTGACCCCCACTCAGCGACGGCCGCCTCTGCGGCCGTTGTCCGCCCTGGCGGTCGCCGCCGGGTTCCTCGGCCTGCTGGCGGCGCCGCCCGGCGAGACCTCCCCCCGCACCGCACCGGCCGCGGCCGCCGCGGAGAACACCGCCACGGTCTTCTACTGGACCAAGACGAAGAACTGGGCCTCCTACCGCCTGCATTACGCCCCCGACGGCGGCTCCTGGACCACCGTCCCGGGCGTCGCCATGGAGGCCGCCTGTACGGACTGGGTCAAGAAGACCGTGCCCCTGGGCGCGGCCACCGGCCTCAAGGCCACCTTCACCGACGGCAGCGGCACCTGGGACAACAACGGCGGCAGGAACTACGCCCTGGGCACCGGCTCCCTCACCGTCAGGGACGGGGTCGTCGCCCACTCCGACCCCTGCGCGGGCACCACCCCCACGCCCGCCCCCTCCGCGAAGGCGACGGTGTACTACTCCACCGAGGCGCTCGGCTGGTCCACCGTCAACGTCCACCACCAGCCCGCGGGCGGCGCCTGGACGGCCGTGCCCGGCGCGGGCATGCAGGCGGCCTGCGCAGGCTGGTGGAAACGCGAGATCGACCTCGGGACGGCCGTCAGCCTCAAGGCCGCCTTCAACAACGGCAACGGCGTCTGGGACAACAACGGGGGCGCCGACTACACCCTCGGGACGGGCGCGAGCACCGTACGGAACAACGTGGTGACGCCGAACGCGACCGATCCGTGCGCCTCAGCGACCCCCGACACCCAGGCGCCGACCGCGCCCGGCCGGCCGGCCGCCGCCGCCGACGGCGTCTCCGTACTGCTCACCTGGGCTCCCGCCACCGACGACAGGGGCGTGACGAAGTACCAGATCACCCGGGTCGGCGGCAGTGGCGGCACGGTCGTGACCGACGTCGGTTCGACCGTGTTCTCCGACACGGGCCTCGCCGAACGGACCACGTACACCTACACGGTGAGGGCGGTGGACGCCGCGGGCAACGTCTCCGCCGCCTCGGCGCCCGCGTCCGCCACCACCGGGGACAGGCCGGCGAACCCGGGCACGGGCAAACCCCTCGGCACCGACCCGCGCAAGGACCCGATCTACTTCGTCCTCACCGCACGCTTCAACGACGGGGACCCGTGGAACAACCGGGGCGGCAGCCAGCACGCCAAGTCGGGCAACGCGGCCCACGACGACCCCATGTTCCGGGGCGACTTCAAGGGCCTCATCCAGAAGCTCGACTACGTCAAGGGCCTCGGGTTCTCGGCGATCTGGGTCACGCCCGTGGTCCTCAACCGGTCCGACTACGACCATCACGGCTACCACGGCTGGGACTTCTACCGGGTCGACCCCCGCCTGGAGTCGGCCGGTGCCTCCTACCAGGACCTGATCGACGCCGCCCACGCCAAGGGCATGAAGATCTACCAGGACGTCGTCTACAACCACTCCTCCCGCTGGGGCGCCAAGGGTCTGTTCACGCCCACCGTGTACGGCGTGCGGGACAGTCAGTGGAGCTGGTACTACGACGAGAGGCAGCCCGGTTTCGAGTACGACGGCCTGACGGTCGACGCGAAGTCCGGGAAGTCGTACTACAACGGCGACCTGTGGTCGACCGCCGAACCCACCGGCAACACCTGTCTCAACTGGGGGAAGCCGACCGGCGGCAGGAGCGCCGAGGGCTACACCGTCTACAACTGCCAGTGGCCGAGCCCGACGTCCGGGATGTTCCCCAAGTCGCTCTTCCACCAGTGCTGGATCGGCAACTGGGAGGGTGAGGACTCCCGTTCCTGCTGGCTGCACGAGGACCTGGCCGACTTCGACACCGAGAAGCCGGCCGTGCAGAACTACCTGATCGGCGCCTACAACAAGTACATCGACATGGGCGTCGACGGCTTCCGCGTCGACACGGCCGTACACATCCCGCGGACCACCTGGAACCGCCGCTTCCTGCCCGCGATCCAGGAGCGGGTGACGCAGCGCCACGGCACCGAGGCCGCGAGGAACTTCTTCGTCTTCGGCGAGGTCGCCGCCTTCGTCAACGACAAGTGGAACCGCGGCTCGGTGAACCACTCGGCGCAGTTCTTCACCTGGAAGGAGCGCAGGGAGTACGACGCCGACGACGCCAGGGCCGCGCTTGAGATGTACGACTACGAGCAGCAGCAGGGCACCGGCAGCCAGCCCACCTCCACCAACGCCTTCCTGGACGGGAACAGCTACCACACGCCCGACCGCAGCCGCTTCTCCGGCATGAACGTCATCGACATGCGCATGCACATGAACTTCGGCGACGCGTCCAACGCCTTCCACAACGGCAAGGACTCGGACGACAGTTACCACGACGCCACGTACAACGTCGTCTACGTCGACAGCCACGACTACGGCCCCAACAAGTCGAGCGAGCGGTACACGGGCGGCACCGACGCCTGGGCCGAGAACATGTCCCTGATGTGGACCTTCCGCGGCATCCCGACGCTGTACTACGGCTCCGAGATCGAGTTCCAGAAGGGGAGGAAGATCGACTGCGGGCCGTCCTGCCCGCTCGCCACGACCGGACGCGCGTACTTCGGGGGGCACGTCGCCGGCTCGGTCACGGCCTCCGACTTCTCCCAGGTCTCCTCGGCGTCCGGAGCCGTCGCCGACACCCTCCAGCAGCCCCTGGTGAAGCACGTCCAGCGGCTCAACCAGATCCGCCGCGCGATCCCCGCGCTCCAGACGGGCCAGTACTCCACCGAGGGCGTCGCGGGCGGCATGGCGTTCAAGCGCCGCTACACCAGCGGCTCGACGGACAGCTTCGCCCTCGTGACGATCTCGGGCGGCGCCACCTACACGGGCATCCCGAACGGCACCTACACCGATGCCGTCACCGGCGACGTGCGGACCGTCACCACCGGCACCCTCACGGTCGCCGCCCCCGGCAAGGGCAACCTGCGGGCGTACGTCCTGAACGGCCCCGGCAAGATCGGCGCCGCTGGTCCGTACCTGAAGTAGCCGGGCGAAAAGGGGCGGGGAGGCCGAAACCCTGCCCCTTCCGGCACCCTTCGGTCAACAGTGCGTAACACGAACAGGCTTCTCGGACAGAAGCCTTCCCTCCGCCGCACGAGTCTGGGATCTTGCGTCCACCCCACACATCACAGGGCCCGGCCGGCGCCACCCGCGCCACCGGGTCATCGGAGGACGCATTGTTTTCCCTCATATCCAGCCGGTCGAGAGCGTCGGCCATCGCCGTCGCCGCCCTCGGTACGACCGTGGCGCTCGCCGCCCCCGCCGGATTCGCCCAGGCAGCACCGTCGGACACCGCGCCCGTCGCGGCTCGTTCGGCGGGGGCGACGACGGCCACCACGTCCGCGGCGGCACCGGCGGCCTGGGCCGCGGGCACCCGCGCGTACCTGGTGATCACGGCGCCCGGCGCCACGTCGGCCGTCAGCGGCGCCGTCGCGAGCAGCGGCGGTTCGGTCTTCGCGACCTATGACGCGATCGGCGTGATCGTGGCGCACTCGGCGTCCGCGTCGTTCGCCTCGGCGATGCGCGCGGTCGGCGGCGTCCAGCAGGTCGGGGCGACCCGTACCTCCGACGTCCCCGCCGACGCGTACAACCCGGCGCTCCCCGCGAACCCGGCGCAGTCGACGACCACGCTGACGGAGTCGAACCGCTGGGACATGACCCAGATCAAGGCCGACCAGGCCTGGGCGGTCACCACCGGTTCGGCGTCGGTGAAGGTCGGTGTCCTCGACACCGGCGTGGACGACCGGCACCAGGACATCGCGCCCAACTTCAACGCCGCCGACTCGGCCTCCTGCGCCTACGGCAAGGCGGACACGCGCGCGGGTGCCTGGCGTGACGTCGGCACCCACGGCACGCACGTGGCGGGCACGATCGCCGCCGCCAAGAACGGCAAGGGCGTCATCGGCGTCGCGCCGGGCGTGAAGATCTCCTCCGTCCGCATCGCGGAGCCGACCAGCAGCCTGTTCTTCGCGGAGAACACGATCTGCGGCTTCATGTGGGCCGGTGACCACGGCTTCAAGGTCACCAACAACAGCTACTACACGGACCCGTGGCAGTTCAACTGCCCGGACAACGTGGACCAGGCCGCCATCATCGAGGGTGTCCGCCGGGCCCAGGAGTACGCCGAGGGCAGGGGTTCGCTCCAGGTGGCCGCCGCGGGCAACTCCAACTACGACCTGGCGAACAAGACGACCGACTCCGAGAGCCCCAACGACTCGACCCCGGTCACCCGCACGATCACCAACGCCTGCATCGACATCCCGACGGAGCTTCCCGGCGTCGTGACGGTCGCCGCGCAGGGCAACGGCGGCGCCAAGGCCTCGTACTCGAACTTCGGCAACGGCGTGATCGACATCGCCGCCCCCGGCGGCGACGGCGCCTCCGGTGTCTACTCGACGCTCCCCGGCGGCAAGTACGGCAACATGAACGGCACGTCGATGGCCTCCCCGCACGTGGCCGGCGTCGCGGCGCTGATCGCGAGCGTCAACCCGGCGTTCACCCCGGCGCAGATCCGCGACCAGCTGGGCGTCCAGGCCACGGACCGCGCGTGCCCCTCGGACACCCGCTGCAAGGGCACCACGCCCAAGAACGGCTTCTTCGGTGAGGGCGCGGTCGACGCCCTGAAGGCCGTCGGCGGCACGACCCCGCCGCCCGGCGCGTACTTCGAGAACCTGACCGACGTGACCATCGCCGACAACGCCACGGTCGAGAGCCCCATCACGGTCAGCGGCGTGACGGGCAACGCACCCGCCACGCTCAAGGTGGGCGTGGACATCAAGCACACCTACATCGGTGACGTGAAGGTCGATCTGGTGGCACCGGACGGTTCCGTGTACACGGTGCACAACCGGACCGGCAGCGGCACGGACAACATCGTCCAGACGTTCACGGTCAACGCCTCCACGGAGGTGGCGAACGGTGTCTGGAAGCTCCGCGTGAACGACAACGCGAGCCAGGACACGGGCACGATCGCCGCCTGGAACCTGACCTTCTGACCCGCAAGTCCCCCCCCTCACACGACCCTTTGACGGGGCCGGAGCCGACTGGGCTCCGGCCCCGTTCGCGTACGCCGGGAGAAAAAAGTCCGTACTGGGGGGTAGGCCTGCCCGCGCCCCTTGCTATACGTTCCGTCTAACAAGCTTGCTAGACGCGACGTCTAACAAGCTCCCGAGCCGATCGCGCGACCCGAGGAGCCGCACCATGGCAAGCAGCACCGTTCGCCCGGACCATCACGACGAGGACGTCGCCGCGCGGTTGCTCCGGTCGGCCGCCAAGCTGTCGTACGACCCCACCGTCGAGGTCGACTGGGACACCCCCCTCGACAAGGACTTCCACGGCCAGAGCCCCGAGTGGAACTCCCTCTACGGCACCGCGTACTGGAACGAGATGACCGAGGAGCAGCGCAAGGAGCTGACCCGGCAGGAGTCCGCGTCGGTCGCCAGCACCGGCATCTGGTTCGAGATGATCCTCCAGCAGATGGTGCTCCGCGACATCTACCGCATGGACCACACCGACCCCCGGTTCCAGTGGGCCCTGACCGAGATCGCCGACGAGTGCCGGCACTCCATCATGTTCGCCCGGGGCTCGCAGAAGCTCGGCGCGCCCCCGTACCGGCCCGGGCGGGCCGTCATGGAGCTCGGGCGCTTCATGAAGACCGTCGGCTTCGGCGAGGCCGCGTACGCCGGCATCCTCGTCGCCGAGGAGGTCCTCGACGTCATGCAGCGCGACTGGATGCGCGACGAGCGGGTCGTCCCCTTCGTCCGCACCATCAACAACATCCATGTCGTCGAGGAATCCCGGCACATGAAGTTCGCCCGGGACGAGACGCGCCGCCACCTCGCCCGCGCGAGCAGGCCGCGCCGTCACTTCCAGGCCCTCGTGGTCGCCGTCGCCGCGTACTACATCATCACCAGTCTGGTGAACCCCGAGGTGTACGTGCGGGCCGGCCTCGACCCCGAGCGCGCCCGCCGTGAGGCCGCCGCCAACGAGCACTACAAGGCGCAGCTGCGCGCCAGTTGCTCCGGACTCATGGAGTTCCTCTCCGACGTCGGGATGCTGACCAGGCCCGCGCTGTTCTTCTACCAGCGCGCCCACCTCGTCTGACCCCTCCGAGCCGAGCAGAGCAGAGCCGACGACATGACCTACGCGATCACCCAGACCTGCTGCAACGACGCCACCTGCGTCGCCGTCTGCCCGGTCAACTGCATCCATCCGGCGCCCGGGGAAGCCGACTTCGGGACGACGGAGATGCTGTACATCGACCCCGAGACCTGCATCGACTGCGGCGCCTGCGCCGACGCCTGCCCCGTCGACGCGATCTTCCCGGCGGACCGTCTCAGCGCCCGGCTGCGGGAGTACGAGGCGATCAACGCGGAGTACTACGCGGACCGCAGGCCCGCGCCCGCCGCGGCCTCGCCCACCTTCCACGCCTGGGGCGCCCCCTCGTTCCACCGCTCGCTGCCCGCCGACTTCGCTCCGCTGCGGATCGCGGTCGTCGGCACCGGACCCGCGGGCATGTACGCCGCCGAGGACCTGCTCCTGCACACCAACGCCGAGGTGACGCTGATCGACCGGCTGCCGGTGGCGGGCGGGCTTGTCCGGTACGGGGTGGCGCCGGACCATCCGGCGACCAAGGGCGCGGGCGAGACCCTCGCCCGCTTCCACGCCCACCCCCGGGTCCGGATGCGGCTCGGCGTGGAGGTCGGCAAGGACATCACCGCGGAGGAGGTCGCCGCGCACCACGACGCGGTGATCTACGCGGTGGGCGCGCCCTCCGACCGCCGGCTCGGCATCCCGGGCGAGGACCTGCCGGGCAGCGTCTCGGCGACCTCCGTCGTCTCCTGGTACAACGCGCATCCCGAGACGGGCGCGGACGCCGTGCGGCTCGCCGCCGAGCGGGTCGTCGTCGTCGGCAACGGCAACGTGGCCCTCGACGTCGCCCGCGTCCTCGTCACGGACCCGGCCGCCCTCGCCGGTACGGACATCGCCGATCACGCCCTCGCGGCCCTGCGCGCCCACCGGGTCCGCGAGGTGGTGCTGCTCGGCCGCCGGGGCCCCGAGCACGCGGCGTACACCACGTCCGAACTGCTCGCCCTTAAGCACCTGCCGGGGGTGGACCTGGTCGTCGACGCGCACGACCCGCGCGTCGGCGCGGCCGTCGACGCGGCCGGCTCCGGGGAGAAGGCCGCGCTGCTGCGGGGCGTGGCCCGGGAGACGGTGGACTGGACGCGGGCGCCCGCGCCCGACCGGCGCCGGATCGTGCTGCGCTTCCACTCCGCCCCCATCGAGGCGCTCGGCACCGACGGCGTACGGGCGGTCCGGGTGACCGAGGACGGATCGCCCTCGGGTACGGAGATCGGAGCGGGCCTCCTCGTCCGGGCGGTCGGCTACCGCGGTGTCCCGCTGGCGGGGCTGCCCTTCGACGAGGCGACCGGCACGGTGCCGCACGAGGCGGGGCGGGTGACGGGGCTGCCCGGCGGGTACGTCGTCGGCTGGATCAAGCGCGGGCCCTCCGGGGGCATCGGCGCCAACCGGGCCTGTGCGGAGGAGACGGTGGGAACCCTGCTCGCGGACGCGGTCGCCGGGGCGCTGCCGACGCCGAAGGGCACGGAGCGGGAGTTCCGCAGGCTGGCGCGGAGCCGCAGCCGTCACCTGGTCGACGCGCGCGGTCTCGCGGCCATCGACCGGACCGAACGGGCCAGGGGACAGGCCTCGGGTCGTCCCCGGGTCAAGCTGGCCACGGTGCCGGAGCTCGTCGCGGCGGCGCGGGGCGGACGCCGGCTGCCTAAGGTCTGAGGGGTTCCCGGCCCGGGACGGCGGGCCGGCGGGGTGGGACGGGGTACGGCGTCGTGGGACGTCAGACAGCGAGACCCAGGGCCTGACGGACCACGATCGCGTTCAGCCCGACCGCGAACGGCACGGTGTCCGTCAGCTCCAGGGCGAGCGCCCGCGCCTTCGGCAGTTCGATCGTCACGTCGACGCAGAAGGCCAGGGCGTACATGTGCTCCCCGGTCTCCTCGTCCTGGAGGGCGAAGAACAGGTCCCGGTAGAAGCGGGTCCGCTCCCCCGACTCCTCGTAGAAGGAGAGACCGGGCAGGCCCTCCTGCGCGGCGAGGCCGGTGAAGGCCTGGACGAGCTCCCGCTCGACGGTGGCCCAGAACCCGGCCTCCGCGCACTCCGCCGGGAGCGCCTGCCGGACGGCCTCCTTCAGGGAGAGCACCATGACGAGGACGGGGGCGTACTCCTGGAGCCCCCAGCCCCGCACCATCCGGACCACGGTGCTGTCCGGGACGGCCGCCGCGGCCTCCCGTATCGCCTCGAAGTCGAAGTTGACGGTCGCGGGCGCGATCGCCTCCTGGAACACCCGGTCGATGGACCGGGCCTGCGCGAGATGGTCCGGTCCCACCTCGACGACGGTCCTGAAACTGGCGGCCAAAGCTCCTCCTGTGTGGTCTCGATGATCAGGAGGGGTCAGTATGCCGAGCGTCCGCCGACCGCGGTGGGCGGCGTCCGCCGTACGGACGGGAGCCGCTCTCGGCGACCTCGATCAGGACACGCCCAGGTCCGGACAGGCCCACCGCCGTCACCCGATGAGTGGCAGCTGTGGTCAGGGCAGCGACAGAGCCGCCCTCCGACGGCGGATCAGGAGGCGGGGCGTCGCCCGGACGAGGGCGGCCGTGGTCAGGCCGATGGCGGCGCCGGCTGCGACGTCGGAGGGGTAGTGCGCACCGCTGTGGACCCTCTCGATCGCCACCAGCGTCATCGGTACGGCGCACGCGGCACCGGCCCACGGCCAGGAGGCCGCGACGGCCGCCGTGAACGCGACGGCGGCGGCCGTGTGCCCGGAGGGGAAGGAGGAGCTGTCGGGCCGGTCCTCGACGTCGTCGTGCGGGATCCACTCCTTCGGCGGCCGACGCCGCTCCACGAGCTGTTTCGCGACGCCGTTGGAGAGGAGTTCCGCCACCGCCATGGCCGTGATCCCGGCGGCTGCGGCTTTGCGGCCCCTCCAGCCGCCGCCGGCCGCCATGGTCACGGCGGCGGCCCACCACAGCTTCGTGTGCTCGGCCGCCTCCTCGACCGGCGGCAGCAACCGGCGGGCCCAGCCGGAGTCCCAGGAGGCCATCCGCCGGGTCAGCCGATGATCGCCATCGCGTAGCACCGTGAGGATTCCCATGCCACGACTCCTGCCCGACCGCAGCCGTTCCACGCCCTGCTCACTCCAGGCGGCGGCCTTCACCGCTCCGCTCACGGGTGTCACGGCGCCGGACACGGGGCTCCTCGCCCTCCGGGTGGCCGCCGGCGACCGCACGCCGACGGGTCGTCTCGGCGCTGTGCAGGGGAATCGGGCCTGGGGGGAATTCGTCCGAGTGCGCGCCTCGTCTGGCAGATGCCGTCGATCACCTTGAGCCTGAGTACGGTGCCCTGCGCCTGCAGGGACGCGTGTGTCTGGAAGGACTCTGATGTCTGAACGCAACACGGTCATGCGCAGTCTGCATGACATCGGCCTCGCGGCTTGGTTCGGTGGCTCCCTCATGGGCGCCGTCGGTTTGAACGGCGCGACGCGCAACGCCGTGCAGGAGCCGGTTCTCGCCTCGCGGATCGTCAGCGCCGGATGGGCCGCCTGGACGCCGGTCAACGCGGCCGCGATCGGGGCCCACCTGGTGGGCGGCGCAGGCCTGCTGGGCGCGAACAGCGCCCGTGTGGCCTACCAGAGCGGCGTCGGCGCCTCCACCATCGCCAAGACGGTCCTCACCGGCGCCGCGCTCGCCGCCACCGCCTACAGCCGGGTCCTGGGCAAGAAGATCGAGCTCGCCTCCTCCCCGGACTCCGAGGACCAGGAGGCGGCCGCCGGCCACCCCGTGGAGATGGAGCAGGCGCAGCGCCACCTCGCGGTGCTCCAGTGGGCCATTCCGGCGCTGACCGCCGGAATGCTGGTGCTCAATGCCCTGCACGGCGAGCAGCAGCGCCCCGAGCAGCAGAAGGCGGGGATGCTGCGCCGGGCCGCTTCGCCCCTGGCCACGTTCGGCGGAACGGGTATGGCCGCCGTACGCCGGGCCCGCCACCACGGCCCGACGACGGGGCACTGCTGAGTTCTCCAGCCAGGCCCGGGGAACCGTCGGCCCGACCCTCCGGCCCGTCCTGCGCCGCTGCGCGCTGCAAGCAGGCCGGTGACGCCCAGTCCGCTGTCCGCACCCGACATCATTCACGCAAGGAGAGACACCATGGCCAGAGCAACCACGACCAAGGTGACGCAGCCCGTCACGGACGACAGCATCAAGGTGCGCCAACTCAGCCACTACCAGTTCAGCTGGGTTGCGGGAGAACCCGCTGCCCGAGGCACCCTCACCCTGCAACTGGTACTCGACGAAGGGGCCTGGGAAGAGGTGCTGACCGTCGACACCGACGACGCCGACGTCCTGCAGGACCTCCTGCGCAGCACACCGACCGTGCACTACGACGTCAGCCGGCGCACTCTGATGTTCGGGGTCACCACCGTCGGCACCTGAACGGGCAACGCCGAGTTCGGCACGGCTGAGGGCGAGCCGCTCCCATCGGTTTCGGCAGGTCCTCGTCTCCCACGTGGTCCACGACGGCCCCGGCGCTGCTCGGCCGGGGCCGTCGCGACGGACCGCGATGTCCCCGAGAGGGCGCGGGCCGGAGCGGGACACGGTCCGAGTGCCACGAGCCCTCGACGGCCGCCCGGCCTGGCCGTCGAGCGTGACTGTCGGGCCGACTGCTGCCGCGCTGTGAGAGCGGCGGGTCTCCGACGTCTCGCGCACCGAGTCATACGGAGACGTCACGAAACCCGTCCTTGGGACGAGCCCCTTCGGCCCGCAGGGGTCCAGGACCCGACGGAGAGAACATGTCCCAGCTCACTGCCCGACGCGCCCTCGCCGCCGCAGCCACCGGCGCGGCCCTCGTCATGTCCGGCGCGACCGGCACCGCACATGCCGGCGCGAGCAACTTCTACGTCTCGCTCCAGACGCACAGCAACGTCCGCACGGCCGCCAACACGAGCAGCACCCTGGTCCTCAACACCGGTCCGACGGTGGACCGCTACTACATGGACGGTCTGTGCTACGTGCGCGGCCAGTACGTGCGGATCGGCGCGTACGGCACGGACGTCTGGTACCACGGGCACGTCGTCGACGGGCGCATGGCGGAGCCCACACGCCACCACGTGTACGTGTGGGGCGGCAATGTGAACGTCGGCACGGACCCGGCCGGCCGGCCCTGCTGACATAGCCCGACACGCCGGGGGCAGGCAGATGCGCCGGGCTCCCGGGCTGTCGGACCGTCACCGTGACGGGGCCCTGGTCCGACAGCCTCACCGGTCCACCACCCCGGCCGCAGCCGCACGCGACGGCGCCCGGCAGCACGAAGCCGGAAGGTGCCCGCCACGAGGAGAGTCACCCCACGTGACGACGTACTCCTAGGAGCGCTTGCGGGGCTTTCCGCCGGTGCGGCCCCGGCCGGAGCCGCCGGATTTGCGGGCCGCGGGCTTGCCCGTGGTACGGGAGCCGGAGCCCGGCTTCCCCGCCCTGGCCGGCTTGGCGGCCTTCCGCTCCTTCTGGTCCCTCGGCTGCTTCCGGCCCTTCTCGGCCTCGGCGCGGCGGCCCCGCGTGCTGTTCACCGTGCGGCCGCGCACGATGCCGATGAACTCCTCCACCAGGTCGGGGGCCTCGTCGGCGGCCGGCCAGGACAGGGCCACCCGCGACTGGGCGACCCCGGTCAGGGTCCGGTAGGTCAGGTCCTTGCGGTGGTGCAGCCGGGCGAGCGACTGGGGTACGGCCAGCACGCCGACGCCCGCCGCGACCAGCTCGACCGCGTCGGCCGTCGTCGCGGGGCGCTCCTCCGCCCGGCGACCCGGCGGCTGCTCCCAGCCCAGGGTGTCGTCCAGGGGGTGCAGGACGAGCTCGTCGGCGAGGTCGTCGGCCGAGACCTCCTCCGCCGCCGCGAGCAGATGGTCCTTGGGGACGACGACGACCGTCGTCTCCGTGTAGAGCGGGATCGCGCTGAGGTCGTCCCCGTCGACGGGCAGCCTGACCAGGCCCGCGTCCGCCTCGCCCTCCCGGAGCGCGCCGAAGGCCTCGGCGGGCGTCACGGCGAGAAGGGTCAGGGGCACGTCGGTCAGACGCTCGTTCCAGACCCGCACCCACTTCGAGGGCGTCACTCCGGGCACGTAGGCGAGCCGGAACGCGGGGGTGCCGGAGGGGGTGTCGGTGGGGGGGACCGCGGGGGAAACCGCCGGGGAGTCCGAGGGGGAAGCGTCCGAGCCTGTCACTCCGCCAGGTTACCGGTAGCTGCCGTGGTCGGAACTCGCCCGCACGCTCGATACCCTTGGCACCATGACGTCGCACCAGAACACCCAGACGATGAAGCCCGCCACCGCGGCGAAGAAGCTGGGTGTGTACCTCGAGGCCACCCCCGCAGAGTTCCAGGAGGGTGTCGTCTCGCGCACCGAGCTGAACGAGCTCCAGGCGAACCCGCCCGCCTGGCTCCAGGAGCTCCGGAAGAACGGCCCTCACCCCCGCCCGGTGGTCGCGCAGCGGCTCGGCATCTCCATCGCCGGTCTCGCGCGCGGCGGCATCACCGACCCGCTCACGACCGAGCAGATCGACGCGCTGCGGCAGGAGTCGCCCGAGTGGCTCCAGAAGGAGCGGGCCACCCAGGCGGAGGTCCGCAAGGAGACCGTCCGCATCAAGGAGCGCGACGCGGAGCGGGCCCGCCGCGACCAGGACGCCTGATCGTCCTCCCGCGCCGCGTCACGCCCTTGACGGGTGTGGCGCGGCGCCGGGCGCGGGAGTCATTCCCGCATGAGTGCTTCCCCTACGAGTGCCCACCCGGGTGACCTGGGCACCGCGTCCGAGCCACCGGTCGTCGTCGGCGTGGATGGTTCCGAGCACAGTCTGCGGGCCCTGGAGTGGGCCCTGAGCGCCGCGTCCGAGCTGGGGGCGCCGCTGGTCGTGGCGCACGTGCGTTCCGACGCCCTCCAGCTCGGGGCGGCCCGCATCGCCTCGCTCGGCCCGTCGCCCGAGCTGCCCGACACCGTCGTGACCGCCGTGCGGACCGCGGTCGAGGAGCGCGGGCACGTCCTTCCCGTGCGGTACGCGTCGCTCGACGGGTCCGTGACCGACGCCCTCACGGCGGCGGCGCGGGACGCGCGGCTCCTGGTGACCGGTTCCCGGGGGCGCGGCGGCTTCGCGAGTCTGCTGCTCGGTTCGACCAGCAGGACGCTGGCGGCGGCGGCGCCCTGTCCGCTCGTCGTCGTCCCGCACGAGGCCCGTGTGGCCGCCCCTGAGGACGGGGCGGAGGCGGGGCGGGTGCTGCTGGGCCTGCACACGGAGGAGACTCCGGACGAGGTGGTGGCCTTCGCCTTCGAGGCGGCTCATCACCGGGGCGTACCGCTTGAGGCGGTGACGGTCTTCCGGCTGCCTCCCCAGCCGGGCTCCCTGGTCGTCGCCCCCTCCCCCGCGCTCCAGGTCCCACCGCCGATGCCCTTCACGGACGACATGGAGGAGCAGCTCGTACGGGAGGCGAGGCGGGAGCAGGAGGAGCGGCTGCGGCCCTTCGCCGCGCGCCGGCCCGAGGTCGCTCTCGTCCCGGTGGCGGTGCCGGGGGACGCGGCGGGCCTGCTCGTGGAGGGTTCGCGGGACGCCGGGCTGCTGGTCGTGGGCCGGCACCACCGGCACCGCTTCGGGTCGCTGCTCGTCGGTTCCGTCGCCCACGCGGTCCTGCACCACGCGCACTGCCCGGTGGCGGTGGTCCCCCCGGCGGACGCGTGACGCTGTGGCGATGCGGGGAACGCTGCTGGTAGAAGAGGATCATGAACTCCGCAGACCGGGCCGCCGCCGCCCCGCGCAATGTCGAGCCGCCCCGCGCCCAGGCCTCTCTCGGGGCAGGGGTGGTGGTGACCGACGAGGCCGGCCGGGTGCTCCTGGGGCTGCACCGCTCCGGGGTGTGGGAGCTGCCGGGCGGCATGGTCGAGCCCGGCGAGTCCGTCGAGGACGCGGCGGTCCGCGAGCTGGCCGAGGAGACGACGCTCGTCGCGGCCGCCGCCGACGTGCGGGTGATCGGGCTGATCCTGGACTCCCTCACCTCCACGCGGCTGACCCGGATGACTGCCGCCACCGTGCTGCGCGCCTTCCGTGGCGTCGCCGCCGCGGCCGAGCCGGACAAGATCGAGCGCTGGGAGTGGACGGACCCGGAGCGTCTGCCGGAGGCGTTGTTCCTGCCGTCCGCCCAGGTGCTGCGGATGTGGCGTCCCGACCTTCCGCTGCCCGACGGGCCGTACCACCGCTATGCCATGGGCCGGCTGCCGGTGTCACCGAGCGGGCCGGGGCGAGCGTGACTAGCGTGGCTCGGAGGAACACGTCATCGACTGGGAAGTGAGAGTCACCGTCATGGCCGTACGACCTGAAGGCACGCCGGTCTGGACCGACGCGATGTTCACCGACGTCGAGGGTGCGAAGACGTTCTACGGCGACGTGCTCGGCTGGACCTTCGGCGAGTCCTCATCGGAATTCGGCAACTACACGCAGGCCTACAAGAACGGCAAGGCGGTCGCGGCCGTGGTTCCGCCGATGCCGGGGCAGGACGGGGAGCCGCAGTCGGCCTGGTGTCTGTACTTCGCCTCGCCCGACGTCTCCGCGACGGCGGAGAGGATCCGGAGCGCGGGCGGCACCGTCCTGATGGAGCCGATGCAGGTCGACGACTTCGGCTCGATGTGCCTCGCGCGGGAGCCGTCGGGTGCCGTGTTCGGCATCTGGCAGGGGGGTACGCACGAGGGCTTCGAGCTGGAGGGCGAGAGCGGCTCGTACGTGTGGTCCGAGGTCTTCACCCGGGAGCCGGGGAAGGCGGACGACTTCTTCTCCACGGTGTTCGGCTACCGCTCCAGGACGATGCGGGACGGCGACGCGGACTACCGGGTCTTCGACCTCGGCGCCGATCCGCTGCTCGGGCGGATGGTGATGCCGGAGGAGTTCCCGCCGGAGGTCCCCCCGTACATCCTGGTCTACTTCGCCGTGGACAACTGCGACAAGGCCGTCGAGGCGGCCGGGCGCCTCGGCGGGCGGAAGGTGTTGGGGCCGCTGGACAGCCCCTTCGGCCGTTACGCCGCGATCATGGACCCGCAGGGCGCCACGTTCGCGGTGATCGACGTCAGGACGACCGTCGGTGAGATGCCCGAGATGGTCTGACCGGTACGGGAAGCCGCCCCGGGACGCGGTCCCGGGGC